>NZ_LMEH01000002.1:0-363595 GCF_001425325.1 Leifsonia sp. Root1293 | reverse complement strand
AAGTTCGCCGCCAACCACGACCTGCCGGCCATCTCCGTGGCCGACTACCCCGCCGCTGCGGCATCCGCCGACGTGATCGTGGCCTGCTCAGCCGTCGAGGCCTTCGTGCTCACGGCCGATGATGTGCACACCGGCCGCAGTGCTGTCGAGATGCTCGGGCGCACCGTCGACTCCCCGGCCAGACAGCTCGTGATCGATCTGGGCCTGCCGCGCAACATCGAGCCGGCTGTGGGAGAGATCGACGGCATCTCGCTGCTCGACCTCGAGACGATCCGGCTGCACGCCCCGCTCGACGACCTGACGGCGACGGATGAGGCTCGGGCCATCGTCGGCAAGGCGGCCCGCAAGTTCGGCGCCGTGAGCGAGGAGATCAACCTCGCGCCGGCCGTCGTGGCACTGCGCACCCATGTGCTGGGCATCGTCGACGACGAGATCGCCAGAGCCCGCGCTCGGGGCGATGACTCCGCTGCCACGGAGCAGGCGCTGCGTCACCTGGCCGGCGTGCTCCTGCACACCCCGATGGTGCGCTCGCGCGAATACGTGGCGCGAGGCGAGCAGCGCACCTGGATCGACGGCGTCGAGGCGATCTTCGGAGTGGTTCCCGGGGTTGCCGCGGCATCCGTCGGGGCGAGCGACGATGCCGTCGACGGACACGCTGCCGCAGTCGTAGCCGCCGACGACGACGCCGAGTTCGGCCTGACGGCCTCCTGATGGGGTCGCCGCCTCCGTCACTGAGACTGCCATTCGACATCGCGGCCTACGACGGGGCTCCGATCACCACCGAGCGACTCGTGCTGCGCCCGCTCAGTGCCTCCGATGTCGCGGACGTCTGGGAGTACCAGCGCCTCGACGAGGTGCTGCGTTTCATCCCGTGGCCCAGCCGCACCGCCGATGAGGGCGCGGATCACACCCGCACGCGTGCCGGCATGCGCACGATCGCGGAGAACGGCGACGCTGTGTTCTTCGCCTGCGTGCTCCCCGGAGAACCGTCGCTGTTCGGCGACGGTGACGGTCGCGTCATCGGCGACGTCATGCTGCGGCTCTCGGATGCCGGCAACGCCGACGTCGAGATCGGCTGGGTGTTCCACCCCGACTACGCCGGGCGCGGCTTCGCCACGGAGGCGGCGGCCGCAATCATGGCGGTCGCGTTCACCGCGATCGACGCGCACAGGGTGCACGCCCAGCTGGACCCGCGCAACACGGCGTCCGCCGCCCTGTGCGAGCGACTCGGGATGCGCCACGAGGGCACGACGCGCGAGACCTTCTACGACAAGGGCGAATGGTCGGACTCGGCGTTCTACGGCATCCTGCGCTCGGAGTTCGACGCGCGCTGATCCGGTCCGCTGCGCGCGGTCTCCCACTCGCCTGCAGGCCCGCTCGCCACTTGTGGCCGCATCCGGGACGCCCGTTCGCCAGCTGTGGCCGCATCCGTGAGCGGGATGCGGCCACAAGTGGCGAGCGAAGGCGGGTTACGCGCCCTTGAGCCGCTCGGCCAGGTAGGCGTGGAGGCCAGCGAGCGGAACCCGCTCCTGCTGCATCGTGTCGCGGTCGCGCACGGTGACGGCCTGGTCCTCGAGGGAGTCGAAGTCCACGGTGACGCAGAACGGCGTGCCGATCTCGTCCTGGCGGCGGTAGCGGCGACCGATCGCGCCGGCGTCGTCGAAGTCGACGTTCCAGCTCTGGCGCAGCTCGGCCGCCAGCGAGCGGGCCATCGGCGACAGCGCCTCGTTGCGCGAGAGCGGCAGGATGGCCGCCTTGACGGGCGCCAGGCGCGGGTCGAGCTTCAGCACGGTGCGCTTGTCGACGCCGCCCTTCGCGTTCGGCACCTCCTCCTCGTGGTACGCGTCCACGAGGAAGGCCATGAGCGACCTGGTGAGGCCGGCAGCGGGCTCGATGACGTACGGGATCCAGCGCTCGTTCTTGGTCTGGTCGAAGAAGGAGAGGTCCTTGCCGGATGCCTCGGAGTGGGTGCGCAGGTCGAAGTCGGTGCGGTTCGCGATGCCCTCGAGCTCGCCGAACTCGCTTCCGGTGAAGCCGAAGCGGTACTCGATGTCGACGGTGCGCTTCGAGTAGTGGCTGAGCTTCTCCTTGGGGTGCTCGTAGAAGCGCAGGTTCGCGGGGTCGATCCCGAGACCGGTGTACCAGCTCATGCGCTGCTCCATCCAGTACTCCTGCCACTGCTCGTCTGTGCCGGGTTCGACGAAGAACTCCATCTCCATCTGCTCGAACTCGCGCGTGCGGAAGATGAAGTTTCCGGGTGTGATCTCGTTGCGGAAGCTCTTGCCGATCTGGCCGATGCCGAACGGCGGCTTCTGGCGCGACGCCTGCAGCACGTTGGCGAAGTTCACGAAGATGCCCTGAGCGGTCTCCGGGCGCAGGTAGTGCAGGCCCGACTCGTCGTCGACCGGACCGAGGTAGGTCTTCAGCAGACCGGAGAAGGCGCGCGGCTCTGTCCAGGTGTGGCGGTTTCCGCAGTTGGGGCAGGCGATGTCGTCGAGGCCATTCTCGGGCGCGCGGCCCTTCTTCTCCTCGTACTCCTCCTCCAGGTGGTCGGCCCGGAAGCGCTTGTGGCAGTGCTGGCACTCGACGAGCGGGTCGCTGAAGACCTCGACGTGGCCGGATGCCTCCCACACCTGCTTCGGCAGGATGACGCTGGAGTCGAGGCCGACGACGTCGTCGCGGCTCTGCACCATGTAGCGCCACCACTGCTTCTTGATGTTCTCCTTGAGCTCGGTGCCGAGGGGCCCGTAGTCCCACGCGGATCGCGACCCTCCGTAGATCTCGCCGGCCTGGAAGACGAACCCGCGATGGCGGGCGAGGGCGATGACGGCGTCGAGACGGCTGGGTGCGGCCATGGTGGCTCCAATGGGGCGATGGGGGCGAGCGGGAACCGCGCGATCTCGAGGCGAGGCTCGGAGCACGGTGCCTCCAGTTTAGGGAGTGATCCTGTACCACCGGTGCGTGCAGGCTCCCGCACCGCCGAGGCCCTGACGGGGGTCCGCCGGAGCGATGATGCGACGGTGGTCGGCGCATCGCCGCGGTTCTACGCTCGAGCCATGACAGCGCGCATCTCCAACGTCACCTTCCACGCGGAGAACCCCACCGAGCTCGCCGGCTTCTGGTGCGCCGCCATGGGGTATCCGGAACCGACGGGCTGGCCTGCCGACGAGGTGGCCGCCCTCAGGGAAGCCGGCCTGGACGACGACGACATCGCGGCCCGCGCCGAGGCATGGGACGGCGACCCGACCCACCAGCGCTTCTACTTCACCCGCTTCCACCGCGAACGGCGGCAGCGGAACCGGATGCACATCGACATCACGCCTTTCGACGACAGGCGCGCGTCCCGTCAGGAGCTGGAGGTCGAACGGGATCGGCTCGTCGCGCTCGGGGCATCCGTCGAGAAGACGCTGACCGGATCGTGGGGGCCGTTCGAGGAGTTCGCGATCATGATGCGCGATCCGGAAGGCAACGAGTTCTGCCTGCAGTGATGGTCGCGGAGAAACGGGCCCTCTGTGCGCGTTCAGGGGTTCCGAAGCCAACAGGGAGGCGCGGCTCCACGAAGTACGGTGGATTCGGTCCGAACTGGAGGATGGGTGGATGTCAGCGGAATCGGTCGCACTCGGTGAGTTCCTGCGAGCACGGCGCAACGTGTGCCAGCCCGAGGACGTGGGAATCGCTCGCGACGCCGGACGACGGGTCGCCGGCCTTCGGCGTGACGAGATCGCCAGGATCGCCGGGATCAGCGCCGAGTACTACGTGCGCCTCGAGCGCGGCCGGGGCGCGAGGCCGTCGGACCAGGTGCTGAACGCCCTTGCTCGCGCCCTGCAGCTGGATTCCGACTCACGTCGATTCCTCTTCCGGCTCGCGAGCGGAGACCTTCCCACCCCCGAACTCCCGGCGGCCGACTCGGCCGAGCGCATCGCGCGCGTGCTCAGTCAGTGGACGCACACACCGGCCTACGTCTCCGACAGCAACCGCGACATCGTCGCATCGAACCACTTGGCGACGGTCTTCGGTCACGGCGGGCTCGCTGCCGGGTCGAACGTGGCACTCGATCTCTTCGTCGACAGGATGAAGAAGACCCTGGTCGAGTGGGAGCCGATGACCAGGTCGACGCTGGCTGGGCTGCGGCGCGACGCCGACCCGTTCTCACCGCGGCTCAAGGAGATCGTCGACGAGCTCTCGGTCGACCCGGACTTCGTGCGGATGTGGGCCCGGTACGACGTCTCGGGGCCCGAGGACGCACACATCCACATGGAGATCGATGATCTCGGGACCATCGAGATCGACCTGCAGAACTTCGCCGTCCGCAGCATGCCCGGATACCTCCTCACTGTGCTCTCGGCTCCCCCGCAGAGCCGCACGGCCGCTGTGTTCTCGCACCTGGCCGCCTCCCTCGACGAGGCGGCGGATCGTAGCGCGCCCCGAGCCGTCTGAGCACAGCTGACGGTTCTCGGAGGGGGTACCACCGGGGACACGCACGTCGACGAGGGCATGGGTACCGTGACCCGAGGAACACCAGGGTCGCCGGAGACCGTCGAGATCGCGGATGCCTCGCTCTCGGGTCGCGGCAGGGAATCCCACCGCCGTTGCAGACCCTGACAGGGTGCCCGCGTGCTCGCCCCGCCGGCGGAACCTGCCCCCGGTCGACGTGCCGTCGGCCGGGACGATCGAAAGGAACCCCATGTCAGATCAACAGCCCACCATCGTCCTCGTCCACGGCGCCTTCGCTGACGGCGCCTCGTGGGCGCCCGTGACGAGGATCCTGCTCGACCAGGGTCACACCGTTCTCGTTCCTCCGGTGTTCAACCGCAGCCTGTCGGGTGACTCCGCCTACATCAAGGACTTCGTCGAACAGATCGACGGTCCCGTCATCTTGGCCGGGCACTCCTACGGCGGCGCCGTCATCACGGTCGCCGGAGTCGCAGAGAACGTCGTCGGACTCGTCTACGTCGCGGGCTACGCCCTCGACGAGGGAGAGAGCCTCGGCCAGCTCCAGGGCGGTTTCCCCGACTCCGAGCTCGCCGCGAACCTCGTCTACAGCCCCTACCCCGTCGCCGGTGGCGAGCCGGGAACCGACGTCTCCGTGAAGATCGACGCGTTCCCGGGCGTCTTCGCTGGGGGCCTCGATGAAGGCGTCGCGCGCGTGCTGGCCGTATCCCAGCGGCCCCTGTCGGCTGTGGCGTTCGGCGAACCGGCCACGGCCGCCGCGTGGAAGACGAAGCCGGGATGGGGCATCGTCTCCAGCGACGACCACACGATCAACCCCGACGTCGAGCGCTTCGGCTACAAGCGCGCAGGACTGAGGAAGGTCGTCGAGATCGCGGCGCCCCACCTGGTCATGCAGACCAACCCCGCCGAGGTGGCCGCTTTCATCACGGACGCCATCGGCGACCTCGCCGAAGGCTCCTGATCCGGCCGTGAGGGGCTGACGCACCGATAGCGGCGCTGGTCGGGTCGGGTCATGAATGGATCCACTCGACCAGCGCCGGTCCACCTGCCCACCGACAGGCCGGAAGGCCGGAGGCACTTCAAGGGGAGGGCTCCGCCCGGCGCCGGCGAGCGACTCCTACGCCAGCACCGCACGCACCCGATCGACGGCATCCTGCACGACGGATGCAGCATCCGTGGGCACCACGTCCTGCGCGGAACGGAGGCGCCGCTCCACGCGATCGCGATCGACGGTCAGTGCGCCCGCCTTCAGCTCGCGGAACGGCGCCAGCACCGCCGCCCGCCGCACCCAGTCGTCGGGATCCCTGCCCCACCGATCCAACACGAGGTCCGCGCGCGCCCGGCCACGCCGATCGAGCGTGCGCAGCATGGGCCCGACCACATCGACGGCGAGCAGGTCGACGAGCTCCGGCATCCGTCCCTCCCGCACGAATCCCTCGACGCGCGTGAGGTCGGTGCCGATGAGTTCAGCGGCGTGCGACTGCAGGAGCACCACGGCGGCGAGACGACGTTCGAAGATCCGCGGGCGCCAGAGCTCGGAGCTGAGCGCTGTGACCTCGTCGTGGCTCAGTCCCGGGTAGCGACGGCCGGCGTCCCGCACCGTTCCCCGCACGATGCCGACGGATGCTCCGTAGAAGTCGAGGTCGCTGGCGAGGCGCTCGCGCTCGGCCTCGGCCCGATACGGCGAGGCCTCGAGCTGCATGGTCGCGTCGATCCACTCGGCGATCTCGGGCACCGAGGCGATCACTGAAGCACTGTCGTGTTCAGTGCACGTACTCCAGCAGATCGAGTCCGACCTGGCGCATGCCGTCGAGCACGGCGAGCCTCGCCTGGAGATTGGTGTCGGCGAAGTACATCGACACGGCATAGGTGACAGCCGTGCGCGGGCCGCGGAGCACGCCCACCTCTGCCCGCACCCCGCCGTCGGCTCCGGTCTTGTTGACCAGCAGGATGCCGTGATCGGCTCCGCGGTGCGCCAGCGGATCGAGGCCGAAGGCGCTGGCGACGAGCGAGAGGTCTGCGTTCAGCGAGAGCCAGCCGATGACGCGCTGCGACACCTCCTTCGACACGATCTCGCCGCGCGCGAGCGATGCGAACAGCCAGGTGAGCTCGCTGGCGGCACCGATGCTCAGCTGCGGGGCGTCGTCGGGTCCGCGGTGGTCGCGCACCAGATCGAGGAGCGCCGTGCGCTTCAGGCCGAGAGCCTCGGTGCGCGCCCGCACCGACTCGAGGCCGACCGTGCGGATGAGCACGTTCGTGGCCAGGTTGTCGCTCGTGGCGCCCACGAGTGCGGCGAGGTCGGCGATGGGAAGTGCGGGTGCCTGCAGGTGCTGCCAGATGCCGGAGTCGCCGACGAAGTCCGCGGTCTCGCGATCGAGGATCGTGTAGCCGTTGAATCCGGGGTCGGCCAGGCGCGCGGCCACCTCGACGAGCAGCAGCACCTTGCCGATGCTGGCCGTGGGCATCACCACGTGGTCGTCGACCGAGAACAGCACGCGCCCTGACGCGAGGTCGGTGGCCCGTGCCGACACCTGCACGCCGCTCACGGCGAGGGAACCGAGGGCGCTGAACCCGCGCGAGAAGTTGTCGTCGGCGTCGCCTCCGATGTGACGACCGGCCCGCTGGGAGGTGTGCCGGGCGCGACGCTCGGACTCCATGGCGGGGATCGTCAACGGGGCTCCTCAGTCGGGCTCTGGCGTCGCACGGGGCGGTGGCGCGGTGGCGCTCCCGATGTGACGCGAAAGGGGTTCACGGCAGCATAACCCCACCGGATGCAGTGCGCACCGCATCCGTGACCGAGCGTAGCCGTGTTCTATTCACAGTCTCCAAAGAGTTATCCACATTCGAAGATGAATCCGCGGTGAGCGAAGTGGGAACGAGACGGAAACCTCCGGTTCACAGGCCGCATCGGCGAGAACAGGCCCGACCGGCCTGTTCTCGCCCGGATGCCTCGATCGGGCCTGTGATCGACGCCCGGGGGCCGGCCGTCACCAGATCGTGACGCGATCCTCCTCGGCCAGCCAGAGGGCATCCGTCGGCTGCACGTCGAAGGCCGCGTAGAACTCGTCGATGTTGCGCACGATCTGGTTGCAGCGGAACTCGTTCGGCGAGTGCGGGTCGATCGCGATGAGGCGGATGACCTCCTCGTCGCGCGCCTTGAGCTGCCACGCCTGCGCCCAGGAGAGGAAGAACCGCTGCGCACCCGTGAGGCCGTCGATGACCGGCGGCTCCTGGTCGTCCAGCGAGATCAGGTAGGCCTTCCAGGCGATCGCGAGGCCACCGAGGTCGCCGATGTTCTCCCCGATCGTGAGTGCGCCGCTCACGTGGTGCTCCGGCACCTGCAGGGGTGCGAGCGCGTCGTACTGGGCGATGAGCGACGACGTGCGCTCCTCGAAGGCGGCCCGGTCGGCCTCGGTCCACCAGTCGGTGAGGCGCCCATCGCCGTCGTACTTGGACCCCTGGTCGTCGAAGCCGTGCCCGATCTCGTGGCCGATCACAGCGCCGATGGCGCCGTAGTTGGCCGCGGCATCCCGATCGGGGGCGAAGAACGGGAACTGGAGGATGGCGGCCGGGAAGACGATCTCGTTGAAGCCGGGGTTGTAGTAGGCGTTGATGGTCTGCGGTGTCATGAACCACTCGTCACGATCGAGCGGCTTGCCGATCTTGCCGAGCTCGCGGTTGAACTCGAACTCGCTCGTGGCCCGCACGTTCGCGACCAGGTCGCCCGGGCGGATGTCGAGCGCGGAGTAGTCGCGCCACTTCACCGGGAAGCCGATCTTGGGGGTGAACTTGTCGAGCTTGTCGAGGGCGCGCTCACGCGTCTCGGCGCTCATCCAGTCGAGGCCGGTGATCGACTGGCGGTAGGCCTCGACGAGGTTGGCGACCAGCACGTCCATGGCTGTCTTCGACTCGGCCGGGAAGTGACGCTCGACGTAGATGCGGCCGACGGCCTCGCCCATGGCCCCCTCGACGAGGGAGACGCCGCGCTTCCAGCGGTCGCGCATCGACGGGGTTCCCGTGAGGGTCCGTCCGTAGAAGTCGAAGTTCGCCTCCACGAAGGCCGACGACAGGTAGGCGGAGTTCGAGCGGATGATCTGCCATGCCAGCCAGTCGCGCCAGGCTTCGAGGTGGCTCTCGTCGAGCAGCGTGCCGAGTCCGGCGAGGAAGGAGGGCTGGCGCACGACGAGCTCGTCGAAGGACCCGGCTGGAGCACCGAGCGCGTCCAGCCAGACGTCGAGGTCGGCTCCGGATGCCGCAGCAGCCGATGCAGCGGCGTCGGTCCAGGTCGTGAGGTTGTAGGTCTTCTCGCTGTCGCGCGATGCGACGTTGTCCCAGTGCTGGGCGGCGATCGCCGTCTCGAGCTCGAAGACACGGGCGGCGCGCGCCTCGGCGTCGTCGAGGCCGGCGAGCCCGAACATGCGGGCCAGATGAGTCCGGTACTTCTCGCGGATCTCGGCGAACTTCTCGTCGCGGAAGTAGCTCTCGTCCGGCAGGCCGATGCCGCCCTGCTCGACGAAGACGAGGTAGCGCTCGGGGTTGCCGGGGTCGTTGTCGACGAAGAGCTGGGCGAAGCCGCTGGTTCCCGCCCGTTCGAGCGAGCCGAGAGCGCTCAGGAGATCCGGGACGGAGTGAACGGATGCCGCGAGCGCGAGCTGCTCGGCGATGGGTGCGGCGCCCAACTCCTCGATGCGCGCCTCGTCCATGAAGCTGGCGTAGAGGTCGCCCACCTTGCGCTCTTCGACGGAAGCGTCGGCTCCCGCATCCGCCGACTCCACGATGATGTCGCGCACGGCCTTCTCGGCCTCTTCGTGCAGGAGGTAGAACGAGCCGTAGCGGGCCTTGTCCGCCGGGATCTCGGTGCGGTCGATCCACTTGCCGTTGACGTGCCTGAAGAGGTCGTCCTGCGGGCGGATGCGCGCATCGAGTTCGTCGAGGTCGATTCCAGAGCTGAGAGCATCGGTCATGCCGTTCAGCCTATTGGCCGCGTGCGGGCACATCCCCGGCATCCGGCTGCTTGAATGGCACCATGCGACTGCTGCTGAACATCATCTGGCTCGTGCTCTCGGGCTTCTGGCTGTTCCTGGGTTACGTCGCGGCCGGTGTCATCTGCTGCATCCTGATCGTGACGATCCCGTTCGGCATCGCGTCGTTCCGCATCGCGCTCTACGCGCTCTGGCCGTTCGGCCGCACCGTGGTGGCGACCCCCACCTCGGGCGCTCTCTCGTTCATCGGCAACGTCATCTGGTTCGTCGTCGCCGGACTGTGGCTCGCCATCGCGCACGTCGTGTCGGCGGCGGCACTGGCCATCACGATCATCGGAATCCCGTTCGCCTGGGCGAACCTCAAGATGATTCCGGTCTCGCTGGCGCCCCTCGGCAAGCAGATCATCGACCAGCCGTAGAACACCCGTCCGCGGGAGGGCAGGCACCGGCCGTCGCGCCGGTAATGTCGTCGGGATGACCCTGGCATTCAGCATCCGTCCGACCGTCGCCGACGACTGGGAGCAGGTGCGGGCGATCCGTCTGGAGATGCTCGCAGACACTCCGCTCGCCTACGCCGAGACGCGCGCGCATGCTCTCGACCAGCCGGAGTCCGAGTGGCGCATGCGCGGAGCACGCGGCCAGACCGATCGGGGAACGTCGCTGGTCGCGATCGACCAGGGCGGCCGATGGATCGGGGCCATGGCGGGCTACCTTCCGGATGCCGAGGGCGATGCCGACGACCCGGTCCCGCTGCTGGTCGGCGTCTACGTCGCCCCGGACGTGCGCGGACGCGAGTTCGGCGTGACCGATGCGCTCCTCGCCGGCATCGAGGACTGGGCGCGCACCCACGGCGACACCCTCGCCCTGCACGTGCACGAGGACAACGCGCGCGCCATCGCCGCCTACAGGAGCCGGGGCTTCGAGCTCACCGACGTGACAGTGCCCTACAACCTCGACCCGGCGAAACTCGAACTCGAGATGATCAAGCGGCTGGGGAGCTGAACCGACCGTCGTCGGCGCCGAGAACGTCGACCATGCGGGTCTGGCGAGCGCGGCACCAGCATCAGCTGCGGTCTCGGCGCGAAGCATCCGCACGAACTGCGGACTGGGCGCTGCGGATCGTCCGCCGTCACCGTCGGCGTTCCGCCTCCCACTCCTCGAGCACCTCGGGCAGGCGCCGTTGGATGAAGACGAAGAAGTCGCTCATCTCCTGCACGCGCCTGGAGGCGGCGGATGCCGGGTCGTCGATCGCGACGACGGCCTTGGCAGCCAGCTGTTCGATCAGGTCGTAGAGCGAGTTCTTGCCGATGGAGGCCGTGTACCAGGAGTCCTCGGGCAGTTCGTAGAGGTCGCGCCGTGAGCCGGGCTGCGAGACGCGGCGGATCATGCGCACGGTCTGCAGGTAGCGCACGGCGCCGGAGATCGCGGCGGCACTGGCACCGAGGCGATCACCCAGTTCCTGCGCCGTGAGACCGGAGTTCTCGGCCACCATCAGCGCCATGAGCACGCGCGCAGGCATGCGCGGGAAGCCGGCGGCGGTCATGGCGGCCGCCGACTGCTCGACGAAGTCGTTCACGCCCTTCTCGTCCCGTGCCATGCAGTCATCCTCTCAGGAGCGGGTGGGGGCGGCATCCGGTGGCCGCGAAGGCGGGTACCCCGTCCCCGAGGTCATCCACCGAGCGCGACATCGCGTCGACGCACGAGCAGAACCGATGCCGCGCCCACGACGACGGCCAGGCCCAGCATCAGCCAGGCGGGACCCCAGTCGGCGTTCGCCTCGGTCACGATGGGGGTGTGGCTGAAGGGCGAAATGTCACGGGCCCAGTCGGGCAGGCCGAAGAGGCCGCCGAACTGGCCGATGAAGATCGCGAGCAGCAGGAGGGTCCATCCCAATCCGATGGTCAGACGTGGCACGAGGGCGAACACCAGTGCGACCACGGCGAGCAGCAGGAACACCGCCGGCAGCTGAGCCAGTGCCGCCGACGCGATGGTGTCGACAGTGCCCGATGGCGCTCCGGATGCGGCCGACCCCACGATGGCATTGAGCACGGCGACCCCGACGACCAGCACGGTCGAGATGACGGCGATGACGAGATAGGCGACGAACCAGCGGAGGCGGGACACCGCGGTGGAGAGCACGATCTCAGCCGTGCCTGTGGCCTCGTCGTGCCGCGCCCGCGCCACCGACTGCACGGCGCAGACGGCCGCGATGGCCCCGATCACCGAGAACATCGCGACGATGAACACGTCGACGAGATCACCGTGCGCGTTCGGCCCGGCGATGCTGCCGATGGTGTCGCCCAGGTTCTCCTTCACATCGGCCGGCGCATTCCCGGTCAAGGTCACGCTGAGGCTGCCGACCAGCAGCCCGAACAGCGCTGCGGCGACCAGCCAGCCGAGGGTCGGGTTGCGCAGTTGCCGCCAGACGAGAGCGGTGGGCCCGGCGAGGGAGGCGCGGGCGTGCGCTCGACCCGGCCGTTCACCGATGAGGCTGGAGTCGATGTCGCGACTCGATCGCAGCGCCAGCGCGCCTGCGAACGCGAGTGCTCCGAGCGCCAGACCGAGCAGCGCAGGCCACACGGCCGGATCGGAGAACGGGCTGGTTCGCTGGCCCCACCCGATGGGCGAGAGCCAACTCACCCAGCCGGCGGTCATGCTGAGCTGGTCGTCCGCGTCGACCGTCCCCGTCGCGTCGCCGATACCCCTCACCATGTACGCGGCGGCAACGACGGCAGCGGCCAGACCGTTCGCGCCCCGCGAGGTGCGCATCACCTGAGCCGCCAACAGGCCGATGCCGAGGAAGCAGAATCCGACACCGGCCAGAGCGAGGCCGGCGAGCGCGGCCCCTCCGGCATCCGCCCCGTACAGCAGGAATCCGCCCGTGTTCACGAGGCCGACCACGGCGATCGCGATGACGCCCTCGAGCGCCGTGGCGATGAGGGGCGTGATGCGCCCGGCCGGCGTCGACTCGACGAGCTCGGCACGGCCCTGCTCCTCATCGCCGCGGGTGTGCCGCACAGCGAGGAAGGTGGCCATGAGGCCGATCAACACGCCGAGGAACGCGAACAACAGCATGAACTGGAAGGCATCGGACTGCGTTCCCTGCGGGGTCCCGCGCAGAACGAGCACGCTCGGCGTCTGCTCGAGCAGCACGATGACCCCGGCGCGGTCCTTCGCCGTGCCGTAGCTCTGCGCGACGGCGGCATGCCCGACCGAGGCCAGGGCGGCGAACCCCAGCACCCAGACGAGCAGCTGCACGCGGTCGCGACGAAGGCGCTGCCTCAGCAGGATGCCGAGGCCGGTCATCGTCCGACTCCGTCCGTTTCCGCGGCCGCATCCGTCGAGATGTCGTCGTGGTAGTGCCGCAGGAACAGCTCCTCAAGGCTGGGCGGGTTGATGGTGAGGCCGCCGACCCGCCGTGCGGCGAGCGCCTCGAGCACTGGTGCGAGCGCATCGGAGTCCGCGGTGAACTTCACCCTCGCGCCGTCGACCACGAGATCGTGGGCACCGGGGATGCCGACGAAGATGCTCGCGTCCTGTCCGGCGCTCGCGAACGAGACCTCCGTGCGAGTGAGATGACGCAGCTCTGCGAGAGTGCCGGTCTCGACCGTGCGCCCGGCGCGGATGATGCTCACCCTGTCGCACAGGTGCTCGACCTCGCTGAGGATGTGGCTCGACAGCAGCACCGTCGCGCCCTCGCCGAGGACCGAGGCGACCTCGTCGCGGAAGACCGCCTCCATGAGCGGGTCGAGGCCCGAGGTCGGTTCGTCGAAGATGTAGAGGTCGGCCGGGGTGGCGAGAGCTGCGATCAGGGCGACCTTCTGCCGATTGCCCTTCGAGTAGGTGCGGCCCTTCTTCGTCGGGTCGAACTGGAAGACCTCGGCCAGGTGGGCGCGTCGGGCGGCGTAGGCCTTCCCGTCGCGCATTCCGCCGCGGAGGCGCGTGATGAGGTCGATGGCCTCGCCCCCGCTGAGTCCGGGCCAGAGGCTGACATCCCCCGGCACGTAGGCGATGCGCCGGTGCAGGGCGACGGCATCCGACCATGGATCCCTGCCGAAGATGGTGGCGGTGCCTCCCGACGAGCGCATGAGTCCGAGAAGGATGCGGATGGTGGTCGACTTGCCGGCCCCGTTTGGGCCGAGGAAGCCGTGCACCTCGCCGGCGGCGACGCTGAGGTCGAGGCCGTCGAGAGCCGTGATGCGGCCGAAGTCCTTGCGCAGGCCGGTGATGTCGACGACGGTGTTCATGCGGGTCACGCTACGCCGATTTCATAATTTTGTGAATCTTCCTAACGGATTCCTAGCGCTGGTCCTGGGCTCCGAGAATCCTGTCGACCCGGCACCTGAGAGACTCGACGACGATGAGCATCTTCAGCCGCCGCCCGGTCGACCGCGACATCCTGCGGCTCGCCGTCCCGGCTCTGGGCGCACTCATCGCCGAGCCGCTGTTCCTCCTCGCGGACTCCGCCATGGTCGGTCATCTCGGAGAGGCCTCCCTGGCCGGCCTCGGCATCGCGAGCATCGTGCTGCAGACGATCATCGGCCTGATGGTGTTCCTGGCCTACGCCACGACCCCGGCGGTCGGCCGTCGACTGGGCGCCGGAGACGAGCGCGGGGCCGTGGAGGCGGGCATCGACGGCCTCTGGATCGCGTTGGGTCTCGGCATCGTGCTCGCCGTCGGCGGGTGGTTCACCGCGCCGGCGCTCGTCGGAGCGTTCGGAGCGGCACCGGATGTCGCAGCGGAGGCATCCGCCTACCTGACGATCTCGATGCTCGGCCTCCCCGCCATGCTCCTCGTCTTCGCGGCGACAGGTCTGCTGCGCGGCCTCCAGGACACACGCACACCCCTGGTCGTCGCCGGCATCGGCTTCGCCGCCAACATCGTGCTCAACTTCGCACTCATCTACGGTGCCGGGCTGGGCATCGCCGGCTCAGCCATCGGCACCGTGATCGCGCAGTGGGCGATGGTGGGCGTCTACGTCGTCGTCGTCGGCCAGCACGCGACACGCGTCGGCGCACGGCGGATGCCGCATCGCGCCGGGGTTCTCGGCGGCATCACCTCGGGCGGTTGGCTGTTCCTGCGCACGGTGAGCCTCCGCATCGCCATGCTGTTGGCCGTCATCGTGGCCACCGGGCTCGGCACCTCCGAACTGGCCGGATTCCAAATCGCCATGACGCTGTACTCCACGCTCGCCTTCGCGCTCGATGCGCTGGCCATCGCCGCGCAGGCGCTCATCGGCAAGGCGCTCGGCGGAGCAGACGTGCCGCTCGTCCAGGCCGTTCTCGATCGCTGCCTCCAGTGGGGCGTCGGCGGTGGAGCCGTACTCGGGGCGGCGCTCATCGCCCTGTCGTGGCTGATCGGGCCCGTCTTCACCAGTTCGTCCGACGTCATCGGGCTGTTGCCGCCAACCCTCGTCGTCCTCGGCCTGTCCGTGCCGCTCTGCGGCTATGTGTTCGTGCTCGACGGCGTGCTGATCGGAGCCGGCGACGCGAAGTACCTGGCGCTCACCGGCATGCTGAACCTCGTCGTCTTCGCGCCGCTGGTGATCGCTGTCGGGGCCTGGGCTCCGCACGACGCGCTCGGTCTCGCGCTCCTCATGGCGTCCTTCGCGTTCGGCTACCTGGGGGCACGGGCCGTGACGCTCGGGCTGCGGGCGCGGGGAACGGCATGGATGGTGACGGGAGCCGTGCGGTAGCTCCGGCGGCCGCTCGCTGAGCACTCTCGATCCGCTCGCTGAGGCCCCGATCCGCTCGCAGAGGGCCGGACGAAGTCCGCGTCCGAAGCGCCGTCGAGGCGCACACCACCAGGCGCTGCAACACGTCGACCGCTGGCTTCGCCCTGGCCCCACCTCAGCCGACGGGCGTGAACCACTCCCGCGACGCCGCGACCAGGGCCTCAACACCCATGGTCAGCGTCGGCTCGATCACCGGCGCGAACTGGGCCGAGTGGTTCGACGGGATGTCGATGTCGAGCCTGTCGGCCGCCGCAGCCGCGGCATACGCCTCCGGGTCGACGCAGCCGAGGAGCCAGTAGACCAGGGGAACTCCAGCGGCCGTCGCCAGCATGCCGACGTCTTCGCTGCCCATGAGCACGCCCGGGTCGATCACCCTGTCGGCTCCGAAACGGCGGCCGAGCGCATCCGTCACCCTGCGCGACGCCTCGGGGTCGTTCACCGTGACCGGGTAGACCTCGCCGCTGGTGAACTCGGGCTCTCGGGGCGCCCCCGAAGCCTCGGCCTCGGCACGGATGATGCGGCGCACCGAGGCATCGAGGCGAGCACCGACGGCGGAGTCGAAGCTGCGGATGCTGAGGCCCATCGTCGCCTCGCCCGGGATGATGTTGTTCTTCAGGCCCGCGTGCAGGGTGCCGACGGTCACCACGGCGGTGTCGAACGGCGCGACCTCGCGGGCCACGACGGTCTGCAGCCGCATGACCGTCGCCGCCGCCATCACCACGGGGTCGATGGTCTTCTGCGGACGCGACCCGTGCCCGCCCCGGCCGAACATCTTCACGTGGATCGTGTTGACGGCCGCCATGAAGGTGCCGGGATGCACGCCGACCGTTCCCGCCGGCAGCGGGTTGAGGTGCTGCCCCAGCACGACATCCGGCTGCGGGATCCGGTCGAACAGGCCATCGGCGATCATGGCCTGGGCGCCGCCCTCCCGCTCCTCGGCCGGCTGGAACACCGCGACGAGGGTTCCCGACCACTCCGAGCGGGTCGCGGCCAACCGCTCGACGGCGCCGATCAGGCACGTGGTGTGCATGTCGTGACCGCACGCGTGCATGACGGGCACGTCGGCACCGTCGGGGTCGACGCCCCTGGCGACCGACGCGTAGGGCAACCCGGTGTCCTCGAGCACGGGCAGCGCGTCCATGTCGGCGCGCAGCAGGACGGTCGCGCCCTCGCCGTTGGCCAGCACCGCCACAACGCCGGTCTGCGCGATGCCCGTGTGCACCTCGAGGCCGGCATCGTGCATCCGTTGGGCCACGATGGCCGCAGTCCGGTGCTCGGCGAACGAGAGTTCGGGGTGGGAGTGCAGGTCGCGGTACAGCTCATCGAGCGTCAAGGCCATCACCCCACGCTACTCACCCGGGAGGGCGCCGCTCTCGTGCTGCGCCATTTCCCCGGGCAGTGCGCCATCCGATGTGGCGCGGATGCCCGCGAAATGGCGCGAACCGGGAAGGGCGTCGCCTCAGTCGGCGCGCGGCGGTGCCGTCGTGGCGCCGCGATGGAACGTGCTCGTGAAGGTCACCGACGCGGGGTGCTCCCCCGCCAGCATCCGCACGATCGCCTCGCCCGCCGCCCTGCCCTTGGCCTGCGAGGGCTGCACCAGGGTGGTGAGGTCGTAGTCGAGGCCGTCGACGCGCACACCGTCGAACCCGACGACGCTGAGATCCTCCGGCACGCTCAGGCCGAGTTCCTCGGCCGCACGGATGACGCCGGCAGCCAGCAGATCGCTCTGGGCGATGATCGCCGTCGGTCGCGGTGTCGCGGCCAGCAGCTCGCGTCCGGCGATGAGTCCTTCATCGAGATAGCTTCCGGATGCCACCACTCCAGCGGCGTCGGGAAAGACGTCGCGGGCCCCCGCCAGCCGCTCCGTCGCCGTCGCGACGGCGGAGCTCGCCGCGCGCTCGTCGGTGAGGGCGCCACGGGCGCGATCGGGGGCGAGCGGCAGCACGACGATGGCCACCCGCTCGTGGCCGAGGTCGCGCAGGTGCTCTGCTCCGAGGCGCGTCGCCTCCCGGTTGTCGAGAGCGATCTCCGGAACGTTCTCGCCGGCGTCGCCCTCGATGACGACGGCGGGGATGCCGCGCTGGGTGAGCATTCCGATCGAACGCTCGAGCGTCGTGCTGCATCCGAAGAGCACCACGGCGTCGAGAGGAGCGGTCTCGAGGCTCACCGGCTTGTCGCTGCCGGCACCGGCCGTCAGCAGGAGGAGGGCCGCATCGATCTCGCCGATCGCCTCGGAGACGCCGTCGAGCATGGCGATGTTCACGGGATCGCGGAACGCCTCGCTCACTCGGTCGTCGATGACGACGCCGACGATTCCGCTGCGGCCTCGGCGGAGCGAGCGGGCGCGAGGATCCGGGCCGGCGTAGTGCAGCTCCCTGGCCGCGGCGAGCACCTTCTCCCGTGTCGCCGTCGACACCGGGCCCGTGCCGCTGAAGGCGAGGGAGGCCGTCGAGGGGGAGCATCCGGCCCGCGCAGCAACATCGGACAGGGTGGGGCGCGTGGTGGTGTCGCCGTCCACGAGGATCCTCTCGGCAATGGTGCGTCGGCTTGACCGCGACGCTTCGTGATCGATAGTTTAGTCGAATCGATTCGATCGAATCGATTCGATACGTCAGAATGACAGTTCCGCCCGTTCCACCCGCCCCGGGCCATCAGCACAGGATCCTCCGATGTCGCAGACCACTCCCCCTGACAGCAAAGTCACCTCCCCCGTGCGCTCGCGCCGTGAGCTGGTCGCCTGGCGCAATGCCGTCTTCGCCATCTTCTTCCTGAGCGGCCTCTCGATCGCCAGCTGGGTCGCACGCATCCCGGCCGTGCGCGACGACACCGGCCTCACCCTCGGCGGAATCGGCCTCGTGATCTTCGGCATGTCGGCCGGCTCGGTGCTCGGCCTCATCGCCGCGCCGTGGTTCCTCGCTCGGGTGGGGGCGCGCCGCGGCATGGTCTCGGCGCTCTTCCTGGTGGCCATCGGCGTCATCATCGTAGGTCTCGGCAGCACCGTGCTGGCATCGCCGGCGGTCATCTTCCTGGGCATGGCGATGTTCGGCTTCGGCAACGGAGCCTGCGACGTGATGATGAACGTCGAGGGGGCACTCGCCGAGCGCGAGAACGGGCGCACCCTGATGCCGCTCATGCACGCCTTCTTCAGCTTCGGCACTGTCGCGGGGGCCGGTATCGGCGCGCTCGCCTCTGGTCTGGCCGTTCCCGTGGCCTGGCACCTGCTCGTGATCGCGGCGCTCATCATCGGCGCCGCCCTCTGGACGATCAGGTTCATCCCCATACGCGAGTCGGCCGGAGACTCCCGCGCCGGACAGCCCCGGGAACCGTGGCGCGAGCGCATGCGCCACTCGCTGGCGGCGTGGAGCGACGTGCGCCTCATCTTCATCGGCGTGATCATGCTCGGCATGTCGTTCGCCGAGGGCAGCGCCAACGACTGGCTGGCTCTCGCCACTGTCGACGGGCACGGCTACGACAACACGACGGGCGCTCTCGTGTTCGGCCTGTTCGTGACGGCCATGACGGTGAGCCGAGTCGTCGGAGGCCCTCTGCTCGACAGGTTCGGGCGGGTTCCGGTGCTGCGGGTCTGCGCCGCCCTGGGCGTGCTCGGCCTCCTCGCCTTCATCTACGGCACCGAGACCTGGATGCTGCTCACCGGCGTCGTGCTCTGGGGCTTCGGATGCGCGCTCGGCTTCCCCGTCGGCATGTCGGCAGCGGCCGACGTCGACGACGACGAGGCCGCTGCCGCCCGAGTGAGCGCCGTCGCGATCATCGGCTACTGCGCCTTCCTCGCCGGCCCGCCGCTGCTGGGCTTCCTGGGCCAGCACTTCGGCATCCTGAACGCCCTGCTCGTGCTCCTCGTGCTCATGGTGCTGGCGGGCCTCGCAGCTCCGGCCGCGAAAGAACGCGCGAAGGTCAGCGCCTGACCGAATCCGCCGCATAAACTCATCCGGTGCGTCTTGTCATTGCGAAGTGTTCCGTCGACTACGCGGGACGCCTGAGCGCGCACCTGCCGCTGGCCACCCGGCTGCTGATGCTGAAGGCCGATGGCAGCCTGCTGGTGCACTCCGACGGCGGCAGCTACAAGCCGCTCAACTGGATGAGCCCGCCGTGCACGATCGCCATGAGCGAGCCGAGCGACGAGCAGCGCGAGTTCGGCATCACGGAGCTCTGGACGGTCACGCAGGCGAAGACCGCCGACCTGCTCATCGTGTCGATCCACGAGGTGCTGCACGACTCGGCGCACGAGCTGGGCATCGATCCCGGCCTGCAGAAGGACGGCGTGGAGGCGCACCTGCAGAGACTGCTCGCCGAACAGATCGAACTCCTGGGCGACGGGCACCGCCTGGTCCGCCGCGAATACATGACGGCCATCGGTCCCGTCGACATCCTGGCGACGGATGCCGAGGGCAGGTCCGTCGCGGTGGAGCTCAAGCGGCGTGGAGACATCGACGGCGTCGAGCAGCTCACCCGCTACCTCGAGCTCATGAACCGCGACCCCCGACTGGCCCCAGTGCAGGGGGTGTTCGCCGCGCAGGAGATCAAGCCGCAGGCGCGCACGCTCGCCGAGGATCGCGGCATCCGGTGCCTCGTTCTCGACTACGACGCCATGCGCGGCATCGACAACGCGGACGAACGGCTGTTCTGACCCATGCCCGGCGTTCGGCCGGTCGGGTGTGATCCTGTGCGAGCGCTGAGCATTCACTGAGTGCGTGCACAGCGGGCGTTCCGCCACTGCTCACTTTGCTCCCTTACTATTTCAGCGTGAGCACCACCGACACCCTCAGCATCCCCACCACGGTCACCCGCGCGTGGACCACAGTCCTGTTCGATCTCGACGGCACCATCGTCGACTCCGCCCCCGGCATCACGGCCGCCCTCGAGCGCACTCTCGTCGCGCTCGGGCTGCCCGTGCCCGACGCGGCCGGCCTCCTCTCCTACGTCGGGCCGCCCCTCCTGGAGAGCTTCATGGAGCGCGCCGGCATGACCGAGCCCGAAGCGCGCCACGCGCTCGACCTCTACCGCGCCGACTACAACACGACCGCCGTCGAGACCGCCGTCTTCCCCGGCGTCGTTGGTCTGCTCGAGCGCCTGCACAAGGCGGGCATCCCGCTGGCTCTCGCGACGAGCAAGCCCGAGACGATCGCCACCCTGGTGCTCGAGCACTTCGACCTCGCCCAGTACTTCACGGTCATCACCGGCGCCACGGAGGACGAGTCGCGCAGCGAGAAGGCCGACGTCATCGCAGAGGCCATCCGCCGCCTCCGGGAGATCGGCATCGACACCAGCCGCACCGTCATGGTCGGCGACAGGTCGCACGACGCGCTCGGTGCCGCTGCCCACGGCATCCCGACCATCATGGTCGAGTGGGGGTACGGATCCCCCGCGGAGGCCGTCGACGCCATCGGAACGGTCTACTCGGCCGACCAGCTCGCCAAGCAGCTGCTCGCCTAGCCAGCCAGCCCGGCCGGGCGACCAGCCATCCCGACACCAGCACCACGCACCGCAGCCCAGCCCTCCCGTCGACGAAAGGCCCAGCATGCGCGCCGAGAACATCACCGGCCCCGTCTCGCACCACGGTGAGGGGCCGGTCTGGAGCGAGTCGTGGGGCGGTCTGCGCTTCGTCGACCTCACCGAGGGCGCCCTCCTCACGCTCGAGGCAGACGGCGCTTCGGTGCGCCGCCTCGACATCGGCAGCCCGGTGGCGGGCTTCGTTCGGCCCCGTGCGAATGGCGGCTACATCGTCGCCACCGAACGCGGCCTCGGTCTGAGCGATGTACCGGATGCCGCTCCCACCCGCACGGTCGAACTCTGGACCGACCCGGGCATCCGCATGAACGATGGCACGACCGATCCGCTCGGCCGCCTCTATGCCGGGTCCATGTCCTACGAGGAGAAAACGGGCACGGCCAGTCTCTACAGGGTCGAGACCGACCTGTCGGCATCCGTCGTTCTCGACTCGGTGACCATCTCGAACGGAATCGCGTTCTCGCCCGGTGGTGCCCTCTGCTACTACGCGGACACCCCGACCGGACGCATCGACGTCTTCGATCATGTCGACGGCGCGCTGCGGAATCGACGCCCCTTCGTCGAGATCGACGAGGCGACGGGCTACCCCGACGGATTCACCGTGGACGCAGATGGCCGGGTCTGGGTCGCCCTGTGGTCGGGATCGGCCGTGCACGCCTACGAGCCCGACGGTTCGCTCGGCGCCGTGGTCGAGCTGCCCGTGTCGCAGGTGAGCGCCTGCACCTTCGGCGGATCCGATCTGCGCACGCTCTACATCACGACGTCGCGGCAGGGCTTCTCGCCGGAGGAGGAGCCCGAGGCCGGTTCGCTGTTCGCCGTGCAGCCGGGAGCGACGGGGCTGCCGGTCGTGCCGTTCGCCGGCTGACCGTCGCCATCGCCCGCCGACTTCCAGTCTCCGGGTGAGCATCACCCAGACGTCGGCGGACCGCTGCCGACGACGACCGCACCAACCGTTGCACGGTCGTCGGCTTCGGGTCGCCTTCCGTGCGCCCCCCATTGGGTGGTGCAAGCCGTCGTCAGGCGTTGCGCTCAAACGCTCGCCTGGGGCAGGGCCATCAGGACGTGCGGCGAGTCTATTGGTGAGCAGTGGTCGAAAACAAACCAGTCGTCCCGTTTAGGCAGGCGAAGAGACATCGCCTCCGGATGTGGGTACGCTTTAATCCGGGGCCAGCTGGAGGATTGTTGTGACGCAGCAGCAGCGTGCTCAGGTCACCCGCGAGCGGGCCATCGATGGCGCCGCCGCCGTCTTCGCCCGGCTCGGCTACGCGGCAGCCTCGATCTCCGACATCTCGACCGAGACCGGCGTCTCCAAGGGCTCGCTGTACTTCCACTTCACGTCGAAAGAGGAGATCGCGCGCGCCGTCATCGCCCGCGAGCAGGAGTTGGGCAAGGCATCGGCCGAGCGTGTGATCGCGGCATCCGCCAGCAGCCTCGAAGCCGTCATGGGCCTGTGCGCGGACTTCGCGCACTGGATGGCCACGAGCATCCTCGCCCGAGCCGGTGTGAGGCTCACGACCGAGACGACGACATTCGATCCTCCGCTGCGTGGTCCGTTCGAGGACTGGATCCCGTTGATCGCCGCGCTGCTCGGCGGAGCCGCAGCCGAGGGCGACCTGAGGCCGGACGCCGACCCGGAGACGATCGCGCACTTCGTCATCCCGGCGTTCACCGGCGTGCAGATGGCGTCGGGTGTTCTCACCGGCTACCAGGACCTCGTGAAGCGCGTGCGAGAGATGTGGGTCGTCATCCTTCCCGGCATGATCAGGCCCGAGCGACTGGCCGCCGCGCACGCCTCGCTCGACAGGGTGCTGCCCGAGGCCTGAGTCCCCTCGGCTCAGCGGCGTCGACCTCGGCTCGCACCCCTAGCGCCGTCCCGGGTGCGCGCCTAGCATGGGCATTCCGGGCACGACGCAGTGACTCGGGAGGCAGAGGAAGGGCTTTTCGATGACCCAGAACCCGAGTGAGCAGACCGGAAGCGACGAGCGCGAGGGCCGGTACACCGAGACCGACGGAGAAGAGCCGGAGATCCGCCAGGTGCACGGCCAGTACACCGAGACCGAGGGCGACGGGCCCGATCCGAGCGTCGAGGGCGCGTACACCGACGAGGAACTCCCGGCCGACGCTCCCGAGGGCGACTTCACGCGCAAGGACGAGTAGCCTCATCCGCTCGCATCCGCACGGAGTCGGCGTGATGGTGGCTTCGGCGTCGGCTTCACTCGTGCCGGTGGGCCGACGACCTCGCTCGGGGTCAGTGCGGCCGTCTCACTCCAGCAGTCGATCGTCGCGGTGCGCGCCGTAGAACTCGGCCTGCCCGCGCATGATGTCGCTCATCGTCGCGTCGGGCGCGGCACCGTACACCGTCGCCACGAAGCCGAGCTCGCGCTGAATCGCCCAGATCTCGTCGTGGCGCTCAGGCGGCAGGATGCTGGCCGGACTCCCGACCGCCACCCAGCCGATCGGCACCACCGCGCCGGGTTCGAGCGTGGTGTTGACCTGCACGACCGCGTTGATGCGCACCTCGGCGCCTGCACCGACGACGGCGCCCGGAAAGACCGACGCGCCCGTCGCGATGAATGCCCCGTCGCCGATCTCCGCACCGTTCACGTGGGCGCGTGGACCGATCATTACGGATGACCCGACGACGACGTGATGCCGAGCCCGGCCGCGCAGCAGGGCGCCCTCCATGATCACGACGTCGTCTCCCACGGTGATCAGGCCGTCCTCGGCGCTCAGCACGGCTCCATGGAGCACGCGCACGTTCTCGCCGAGGGTCACGTCTCCCGAGATTACGGCGGTCGGGGCGACGACGGCGGATGCTGCGACGACGGGAGTGCTGCCGCGATGTTCGATGAGCATGCGGTCAGCCTAGGACCATCGCGTGTGGCCTCATCCGCCCGCCAGTTGTGGCCGCATCCGTTCCCTTGCGTCGCCACCTGTGGCCGCTCCGAGCGGGAGCAAGCGGCCACAGGTGGCGAGCGAGCGGGTAGCGAGCGGGCAGGCGACTGCGCGGGCGCCGCGCCTACGCGGTCGGAGCGTACTTCTGCGCGAAGGCCAGCGCCTCGTCAGCGACGGTACGCCAGCCGCTGTCGATGATGAGCGAGTGCCCGCGACCCGGGATGACGATCTCCTCGGTCACACCGGGGTTCTTCGCCTGGATCTTGTAGCTCGCGTTGCTGATGGCCAGCGGCACCGTGTTGTCCTTCTCGCCGGCGATGAGAAGCAACGGTCCGCGGTCCGGGTTCTTCGAATCGACGGATGTCTCTCCGCCGAACGGATTGAAGTTCGCCGTCGCCGCCTGGAACAGCGGTGCCCCGGCGGCCGGAACGTGGTACGTCTCGTAGAGGTGGCGGGCCTCGGTCTCGTCGAGGTTGTTCGCCCACCCGAAGGTGAACTGCTCGAAGGTGAGTGAGACGCCGCGATTGATGTTCGCCGGGTTGGTGAGCACAGGCGACGCCGACTTGAGCGCCGAGACAGGCAGCGGCAGTACCCCCTTGAACGGCGCGTTGTCGATGGAGATCGTGGCCTCGGCCACGCCCTCCCCCGCGATCTTCTGGGCGATGAGCCCGCCGAAGGAGTGCCCGATCACGACGGGGCGCTTGTCGAGTCTGGCGATGGCGGCAAGGTAGTGGTCGGTGACCTGCGCGACCATCTTCTTCGCGAAGGTCTCCGGGTGCTCGCGGGCCTCGGCGACGGTGTCCGGGTCGTCCGGCCACCCGGGGGCGAGTGACGCGTAGCCGTTGTCGTCGAACAGCTCGCGCCAGTTCTTCCAGCTGCTGGAGAGCAACCAGAGCCCGTGGACGAAGACGACGGGGGTGCGACCCGAGTCGTTCGCGGCGTCGATCTCGGCGATCTCCCACTCGGTGAGCAGAGGGACTGATGCTGTCATGCGGTTCTCCTGAAGGTCGGTGGTACCGGTGGAGCTGCGGATGAGAGCGCGATCTGGGCGACGGCGTCCCCGCCGCCCAGTTTCGACCCTGGGGTGCTCCGAGCGCTAGGGCGTCGGGTCGATCGCCTCGGATCGCGTGGGAGCGGCGAGCGCCCGCATCCGCCGCTCGCGCATGGCCAGGAACAGCGGAAAGGTGAACGCGAACGCCGTGAGTCCCGACGCCACGACGTAGAGCCAGCCGAATCGCATGCCGAGGCGCCGCGCCTCGATGACGATGAACAGGCTGCCGGCCACGGCAGCCACGAGCAGATCGACGGTCAGGGACGACACGGCCGGCCCGCTCCCGAGCCAGTCGCCGAAGAAGTCGCGGAGTTGGATCACGGCGAAGACGTTGAAGGTCCACGTGCCCACCAGTCCGCAGACGGCGAGCGCGAGGTAGACGATGGCGAGCGGGCTCCAGTGACGGGTCATGGGCTCATTCTGGCCGCCGGATGCCGCGCATCGATGAACGTCATCGCGCGCCGTACCCCAGCGGGCGCGTGCGTCTCCCGACTCGCGCGCGCCGCGCCGCCCTGAGTCCCGTGCATGCGCCATGCTTGCGACATGGTCGCGTCCCCCATCACCACCATCTGGGCTTGGGGCAACTCGGTGCCCCCGAGCGCGGATGCCAGAGGCAACGGCTACGCCGACATGACCCCGGCCGGGGTGATCGGCTTCGCCCAGGCGCACTCGCTGACCACCGTGTACCTGAGCGTTCCGTGGGCGGCTGATCAGGGCGGACCCATCCAGGACTGGTTGCTCGAGACCGTCTCGGGCCTGCAGGCCATCGGGGTGCGCGTGCTCGCACTCGGCGGCGACCGCTCGTGGGTGGCCGAGCCCGCTCTCGCGGTGTGGTGGGCCCGCGCTGCGCTCGCGTCGGCTCCGTTCGACGGCCTGCAGTTCGACCTCGAGCCGTGGGTGGCCGGAACCGAGCCGAGCGTCTACGCCCCCCAGCTCGCCGCGCTCTACGCCCTGGTGCGCTCCTCGGTCCCGCTCGGCTCCGGCGCCCTCCTGGCCGATGCGCCCTGGTGGTGGGCCGTCACTCCGACCGGAGGCCCGGGCAGCCCGACCGTGCTCGAGATCACCCTGCCGCAGTTGGACGGCATCGCCGTGGTGGCGTTCGCCGACCACGCGGCCGGGAGCGACGGCATCATCGCGCTGGCCCAGCCGGCCGCGACGGCGGCATCCGTCGCCGGAAAGCCGTTCACCATCGGAGTCGAGACGGACACCCCCGAGGTGGCCGGCGGCGCCCAGTACACCTTCTTCGACGAGGGGTCCGCCGTGCTCGAGGCCGAGGCTGGTCTCGTCCGCGACGCCTTCGTCGGCCTGGCGGGCTACTCGGGCATCGCCGTCGAGCACCTGCGCAGCTGGCGGGTGCTCCAGGCCTGACGCCGTGTCGCTCGCCGGCGGCAGCGACGGAGTCGCTGACGACGTGCTGCGCTGCCGGGATCGCTAGGCCACCGGAGCGCCAGCCGCGGCGTCGGGGGCGGCATCGCCTGCGGCATCCGGAACGGCTTTCGGGGTACGGATGCCGGCGAACGACACCAGCCCGCCGGCGATGAACAGCACGGCCGTCACAAGCGCGACGCGGTGGAAGGCGTCGGTGTCGAGGGTGCCCCCGATGATGGTGCCTGCGCACGCGATGGCCACGAGACCGGCCACGCGTGAGACGGCGTTGTTGACGGCGGATCCGATGCCGCTCTGAGCCGTGCTGACGGCACCGAGGATGGCGGCGGTCAGCGGAGCGACGGTGATCGACAGGCCGAGTCCGAACAGCAGGATGCCCGGCATCATCTGCAGCCAGAACTGCAGCGGATCGCTGACCGTGAGCATGAGGAGGAAGCCGGCGCCCATGGTGAGCGGACCGATGGTCATGAATCTGCGCGGTCCGTAGCGGCCGGCGAGCGAACCGAACAGCGTCGAGAGCGAGATCGACAGGATCGAGAGCGGGATCGTGGCGAGGCCCGCAGCCGTCGCCGAGAAGCCGCCGACCTCCTGCAGGTACACCGCGATGATGAACTGCCCGAGTGAGAGGGCAGCGTAGACGGCGGCCGTCGCGATGTTTCCGACGGCGAAGTTGCGCGCCCGGAACAGCGAGAGCGGCATGAGCGGGTGCCGCGAGCGCGTCTGCCACCAGAGGAAGGCGGCGAAGCAGATGAGGCCGCCGATGAGCGGAATCAGCACGAGCGGGTCGTCCCAGCCGAGGCGACCGTGCTCGATCAGTGCGAACACGGGGCCCGCGAGCCCGAGGGAGGCGAGCACGGCTCCGAGGACGTCGATGCGCACCCCGGGAGCCGCGTGCTCAGGGATGCCCAGGCGTGCCAGGCGCACCAGCAGCACGAGGGTCAGGGCGATCGGCAGCACGTTGAGCACGAAGATCGAGCGCCAGCCGACGGTGTCGACGAGCAGCCCGCCGAGGGGTGGGCCCACCACGAACGCGACGCCCGTCCAGGCCGTCCACGTTCCGATGGCCTTGGCGCGGGCAGGACCGTCGAAGGTGGCCGTGATGAGGGCGAGCGAGCTCGGCACCAGCAGCGCTGCCCCGACTCCCTGAACCGCGCGCGCCCCGATGAGCACGATGGCGGTGGGAGCGATGGCGCAGGCGATGGAGGCTATGCCGAAGATCACCAGTCCCAGTCGGAGGATCCGGATGCGGCCGAACAGGTCCGACAGCGATCCGGCGAGGAGGATGAACGAGCCGAGGGTGAGCAGGTAGGCATCGATCACCCACTGCTGGGTCTCCAGCGAGCCGCCCAGGTCGTCGGCGATGGCGGGCAGCGCCACATTGACGATCGATCCGTCGAGGAAGGAGACGAAACTGGCGAGCACCGCCACCCAGAGCACCAGTCGTCGCCGCATCCGTTCATCCATGGATCGCAGTCTGGCATCCTCGGCAGCCCCGCACACCCGCCAGCGGATGACGAATGCTCAGCTTCGCGGAGCGACCCTCGCATGGGTGACAGATTCTTGCGCGAAACGACCTGTCGGCGAAGGATCCCCGCAAGATATTCGTATGTCCCTCCAATAAGGGCCACAGGCATTTACCAGCGTGGGGTCTTAAGGGCAGGATTCGGGTTACGTCCGTCACACATCGGACGCCGTTTGTGCCCGGTGGTCATCGCTACGGGGTACGTGGAGGGAGAAGCATGTCAGGAACCAAGGCACGACGCAGGCGCGTCGTAGCTGCAGTACCCATACTGGCTCTCGTCGCCGCCGGCCTGGCGACGACGGCTGCGGTGGGGCCGGCAGTGGCGGGACCGCAGATCGCACCGATGATCAGCGATTCCGAGTACTACATGAACTATGCGGAACCGCGGGCGGAAGCCGCTTTCGGGACCGACATCGCCGTCGACTCGTCTGCGAACCGCAATGCGGAGCAGGCCATCGTCGAGGCCCAGAGCATCGATGAGAAGTTCGCGAGCGGTAATCCGGTCGCGGCCCAGGGACTGGCCAAGCTCGAATCCGAGTCGATCAAGACCGGCAAGAGCCCCAAGGCCCTCAAGAGCATCTACAAGAAGGCTGCGACGACGCAGAAGGCCAAGCTCCTCACGATCCTCGTGGAGTTCGACCCCAACGCCGCCGACGACTTCTCCAACGTCCAGGTGCCGACGGAGTTCGGCGCCACGGAGTGCAAGCTCGGCGACGTGCAGAGCGGCCCTCTCCACAACACCATCCCGAACCCCGCCGACGCGTCCAAGCCCGACAACAACTCGATGTGGGTGCCCGACTTCTCGTCGAAGCACTTCAACGACATGCTCTACACCGACAAGGGCATCACGAAGCGCGTGCGCACGGACCTCACGGGTCCTGATGGCAAGAAGGGCTTCGACATCTCGGGTTACACCATGAAGCGGATGTACGAGGAGATGTCCCAGGGCGCCTACACGGTCACCGGTTCGGCGACCCCGTGGATCACGGTGCCGCACTCCGAGGCCTACTACGGTGCGAGCACCTGCCACCTGAACGACGAAGGCGTCTACGAGGCCGGAGCCATCCAGGACATGCAGGGCCACCCCGACAACCCCCTCGGCGCCGGTCAGCTCCCGATCGACGCAGTGACGGCCCTCGCCGCAGCTCAGCCCGACTTCCCGTGGGCCGACTACGACCTCGAGGACCAGGGCGACCGTGACGGCGACGGCAACTTCAGTGAGCCCGACGGCGTCATCGACCACGTCGTGCTCGTGCACGCCGGATCCGACAAGTCGGGTGGCGGTGGAGCCGAAGGCACCTACGCCATCTGGGCGCACTCCTCCGCTGTCGCGGGTGGAGCGGCCATTCCGGGCACGAACCTCAAGCTGTCGAACTACATCGTGCAGCCCGAGGACTCGGGCGTCGGCGTGTTCGCCCACGAGTACGGCCACGACCTCGGTCTGCCGGACCTCTACGACACCTCAGGTGCCGCAGACTCCGACGTCGACTTCTGGGACCTCATGTCGTCGGGATCGCACAGCGGACCGATCTTCCAGTCGATGCCCGCTCACATGGGCATCTGGGACAAGTACGTGCTCGGTTGGAGCGACCCCGAGGTCGTCAACCCCGGTGACCGTGCTCGCACCATCGCGGTGAGCCAGGCCTCGCGTCCGATCAAGTACACCGAGGACGGCGTGAAGATCAACCTGCCCGACAAGGTCGTGACCCTCGCGACGCCGCACAGCGGTGAGGGCATGTGGTACTCCGGTGCCGACCAGTCGTGGGCCGACGTGCGTCTCTCGCGCGCGGTCGACGTGCCGGCCGATGCCAAGTTCTGGATGTGGAACGACTTCGTGATCGAGGAGGACTGGGACTTCGGATTCGTCGAGGTCTCGACCGACGGCGGAACCACCTGGGTGAACGAGAAGGTCTACAACGAGGACGGCTCCGAGGCATCCACCCCGGATGACTACCCGGACCCCAACGGAAACCTCGCCACGTTCGGCAACCTCAAGTACGGCCTCACCGGGTCGTCGAACGGCTGGGCTCACCAGTACGTCGACCTCTCGGCCTACGCCGGAACCTCGGTCGACGTGCGTCTTCGCTACGCGACGGATGCCGCCTTCGAGGAGCGCGGATGGTTCTCCGACGACTTCGCCCTGACGAGCGGTGACACGCCCGTCTGGACGGATGACGTGGAGGGTGGCGACACCGGCTGGACCACCGAGGTCTCGACGCACACCGACACCACCGGTGCCGGTTGGCACATCGATTCGGGAACCCAGATCAAGGCGCAGTACTACCTGGTCGAGTGGCGCAACTTCGACGGCTTCGACAAGGGCCTCCAGTACGGCTACACGACCGTGTACAGCGACGACGCCTGGAAGGTGCAGAAGATCAAGTACAACGCGCCCGGTGCCCTCGTCTGGTACCGCGACACGACGTACGGCGACGTGAACCACGTCACCAGCAACCTCACGTCGCTCCCGAGCGGTGGCGCCAAGGGCGGTCTGCTCATCGTCGACAGCCACTTCGACCCGCTGCGCCGCACCGGCGCCGCGGCCGAGGTCGACCCGTCGAGGCTGAAGAACATGAGCTCTCGCGCGAACTCGTCCAACGCGGCCTTCGGGTTGAAGAAGACGTACCCGTTCACGGAGTGCATCACGGATGAGGCGTTCACCGAGTACTGCACCAAGGTTCCGGCGCAGGCACCCGTGAAGACCTTCACCGACGACAAGGGCTGGGTGCCCGGCATCGAGGTCAACGATGAGGGGATCTTCTGGCGCTACGCCCAGGGTTCGGTCGTCGTTCCCTCGGTGGACGGTGCACCGTACTCGACCCGCGTGGTCCACGCCGACGGCAGCCCCGCCACGGAGTACTACGGCGAGGATCTCGGCTTCGGTCCGCTCGGAACTGGCAACCCGGCTGACGCCGGTGTCGGCTACGGCACCAAGGTCGAGGTGAAGGCCTCGCTGTTCGACAAGGTGGCGTTCCTGCGGATCACCCCGCCGCGCGCCGGCTAGTCCGACACGCACAACGAGGGCCCGACCGTCAGCAGACGGTCGGGCCCTCGTCTCGTGTCCGGCCCCAGCACTGCGCTACTGTGTGCTCGTGTCCGCCACCCGGCCTCCTGTACGCGCCGGCATCGACCGCGCCCGACAGCCTCGACGCGCTCGGGCGATGCCGTGAAGGCCATCGTGCAGAGGGGCTACGGCTCCCCCGTCTCCGTCCTGCGCCTCGCCGAGGTGGACCGCCCACAGGAGCCGACGGGCGACGAGGTGCTCATCCGCGTGCATGCGGCATCCGTCAACTTCGGCGACTGGGCCTTCGTCACCGGAGAGCCGGGCATCATCCGGCTCGCGGCCGGCCTGCGCACCCCGCGGGTGACCGTGCGAGGGCGGGACGTCGCCGGCACCGTCGAACGGGTGGGTCCCCGGGTCACGCGCTTCCGGGCGGGCGACGAGGTCTACGGCGAGATCGGGACCGGAAGCTTCGCGGAATACGCCGTCACGCCGGAGTCGACGCTCGCCGCGAAGCCGCGCACGCTCACGTTCGCACAGGCGGCGGCGCTGCCGATCGCAGCGGGCACGGCACTGCAGGCCGTCCGCGACAGCGGCGGCGTCACGCCGGGCCGGAGCGTGCTCGTCAATGGGGCATCCGGGGGCGTCGGCACCTACGCCGTGCAGTTCGCGAAGGCGTTCGGGGCAGAGGTGACCGGCGTGTGCAGCAGCCGCAACCTCGAGCAGCTGCGCGCGCTCGGAGCCGACCACGTCATCGACTACACCGCCGAGGACTTCACCCGGGGCAGCCGCCGGTACGACGTCATCATCGACCTGGCCGGCAGTCATCCCCTGAAGGCGCTGCGCCGGGTGCTGGAGCCTCGCGGAACCCTCGTGCTCTCAACCGGTCAGGGAGGGCGCCGGCTCGGACCAATCCCCGCGATGGCGGCAGCAGGGCTCACCTCCCCCTTCGTGTCCCAGCGGCTGCGGATCCTCGCCTCCACGACCACCCCGGAACGTCTCGACGATCTGGCGAGGTTCGCCGACGAGGGTCGGGTCGTCCCCGTGATCGAGCGCAGCTACGGCCTCGACGAGGTGCCTGAGGCCCTGCGCCACTTCGGCGAGGACCACGCACGTGGCAAGCTGGTGGTCGACGTCGGGTGATGCCGACGCGGCGGCGCTCGTCGGGACCCCGTGCCAGCGGTCAGCGCGGCGCCGCCGGGTACGCTGAGATCGTGCTCACTCCCCCGGTCACTCCGAAGCAGCCCACCGAACGAACCCATCACGGCGACACCGTGATCGACGATTACGAATGGCTGCGCGCCAAGGAGGATCCGGCGGTCCTCGCTCACCTGCACGAGGAGAACGCCTACACGAAGGCGCGCACCGAGAATCTGGTGCTGCTGCAGGAGCAGATCTTCGAGGAGATCAGGAACCGGACGCAGGAGACCGACCTCAGCGTTCCGCGCCGCGAGGGCGACTGGTGGTACTACACGCGCACCGTCGAGGGCAGCCAGTACGGCATCCACTGCCGCGCCCCGATCGCCTCGGCCGACGACTGGACTCCTCCGGTGCTCGAAGGAGACGCATCCGTTCTCCCCGGAGAGCAGATCCTGCTCGACGACAATGCCGAGGCGGCCGATCAGGAGTTCTACTCGCTCGGCAGCTTCGACGTGTCGACCGACGGCGGCACCCTGCTCTACGCGACAGATCTCGAGGGCGACGAGCGGTACACGATCCGCCTGCGGTCGCTGGCTCCGGATGCCGCGGGCGACGAGTTCACCGACGTCATCCCGAACACCTCGTCAGGTGCGATCTTCGACCCCAGCGGGCGCTACCTCTTCTACGCCACCGTCGACGACGCCTGGCGACCCGACACCATCTGGCGGCACGAGATCGGCACGCCGCAGTCTGCCGACGTCTCGGTGTTCCACGAGCCCGACGAGCGCTTCTGGATCGGCGTGGGCCTCACCCGCAGCCGCCAGTACCTCGTGATCGAGGCCGGCTCGAACGTGACCACCGAGATCCACCTGCTGCCGGCATCAGACCCCACGGGCGAGTTCTCCGTGGTGTGGCCGCGCGTCGACGGCGTCGAATACGACGTGGAGCACGCCATCGTCAACGACCACGACAGGCTGCTCATCGTGCACAACGACGGCGCTGTGAACTTCGAGCTCGTCAGCGTGGCGGCATCCGACCCCCAAGGGGAACGACGGATGCTGTTGCCCCACGATCCGGCGGTGCGCCTGGAGAGCGTCGACGCCTTCCGTGACTTCGTGTCGGTGGAGTACCGCCGCGACGGCCTGCCGCGTGTGGCCGTCGCGCGCATCCCCGACGCGACGCACGACGACGCCCTGCACGAACTCGGGTGGGACGAGCCGCTCTTCACGGTGGGAACGGGGTCGAACCCGGAGTGGACGCAGCCGACGCTCCGGCTCGGCTACACCAGCTTCGTGACGCCGTCGACGGTGTACGACTACGTCGTGGCGACCGGGGAACGCCGCCTGCTCAAGCAGCAGCCCGTTCTCGGTCACTACGACGCCGACCTCTTCGAGCAGCGCCGCGAGTGGGCGACGGCGGCCGACGGCACCCGCATCCCGATCTCGCTCGTCTACCGCCGTGACCTGGTCACGCCGGGGGAACCCGCGCCAACCCTCTTGTACGGTTACGGGTCCTACGAGCACTCCATCGACCCCGGTTTCGGCATCCCGCGGCTCAGCCTGCTCGACCGCGGCATGATCTTCGCGGTCGCCCACGTGCGCGGTGGGGGCGAGATGGGCCGGCTCTGGTACGAGCACGGCAAGAAGCTGCACAAGCGCAACACCTTCACCGACTTCGTCGATGCGGCGAAGCACCTCATCGAGGCCGGCTACACGGCGCCGTCGAAGCTCGTCGCCCAGGGTGGAAGCGCCGGCGGACTGCTCGTCGGGGCCGTGGCGAACATCGCGCCGAAGTACTTCTCGGGCATCCTCGCCGAGGTGCCCTTCGTCGATCCACTCACCTCGATCCTCGATCCATCGCTGCCGCTCACCGTGATCGAGTGGGACGAGTGGGGCAACCCCCTCGACGACGAGGAGGTGTACCACTACATGAAGTCGTACTCCCCGGTCGAGAACGTGCACCAGGTGCGCTACCCGCGCATCCTCGCCGTCACCAGCCTCAACGACACCCGGGTGCTCTACGTGGAGCCGGCCAAGTGGGTGGCTCGCCTGCGCGAGGTCGGGGCGGATGCGCTGCTCAAGGTCGAGATGGCGGCCGGCCACGGCGGCGTCTCGGGTCGGTACAGCGCCTGGCGCGAGCGGGCCTTCGCCTACGCCTGGGTCATCGACGCTGCAGGGGCGCACCCGAGCGGGGAGTAGGTCGGCCCGCCCGCCCGCCGGCCCGCTGGTTGAGTAGGCCGCGAGCGGAGCGAGCAGCCGGCCCGCTGGTTGAGTAGGCGCGAGCAGCCGGCCCGCTGGTTGAGTAGGCGCGAGCAGCCCGTCCGCTGGTTGAGTAGGCCGCGAGCGCAGCGAGCAGCCGTATCGAAACCACCCCACCCCCGAGCTCTCGGAGCCCGTCGACGGTGATCTCGATACGCGTCCTCGCTCCGCTCGGTCGCTACTCGATCAGCGAGGGGGGCGGGCGCCCCAATGCCGCGGCATGCCCAGCGCCTCCGGAAGGCGCGTCGTGGCGTCGCCCCGAGCCGACGCCACCTGAGGTCCGGTGAGGAACAGCGCAGCCGAGAGGTCGGCTCCCCTGAGGTCGGCATCCCGCAGGTCGGCGCCGATCACATCCGCAGCCGTGAGGTCGGCACCGCGCAGGTCGGCAGCGATCAGGTAGGCGCCCCTCAGGTTCGCCCCGCGCAGATCCGCACCGCGCAGCTTGGCTCCCATGAGGTCGGCGCCGCGTCCGGCCCGCGGATGCGGATCGCGGCCGGCGAGCGCATCAGCCCGCACCGACTCGCTCACCTGCACCAGCACGGCGTTCACCCGCGCCCAGTGCTCGTTCACGTCGAGGGCGAGGAGGCCATCCGGGGTTCCGCGCGTCATCGACTCGGTTCTGCTGAGGAGGGCGTCGATGTCCGTCGCCGTGGCGGAATCCGCGCCGCCCGCGAGCGCAGCGAGCCTCGACGCACGTTCCCGTGCTTCGACCAGGTACCAGAGGAGCTCGTGCAGTTCCCTCATCACGCCGAACGACGCGAACATCTCCGTCGCTGTCGACCTGTCGGTGCGCCAACTGCGTCCACCGAAGGTCTGCTGCGAGATGTGCTGACCGGCGCCGAAGCAGTCGTAGACGGTGCAGCCGCGGAAGCCGATCTCGCGCAACTCCGAGTGCACGCCGCAGCGGTAGTCGTCCTGCAGATTCGGACACGGATCGCCGGCGCGCTTGTCGATGGCGAAGTCGGCCGATGCCACGAAGTTGAGCGCGACGCAGCACAGTGCGAAGCAGTTCGCGCAGTCCGCGCGGAGTGCGCTGCGATCGGTCAACGGCAACAGGTCGGGCATCCGTTCAGCCTAATGACGGCGCCTGAACTGTGCCGCGTCCGTTGCGCGTCAGGCCTTCAGGCGCAGGCGACGGGTGTTCGCGGCAGCCTTGTCGTTGACCTCGACGACATCGGAGCGCGACGCGATGAAGTCGGAGAAGGACTTGAATCCGAGGGGCTTCTCCTTGAAGGCGGGATCCATGCGGATCATCTGGTTCTTCACCTCAGAGGTGAACGCCCACTCCTCGTCGTTCGAGCGGGTGTGCACCAGGCGCAGCGCCCTCACGAGCAGGTCGGTGGCCGCCTTCTGGGCGGCGGCAGGGTCGACCGGCGCCTCCTCCACGTCCTCGTCGAGGCCGGAGTCGATGGGCTCGAGCGGGTGCGAGAACTCGGGGATCGTCGTCGGCTTGCGCTTCGGTCCGCTCTCGGGGGCCGCGGATGCTGCAGCTGACGGCTCGGCCTTGCCGACTGCATCCGTCGACGTCGATTTTGCCCGACGCGACCCGGCCTTCGCCTTCGTGGCGGGAGCTGCCTGGGCTGCGTCCGTGGCCGCGGCATCCGTCGACGGAGCCTCCGCCGGAGCAGCGGCCGCAGGAGCAGCGGCGACCCGGGGTGGCGCCACCCAGCGCTCGATGCCGGGCAGGTCGTCGTAGTCGGAGAACTCGTCGCAGGCGGCCATGAGCGCGCGGCTGGTGGCACCGGCGACGCCGATTCCGATGACGTGGCGGCCGAGACGGCGGGCGCGCTGGGCGAGGGCGATGTAGTCGGAGTCGCCGGCGACGATGACCACGTGGGTCACGTCGGGCAGGCGGAACAGGTCTTCGACCACGTCGACGGCCAGACGGATGTCGGCCCCGTTCTTGCCGGCGAGAGTGGTCGTGAACATCTGGGTCAGATCGATCGCGCGGTCGATGAGCTGCTTCTGGTAGGCGGCGTTCACCCGCTGCGACCAGTCGGCGTAGGCGCGGCTGACCACGATGGAGCCGAAGGAGGAGGCGTAGTCGATGACCGCGCCGACATCGACCTTTGCCTGCTGCAGGCGACCGGAGACCTCGTCGGTTCCGCCGGCGACCACCTCATGAGTCCGGGCGCGGTCGCGCGTGAACGCGGCCTTGCCGAACATCTGGTTGTAGCGGGAGATGACGATGTTGTCGAAGTCGATGTAGACGGCGACGCGGGGAGTCTGGGGTTCGGCCATGTGCCCCATCATCCTCGGTATCGGCGCGCCCCGCTCTCCGTCGGGGTGGGCCGCTCGCCGGTTGTGGCCGCTCAGAGGGCGCGCCGACGCCATCGCTCGCCAGTTGTGGCCGCTCCCGACGTCTCCATGCGGCCACAGGTGGCGAGCGGGGGCAGCGCCCAGACCTCGGCGAGAGGCGCGCGGCGCGCGGCGCGCTACAGGATGATGTCGGCCGGCTCGCTGAGCTCGCGCCATCCTCCGGCGGCGACGGATGGCGGCATCCGATCGGCGGCGATCAGGTCGTCGAGCACGAGCCCGGTCGCTGCTGCGATGTCTGCGATCGGCACCTGGAAGGTGCGGTACGGACCCAGCTGCGGCGGTTCGCCGGCGTCGCGCAGCATCCGTTCGCCGTCACGCTCTGGCACGAGCGACGACTGGTCGAGCACGAATCCGGCGCTGGACAGCTCGGGCGCGTCGGCACCGGATGCCGCGTCGGGTGCCGCCGTCCACGCCACGACCTTCCAGAATCGCAGCGGAATCCGGATGCCCCGATAGGGCGGGTCGTCGGGACCGAGCACCGGCGCCGTGAAGACGCTGAGCTTGAGTTCGTTCACGTTCGCGAAGGCGAAGACGTGGTTCTCCAGGCCGAGCCACAGCTCCTTGCCCTGATTGAACGCCGACGCCTGAGGGGCCGCATTCGTGAAGTGGAAGGTGTCGGACTCGGCGGTCTCGGCATCGGGACCCCACACGGGATCACGACGACGCACCAGGTGCCCGCGGTCGAGATCGTTGTTCGCGTAGACCGCGGGGCCGGTCTGCCAGTCGGCAGGCACGCGTTCGTCGAAACGCCAGTCGTCGCCCCGCGGCACGTCGACGATCGCCGACCCGTCGATGTTCACTCCGGTCACGCGCGCTAGCCGGCGCTCCCGGTCGAGGTCGATCGTGAAGTGCTCGTAGTCGAGCAGAGCCGTGTCGGGTTCGACGGATGCCGCCGTCTCGGACTCGACCGCCGCAGGCGTGGGGAACGCGACGGGAACGGCGAGGAAGTTCGGATCGAAGCCCATGACCCCAGCCGACCACGGACCGCCGACAGTGCACAAGGGCCGAGCCGCATCAGGCTCCATCGACGGAGACAGCCCGGATCGGCCTGTGCCCGGGGGCATCAGTCGATCCGGCCTGCATCCGTCACAGCGCCGAGAACTAGCCGACGAGCGCGAAGCCGCCGGTCCAGCTGATCTTCTCCTGTGCGGCGAGGGTGAGTTGCAGGAAGCCGATGGCCTCGAGCTCGCGGGCGCGCTTGAGCGAGCCGGCGTCGACTGCGGCGACACCGGCATCCTTCAGCACGGAGGACAGCAGTCGCTTCGCAGTGTCGTCGTCACCGGCGATGAGCACTGTGACGCGTGAGTCGCCGACGGACTTGGCCGCGAGGGTGCCTGCGAAGTTGGTGTTGAACGCCTTGAGCACCGTCGATTCGGGCAGCGCCTCGGCGATGACGGATGCGGCTGAGCCGTCGGAGGGAACGACCAGGCCGTCGAAGGTCTCGAAGTCGAGCGGGTTGGTGATGTCGACGACGATCCGGCCGGCGAGTGCCGAGGCACGGTCGGCGATGATGCCGGCAACCGAGGGGTAGGGGACGGCGAGCACGACGATGTCTCCGGAGATCGCGGTCGACTGCCGGTCGATGAACTCGACGGTGTGACCACCCTCGGCCGCGAGCGAGCCGATCGCGGTTCCCATGTTGCCGTTTCCGATGATGCTGACCGTGGTCATGATGTCTCCTTGTGATGCTGTGCAACGAACGCCGGTAAATAGGTTGTACCGACAACTAAAACAATAGCCCACTTTAGTTGTTGCTTCAACCAATCGCGCTAGAATTCAGGAATGGCCGATGCAACTCCTTCCGATCCCCGCCCGATGAGCGCCGTGGAGGAGACGGCGTGGATCCGCCTGATCGCTGTGACCGAGCTCCTGCCCGCAGCGCTCGACGCCCAGTTGGTGCGGGATTCGCGGCTCACGCACTTCGAATACCGCGTGCTCATGGTGTTGGCCGACTCCCCTCGCCGCACCTCCCGCATGACCAGGCTGGCGTCGCAGACCAACTCGACGCTCGCCCGCCTGTCCCACGTCGTGCGTCGACTCGAGGACCGCGCCCTCGTCGAGCGCTTCCCCTGCCCAGAGGACCGCCGGGCAACGAACGCGCGGGTGACCGACGCCGGTCTCGCCGCGTTCACCGAAGCGGGTCCCGGTCACGTCGCGACGGTGCGGGCTCTCGTGCTCGACGCCCTCACGCCCGAGCAACTCGACCAGCTCTCGGCGATCGGCGCGTCACTCCTCGAGCGACTCGATCCCGACGGACGTATGACGGCCACGTCGTGCAGCCCGGTGCTGACCGGTGCGACGTCAGCCGCCGGTCGCGCCGCGGAGCCTGCCGCATCCGTCTGAAACCGCGCACTATTGCACGGAATCGAGCCGGATCGGCCCGTTCATGAGAAGTTCTGCGATTTCGGGCACCTTTTCCGCGGTCGATGACACCGTGTGCGACACCCCGGACATCCCCGTCGTAGAGCGGATGCACGGGGGTTCGAGCGCGCCGCAGCGACATCCGGACTCGGATGACATTCACAGGACAACATGAGGTTTCGTCCAGAGTGCGTGTGCAGACTGTCCACTTCGCCCGGGCGCCCCCGCCCGAGGAACGAAAGATTCAGGCCCGCGCCAGCCGATGTGCCGCGCGAACCGCCGAGTGAAAGTCATACGCAACCTGTTCTCTTCAACGAAAACCCGTACGTCCGCATCGAAGGCAGAGGCGCTCGACGCCTCGCCCCGAACCTCCATCTGGCACCGCGGCCGTGTTCCCATCCTCACCGCCGGCGCGATCGTCGCCATCGGAAGCATGGTCGGAACCGGCTTCGTGCTGCAGTCGGCCGTGACAGCCCAGAACGAGCGCAACGTCGCCACGGCGGCCTTCGCCCAGAGCACCGGCCTGCACTCCGAGCAGCTCGGTACCCACGGCGGCATCCTCGAGGCCCAGGCCACGAAGTCGGCCACCGTGACGCTCGCGAACGCCCAGGCCACAGTCACCGCCGCCCAGGGCAAGACCGACGCCACCACGCTGTCGACCCAGGTCGCCGCCCTCGGCCACTACGAGCTGCTCGCTCCCCAGCGGGTGTTCGAGCTCGTCGACAGCATCTCCGCCGAGGCGCACACCGTGGCTGCCGCCACAGCCGAGGTGGACCGCATCGCCGCCGAGAAGGCCGCGGCCGAAGCCGCTGCAGCAGCAGAGGCGGCCGCAGCAGCTGAAGCCGCAGCAGCCGAGTCCAGCGCGTCGACCGAGACCGCATCGAGCGGATCCCGCCCGTCCGCCCCGTCGAACCCGAGCGAGGCGCAGGCCATCGCTCGCGACATGATGGCGTCGCAGTACGGCTGGGGCGACGACCAGTTCGGCTGCCTCGTGCCCCTGTGGGACAAGGAGTCCGGCTGGAACGCCAACGCCTACAACGCCTCGAGCGGAGCCGGCGGCATCCCGCAGGCCCTGCCCGCCGACAAGATGGCCTCGGCCGGTGCCGACTGGGCCACCAACCCCGCGACCCAGATCAGTTGGGGCCTCGGCTACATCGCTGGCCGCTACGGATCGCCGTGCGCCGCCTGGGACACCTCCGAGGCGCAGGGCTGGTACTGATCCAGCGCTGCTGAACCCTCCTGCCGTCGAGTCGCCCGACTTCGTCGCCACCACGGATGCCGCAAGGCATCATGGCGACGAAAGCGGGCGACTCGACGCGTTTGTGGGTGGAGGGGGCGGCGGCTACCAGGCGGACGGGGCCGGGGGTGCCACCACCGGCGGGCGATCGTCGCAGGTGATCGTGTTCGGCAGCTCCCAGGGCGCCAGCCACGGCCCCGTCGTGCCTCCGCCGTCGTTGCCGCCCAGGTCGACGAGCGAGAACTCCGACCCCGCCGGCGTGAAGTGGAAGGTGCCGCAGTTGTTCACGCCGACCGCACCGACGTTGCGGGCATCGACGTTCTCGAACGTCGCCGTGCCGGCCGCGCGAGCGCTCAGCACCGACGTTCCCGTGCCGTCGACCCTGATGTCGGCGAAGTGCAGGTTCGTCACCGAGTAGAGGTCCTTCACCGGCCAGTCGGCGACGACCATGATCGCGTTGTAGGTGTTGTCGAGGAAGTGGTCGCCCACGACCTGGATGTCGGCATCGATGTTCTTCTCCAACGCGTAGACCCAGATGGCGCCGAGCCCGATGTTCCAGTTGAGTTCGTACGTGCCCGACCTCACGGTGGTGTTGTCGGTGATCCAGAGGTGGCCGGTGAACGCCTCCGCTCCGAACCGCGACCCGACCTGGATGGCGCTGCCTTCACGGATGGGATCGGCGATCAGGTTGTTCGACACCGTGTTGTCCGTCCCGCCGTAGATGGCGATGCCGTTCGCGAGCGTCGGCGTCTGCACGGTGTTGCGGTCGAAGGTGTTTCCGGCGTTGCCCACCTTCTCCGACCACATCGCCAGGCCGTCGTCGCCGGTGTTGCGCACGAAGTTGTTCGCCACCGTCGAGTCCGTGACTCCCGTGTGGAAGTTCAGCCCGTCCGCGATCTGGTCGACGATCACGTTGTCGGTGATCGACACGTTCGTCATCGGTCCGTCGAGCCAGATGCCGACCTTGGTGTGCTGGATGTACAGGCCGTCGATCGTCGAGTCGCTGAGGGCGCCGCCGATGCCGTTCACCTGATCGGTGTCGATGCGCTCGCGCACGTCGCCCTGGATCGCGAAGCCCGACAGGTGCACGTTGCGGCTGCCTCCGACGGAGGCATCCTTCCCGTAGAACCCGACGCCCGTGTGCACCGACCCGTCGGGGGTGGGAGTCGACAGCGCGACCTCGGTGCCGCGGATCGTCGTATACCAGTTGCCGGCGCCCTCGATGGTGACGTCGTCGACGATGATGTGCCGATTCACCTGGTAGACGCCCGGCGGCACGTACACCTTGAGCTTGTGCTTCTTCGCGAAGGCGATGGCCTTGTCGAATGCGGGCGCCGAATCCTTCCTGCCGAGGGGGTCCGCACCGAACAACAGCACGTTCGCCGCGACGAGTCTCACGTGCGGAAGGCCGACCTTCTCGCTGTCGAGCAGATCGATGACGGTGACGGATGCCGCGCTGCCGACCGGCGCGGTGAGTCTCACGACGTCGCCCGCCCTGTAGGTCTTGCCCAGCAGCAGGCGCTGCTCGTCGTAGAAGTGCATGGGACGGAACGGCGTCGAGATCACCGGAGTCGGGGTCGTCGCCGCCGGGACGCAGGCGCACTCGGTGATCCACCAGTCCGGGTGGAGGAGGCCGGCCTGCGGGTCGTTCGTGAACGGGTACTGGTTGTAGAGCCAGGAGTACTGCGACGTGAGGGTCATGGTGCGCTTCGCGCCGCCGTTGACGGTGACCGCAAGGGGCGCCGTGATGCCGCCGCCCGAGGCTGAGTCGGGGATGCTGTAGCGCACGGTGATCGCGTTGGCTGCCTTCGGCAGGGTGAACTCGACGTACTGGCCGGGCGTCAGCGATACGGCACTGCGCCCCGACGCCTCGGCTGCGAGGGTGTAGGCCGTGCGGTCGGCCGCCAGGACGGATCCTGTCGTCCTGGCGTTCTCGGCCTCCTGCTCGCTGAACGCGACATCGGCGCCACGACCTGCCACGAGTGACGGGTCGAGAGCCGCGCGGGTGACGACCGGCGGCGCGGATGCTGCCGCGGAGGCGGCGGCAGTCGCCGGCCCTGCGCCCGCGATCGCGAGCGCGGTCGTCATCGTGAGAGCCACGACCGCCGCGAGTGCCGCTCGGCCGGGCGGGCGTGATGGGGTCACGCGTGCCGTCGTGGATTCGTTCCGTGTCATCGTCGACTCGTCTCTCGAAGTGGTGCGCTGCGTCGGGCACCGACGTGCCTGGAGCACGCGGGGATGAGGCCGACATTACGAGTGGCCGCATCCGCCGCACAAGGGTGCGTGAGGAAATGTCAGCTTTTTGATGATTTCTTGCGTGATCGGGCGCATGCGCTTGCGGGGCGCCTCGCAAACCGCAGCGTAAGAGCCCGCACCGGCATTGCCCTGTGGCATCGGAAGGCGGATAGTGGAGGCCACCGGCACCGCCGGAACCGCGTCGGTCGCCGATCCCACTCCTGGGGGGCCACTATGCGCGTCAGCACTCTGTGGGCGATCGCCGTCGCGGCGTTGACCATCACCGTCTTCGCCGGCTGCGCACCGAGCGCCGCCGAACCGGAACCCGAGCCGACGCCTTTCAGCACGGCTGCGCCGACCGCCGCGACCAGCGCACCTCCTCCGGACGACGGCGGGGACGAGGGCAGGGACGAAGACGGCGAGGCCATCGCGATCGAACTGCCGCACCTCCCGATCGGCGGGCCCCACGCACCCGACCCGGCCGATCCGGCCCGGCAATGCGTCGACGTCAACTGGATCACCCAGGGCGGCGAGCCCATTCCCGGCGGCATCGCGATCACCGTGACCGGCGCGCACTTCTCGCCGCCGATCTTCGACGTCGTCGACGGATGCGCCGGCAGCGCCCCCGCCTGCCTCGGCCACGTCTTCGACGCCGCAGCGCTGAACTGCGTGCTGGCCGTCGCCGGGAACGGCGCGGTCTTCGTCGCCGATCAGGGCACGCCGCCCACCGTGAGCCTCACCGGCTCGGCCGAGTGCGATGCGCCGGACTCGGCGGAGTGCTCCGCCTTCGTCGAGGGCGTGCAAGCGGATCCGAACGTCGCGATCTCCCTCGAGTATCCGGCCGATGGCGGCACGCCCACCGACGACGGCACCTCGATCGACGAGACGCCCACCGTCGAGGACGCCCCCGAGGGCGAGACTCCCACCGACGACATCACCCCGCCCGACGACGGCACGGGCGAGTGATGTCCGCGCCGACGACTCCCCCCGAGCAGCCGGAGGGTGCGCGGTTCGAGCGCTGGATCGGGTTCCTCGGCAACGTCATCGCCCCGGCCACCCTCATCGGAGCGCTGCTGTTCTACTTCGGCTACGTCTCCTCGCGAGCGCAGTACGACTACTTCGGCGTCGACGTCGACGTGATCGGGCTGGGCACCCAGGACTACGTGATGCGCAGCCCCCAGCCCCTGCTCGTTCCCCTGCTCGCGTTCGTGCTGGTCGGCGCCGCGCTCGTCGCACTGCACGCCGCGGTTCTGCGCCGGAAGGAGGACCCCGGATTCGGGCGACGGATGCGGCGGGTCGCCGTGACCGGCCTCGCCCTGCTGGCCGCCGGCGTGGTCCTGCTCGTGCTCTACCCCCTGCTGGGCGACTGGCCGTACTACCCGCTGGTCACGCCCCTGGTGATCGCGGCCGGCGGCGGCGGCAGTGCCTACGCTCTGGCCCTGCTGCGCCCGCGACCGCGCCTGGCGCTCATCGTGCTGCTCTGGCTGGCGGTCGCGGCGGCGTTGTTCTGGGCCACGGCCACGATCGCCCAGTGGTCGGGGCGCGGAATCGCCCAGGCCCAGGTCCGCCAGCTCGGAGACCTGCCGAGCGTCATCATCGACACGCAGCAGCGGCTCTTCCTCCCGGCGGAGGCCGGGGTCGACGAGCTCGAGCTGCCAGACTCCGCCGAGGAGAAGTTCCGCTACCGCTACTGGGGCCTGCGGCTCCTCATCGTCGGCGACGACAGGATGTTCCTCGTTCCCGACGTGTGGACCAACCGCGACACCACGCTCGTGGTTCCCCTCGACGGGTCGTCCAGGGTGCAGTTCCAGTTCCGCAACGACGCACCCGAGTGATGCTGCGGCGGAGCGGAGTAGCGTGGCGGACATGACCGACACGAACCTCCCCGACAACACCAGCCCAGACGACCGCGACTTCGCAGACGACCCCGAGGTGCAGGCGAAGCTGCGCAAGGAGAACGACAAGGACCTCGGCGTCGACCCCTTCTTCGAGGGCGCGAACATCACCGAGAGCGACGGGCCCGTCCTCTAGCCGCATCCGTCGGCGCCCGTCGCCCTGTGCGCCATTTCGCGGGGTTCCGCGCCGCATCACGGGGCGCACAGGCCCGCGAAGTGGCGTGAACGGACGCGGACAGGTCCGTCGCCACTGCACGCAGACCCCGCTACTCTCGATGTGGCCGATCGGCGGCCGACACCGGGAGGCAGCATGGCCGAGCACGTCTTCATCTCAGGACCGGCATCCTGGAACCGCCTGGTCTACCTCGACCACCTGCCGGAGCCCGTGCCGCACATGCAGTTCGCCTCCGAGGAGTACGAGACCCTCGGCGGCACCTCGGCGGGCAAGGCGCTCGGACTGGTCGGGCTCGGCCGGCCCGTGGTGCTCCACACCCTCCTCGGCACCGACCCCGACGGCGAGCGCGTGCGTCGGGTGCTCACCGACAGCGGCATCCGCCTGATCGCCCCCGAGTCCGACGCCACCGAGCGCCACATCAACCTCATGACCCGCGCCGGCGAGCGCGTCTCGCTCTACCTCTCGTCGCCGACCTCGCCAGGTGCTGCGGCGGATGACGAGCTGATGACCGCGATGACGGATGCCGCTGCCCTCGTGCTCGACCTGTCGGTGCGCAGCCGCGACCTGCTGCCGGCGGCCAGGGCAACCGGCGTGCCGATCTGGACCGACCTGCACGACTACGACGGTGAGAGCGAGTTCCATCGTCCGTTCCTGGAGGGGGCCGACGCCGTCTTCATGAACGCCGACAGCCTGCCGGGCGACCCGTGGGACTTCCTCGAGACGACGGTGCAGGGCGGCGCGACCCTCGCGGTCTGCACCCTGGGGGCGCGCGGAGCGATCGCAGTGTCGGCATCGGCATCCGCCGGTGACTCCGGCCGCCGGATGCGGCGCCACGAGGTCCCGGCCGTGCCCGTCGTCGTCCGCGACACCAACGGAGCGGGCGACGCCTTCATGTCGGCCGTGCTCGACGCGACGCTCGGCGGTGCCGACGTCGATGCCGCGCTCCGTGCCGGAGCCGCCCACGCCGCAACCGTGCTCCCGTCCAGGCACCTGCATCCGTCGCTCGACGCCCTGCTCGGAGCCTGACAGCGGTGCCCAGCCGCGTGCTCTCGCACTCGTTCACGGTGACGGCTCCCCCAGCCGCCGTCGCCGCGCACCTCTCCGACCCGCACAGCTATCTCGGGCTCTCGCCGCTCATCGTCGCGGTGCGCGACGTGCGCGCCGTCTCCGGGCGACCCGGCGTCACGGCGTACACGGCTGTCGAGCGCTTCTCGGCGATCGGGCTGCACTACGACAACCTCATCGCCGTGACCCTCGCCAGCGACGTGTCGGATGCGGAGCATCGGGTCGTGGGCGGCGACGTCGAGAGCCCCGGGGGCGTTCGGCTGAGCTATCGGTACACGGTGGAGCCGTCCGGCGGGGCGGATGCCGCCTCCCGCGTCACCGACACCATCACGGTGCACGCCCCGTTCGGCCTGCTGCGATTCGCTTCTGGCCAGGCGCGCTCGGTGCAGCTCAGCCGAGCGCGGATCTTGGCCGGGCGTCTTACGGCTGCGACCTGAGGGAACCCGCCGGCCGCCCCGGGGCGCGAGTGTTGCCCCAGCCCGGGCATAGTGTCGAGGCATCCGTTCAAGGGGGATCCATGACAAGACTGATGATCATCGTCGGCAGTGTGCGACCGGGCCGAGTGGGACTGCCGATCGCGGAGTGGGTGCGCGATCGGGCGATCGAGCACGGCGGCTTCGACGTCGACTTCGTCGACCTGCTCGAGCTCGGCCTGCCGTTCATGGACGAGCCGAATCACCCGCGGCTGCGTCAGTACACCCAGCAGCACACCATCGCGTGGAGTGAACGCGTCGACGCGGCGGATGCCTTCCTCTTCGTCACGCTGGAGTACAACTACAGCTCCTCCCCCGCCCTCAAGAACGCGATCGACTTCCTCAACCAGGAGTGGTGGAGGAAGCCCATCGGGTTCGTGAGCTATGGAGGCGTGTCATCAGGCACCCGTGGCGTAGTCGCCCTGCTTCCCGTGCTCGCCAGCCTCGGAATGATCCGCGTCGGCGCCAACGTCGAGCTCACCTTCGGCGGCAGGCAGGTGGTCGACGGCGTCTTCGTCGCGCAGGAGAAGGAGACGGCGATCATCCGCAAGGAGCTCGATGAGCTGCAGGCGCTGGCCGAGGGCCTGGCGCCGTTGCGCTGAGCCGCGTCTCGTCATAGCGCTCGCCTCCTTCGGCATCCGGATCGGAACTCGGTCTAGTTCACCCTGATGAGGGTCTTCTGCAGGCCGCTCGATCCATCGGGGGCGATGGGGGCCCGCTCCTCGACCTGCTGCTTGCCGTTCTTGTCCGTCGCCCGCACGGTGACGTAGTGGGTGCCGGGCGTCGCCTCCCAGTCGACGTACCACTGCACCCAGGTGTCGACGTTCACCGGAACCGAGAGCGTCGCCTTCTGCCAGTCGGCGTCGTCGATCTTCACGTCGACCTGCTTGATTCCGACGGTCTGGGCCCAGGCGACCCCGGCGACCTTCACCGGACCGGCGTCGATGGCCTTGTCGAGCCGGGGGGTGTCGATGCGCGAGGAGAACTTGATCGGGGCCTTCGCGCTGTAGCCACGGGGAGTCCAGTAGGCCTCGTCCTTCGCGAACGTGGTGACCTTGAGCTCGGTCAGCCACTTGGTCGCCGAGACGTAGCCGTAGAGGCCGGGCACCACCATGCGCACGGGGAAGCCGTGCTCGAGCGGGAGCGGCTCGCCGTTCATGCCCACAGCGAGGATGGCGTCGAGCTTCGGATCGGTGAGCGAGGCGAGCGGGGTGCTGGCCGTGAACCCGTCGATGCTGCGCGAGAGCACCATGTCGGCGCCCGATTTCGGGGCCGCCTTCTTCAGCACGTCGCGCACGGGGATGCCGAGCCACTTCGCGGTGCCGAGCAGGTCGCCGCCGACCTCGTTCGAGACGCAGGTGAGGGTGATCGAGTACTCGTTGAGGCCCATCCCCACCAGATCGTCGAAGCTCAGCTCGATCTTCTCGCCGACCATGCCGTCGATCGTGAGGCGCCAAGAGTCGGGGTCGATGCTCGGCACCGTGAGAGCGGTGTCGACGCGGTAGAAGTCCTTGTTGCTCGTGAAGAGCGGAGAGATGCCCGGGATGTCGAGGTCGGCGCCATCCGGGATCGTCACGGCCTCCTGAGCGGCCGGCAGCTTCAGTGCCTTGCGGACCGCGTCGATCGACCCCGTCGTCACATTCACCACGCGGGCACCGACGCCCACGATCGCCGCACCGGCGGCGGTGATGCCGAGCAGCCGGAAGAAGCTGCGGCGGTCGAGCGGACCCTTCGCGGCCGCAGCCGCCGGGTTTGCGGATGCGGTTCCGGATGCGGTTCCGGATGCCGCGGCGGACTCCGAGCCGGCGGCGGCATCCGTCGAGGTGACCGCATCGCGGCGCGACGCCACCACGTCGTCGCGCCACGAGCGGAGCTTGGTCACGAGCAGCCAGAGCAGAAGCGAGCCCACGATGGTGCCGACGACCGGCGGCAGCCAGGCGAGGGCCGTCGCACCCGCGCGGGTCACGATGGCCGCCGTGGAGAGCACTCCGGCGATGCCCAGAGCGATGACGCCGAGCGGCGGACGCAGGAACTGCAGCACACCGGCCACGGCTGCGGCCACGGCCACCCCGACCGCGAGGCCGAGCAGCAGGAACAGCTTGTCGTTGGCGCCGAAGGTCTCGATGGCGAATTCCTTGGCCCAGCGCGGCACGATGTCGATCACGAACGAGCCGACGGCCAGGATGGGGCTGCCCTCACGGGCGAACACGAGGGCGACGAGCTCGGCCGACGCGAGGAAGGCCGCTGCACTCACGAGCCCCGCGAGCGCGCTCCAGACCCAGAACCGCTTCCGGGGGTGGCGCTTGTCGTTCGCCATGTCGCTCTCCGCATCCGCTCAGCGCGGGAGAGAGATCACCCGCTAGAGAGTGTTCGGAGCGGGCGGGCGAACGGATGGCCTCGTGGCCGGCTGGAGCGGCGTCGGCCGCGGGGCGAGGTGGGCCGCGCTCAGTCGCTTCTGCGGCTGAGGCGGGCCAGCGCCAGCCCGACGGCCGAGACCAGCGGGATCGCGACGGCGATCATCGCGATCGGGTTCGGGCGGAAGACCGGCCCGTCGGGGCCACCGACGTACGCGCCGATCGGCAGCGCGTAGCCACCGCCGCCACCGCCGCTGCCATCGCCACGCCTGTCGGCGCCTGGACCGTCGGCATCGGGAACATCACCCGATCCCTCGCCTCCGCCGAAGCCGAAGACGACCACGGCGACCGGAAGGATCTCGTGCCCGTCGAGCGTTGTCTTGTCGCCGTACGCCAGTCTCGCTCCCCAGGAGGGCACGGATTGGGCGAGTCTCTCGGTGAGGGTGCTCATGGCACGACGGTACGCGCGTCAGCCGGCGACCGGTAGATGCGAACATCCCCGATGCGCGAGGGCAGCCTCGCAAGCCGTGTCAGCCCGAGACGGGTCGCGCCCAGTCGAGCAGCTTCTCGACCGGCCAGGTGTTGACGACCCGATCGGCCGGAACCCCGGCCTTCTCGGCCCGTGCCGCCCCCAGATCGAGCAGCCCCAGCTGCCCGGGCGCATGGGCGTCGCTGTCGATGCTGAACAGGCATCCGATCTCCAGCGCCAGAGCGATCAGCTCGTCTGGCGGATCCTGCCGTTCCGGGCGCGAGTTGATCTCAACGGCCACCGAGTTCTCCGCGCAGGCCTCGAACACCCGTCTGGCGTCGAACTCCGACTGCGGCCGGGTGCCGCGGGACCCCTGAACAAGCCGCCCGGTGCAGTGGCCGAGCACGTTCGTGCGCGGGTCGGTGACACCGCCGAGCATCCGCTTCGTCATGGTGGCGGCATCCGCCCGCAGCTTCGAATGCACCGAGGCGACAACGACATCGAGCTGGCCGAGCATCTCTGGCGTCTGGTCGAGGCTTCCGTCGAGGAGGATGTCGACCTCGATTCCCGTGAGCAGACGGATGCCGCTGCCGTGCACGTCGAGCGCCTCGATGGTCTCGAGCTGCTCGGCGAGGCGCTCGGCCGTCAGCCCGCGGGCGACCTTCAGGTTCGGCGAGTGGTCGCTGATAACGAGGTACTCGTGCCCCAGCGCCTCGGCTGCCCTGGCCATCGTCTCGATGCTCGTCGTGCCGTCCGACCACTCGGTGTGGCTGTGCAGGTCGCCGCGCAGCTTCGTGCGGAGCGACCCGGCCGGCGCATCCGTCGCCGCATCGCGCGTGCGCAGCTCGGAAAGGTAGTCGGGCACGCGACCCTCGCTGGCCTGCTCGATGACGGCATAGGTCGTCGCGCCGATGCCTGCCGTGCGCTTCAGCCGTCCGTCGGCGACCTGGGCGGCCACCTCGGCGGCACCCAACGGCTCGATGATGCCGGCGGCCTTGCGGAACGCCTTCGACTTGTAGCGCGAGGCGAGCTCGCGCTCCAGCCTGAACGCGATCTCCTCGAGGGCTTCAACGGGGTCCATTCCGCCATCCTCGCCGTCGCGGGGGTCGGAGCGCTACGGGTTGCGCCGCTCAGGCCAGGTCGGGCAGCAACTCGCCGAGCAGGCTCCGGATGCGGCTCTTGATGTCGTCACGGATGGGGCGCACAGCCTCGATCGACTGTCCGGCCGGATCGTCGAGCTCCCAGTCCTCGTATCGCTTGCCCGGGAAGATCGGGCAGGTATCGCCGCAGCCCATCGTGATGACGACATCGGAATCGCGCACGGCATCCGTCGTGAGGATCTTGGGCACGTTGTTCGCGATGTCGATGCCCTCCTCTGCCATGGCCTGCACGGCGATCGGGTTGATCTGGTCCTTCGGCTCCGAGCCTGCCGACAACACCTCGACGCGACCGCCCGAGAGGGCCGTCATGTAGCCGGCGGCCATCTGGGAGCGCCCGGCGTTGTGCACGCACACGAACAGGACTGATGGGGTGGTCGTCGTCACGATGGGTTCGCTTTCAGTCGATGTGAGGATCAGGAGCAGCAGGATGGCGCGGGTGCCGCGGACACCGCGGCGGCCGATTCGGCCGGCACCCCAGTGGAGCACACCCCGGTTGCCGGCAGCTGGAGGCGCACGCTCGACGCCGCTGCCAGATCGCCGTCGAGCCACGCCGCGATGGAGCGCACCTGCTCGTAGCCCGTCGCGAGAAGGAAGGTGGGCGCCCGGCCATAGCTCTTCATTCCGGCGAGGAAGAAGTTCGGCTCCGGCTGCTGGAGCTCGGCGAAGCCGTGCGGCTCGACGGTGCCGCAGCTGTGCACGTTCGGGTCGATGAGTGGCGCCAGACGGCGGGGCGCCTCGACGACCTCGTCGAGGTCGAGCCGGATCTCACGCAGCATGTCGAGGTTCGGGCGGAAGCCCGTGGCATTGACGATGATGTCGGCGGTCAGCGTCGCCTCGCCGTCGGAGCGGCGACCGGTGATCGCGACCCCGCCATCGGTCGCCGAGAGCCTCACGATCTCGAAGCCGTCGACGCGGTCGATGGCACCGGAGCCGATGAGCCGTTCGACGCGCTGCCCCAGAGAGGCGCGACCCGGCAGGCCATCGGCATCCGATGACGACACCCTCGCCGCGGCGGAGTTGCGGATGAGCCAGGTCACCCGAGTGCTGCGCTCATCGCGCGCCAGCCTGGCGAGGTCGATGAGGGTGTTCGCCGCCGAGTGGCCGGCGCCGACGACGACAGTGTGACGACCGGCGAACCGCGGCCGCTCGACGCCCAGGACATCGGGAAGCGCCGCGCTGATCCTGGCGCCGACGGTGTCGTAGCCGAGGGGGTCGAGGCCGCTCGAGCCGAGACTGTTCGGGTGGTTGTAGGTGCCCGAGGCGTCGATCACGGCTCTGGCCGCCAGTTCCGAGACGCCGTCCGGCGTCGCGAGCCGCAGGACGAACGGTGTTCCCGCCCGGTCCAGTGAACGCGTGCGATCCATCCCCTCGCGCGACACCGACACCACGGTCGTGCCCGTTCGGATGCTGGAGGCGATCGGACTCAGGGCGGCGAGCGGCGCCAGGTAGTCGTCGACGAGGTCGCCGGCGTAAGGCGCGACTCCAGAGCTGGGAGGCGTCCAGCCGCTCGCCTCCAGGAGACGGCGTGCCGCGGGATCGACGAGGTGTTCCCACGGCGAGAAGAGGCGGATGTGCCGCCACGATGCGATGCCGGCCGCCGGCGTCGGCCCGCTCTCGAGGAGCACGACCTCGATGCCGCGCTCGACCAGGTGGGCTGCAGCGGCCAGGCCGACCGGACCGGCGCCGATGATGGCGACGGGCAGGCCCACGAGACGCGGCGAGCGCTGCAGCGTCGGTGCGAGGTCGAGCAAGGTCATGGCATCTCCGGATATCTCGGCGCCCTCACGGGCTGCGCCTATATCGATGGGTTTCGATATGGAGTATGGCCGCTTATATCGACGGATGTCAATATCCCCTAGACTGACGGCATGTCGCAGACGCTTCCCCTCCTCCCCGTGACGGACGTCACCGCGTGCTGCTCACCTCTCACTCGCGATACCCTGACGGCGGCCAACGCCGACGACCTCGCGCGATCACTCAAGGCACTCGCGGACCCCACCAGGTTGCGGCTGATCTCGATCGTGGCGGCATCCGAGGGCCAGGAGGCCTGTGCCTGCGACCTGACCGAGCCCGTCGGGCTCAGCCAGCCCACGGTCTCGCATCACCTCAAGGTTCTCGTCGATGCCGGCTTCCTCAGCCGCACCCAGCGCGGCACCTGGGCGTACTTCGCGCTCGTTCCCGGCGCGCTCGATTCGGTGGCCCGCCTGCTCGTCACCGCCTGAGGACGCACCGCTCGCTGAGGGCCGGGCGCAGCGACCGCCCGAAGACGCACCGCTCGCTGAGGGCCGAGCGCAGCGACCGCCCGAAGCGTGCAGGTCCGAAGGGGCGCTTCGACCGCGGACTCCGTCCGGGCCTCAGCGAACGCAGGTCGCGGCAGGTTCTTGCCACCCGACCTGACGTTCGAGCCGCCGGATGCCGCAGACTGGAGACGTTCCGGGAGCGAAGGGAGCGTGGGCCCATGCCGAGCACGCACTCCCACAGCGCCCTGACCCCCCAGCGGGCTGCTGCGATCCTGGGCGTTCCGCCCACGGCGAGCCAGACCCAGATCCGCGCGGCCTACAACGCCAAGGCCCGGCTCGCACATCCCGACCGGTTCGCCGGGGGAACCGCCAAGCAGCAGACGGATGCCGCCGCCCGCTTCATCACCCTGACGGAGGCCTACGAGGTGCTCCGCGTGTACGCCACCGGCGATCCCGTCGGCACCGAACGAGGGCCTGCGGCATCCGGAACCTCGTCGGCCCCGCGAGCCCCGCGCTTCGACGACAACCCGGCACCCCGTACATCGGGCACCTCGCACCGGGCGCCGGCCTCCGGCGAGGACGGCTACGCCTACGGAGCTCCGGGGGCGCCCGATGACGGAATCTGGATGACGCGGCCGGAGCCGGCGGTTCGGGAGGCAACGCGCCGCCAGCGGGCCGTCGTCCGCGGGGTCGTGATCGTGCTCGCGTCACTGGTGGCGCTGATGTTCTCGAGCAACGCCGTCGGCCTCTCCCCCGGAAGCTTCGGAGTACCGCCGCACTCCGACTGGTACCTGCCGGTGATGATCGTCGCCGAACTCGTCTGCCTGCTCGCCGTCGCCTCGTGCGCAGCGTACGCCGCGACAGGCATCGCCTGGCTCGGCCGCACCGGGGTGGCGCTGGCGGGCGCCGTGGTGCTGGCCTTCATCGTCTCGGCGCTCATCGCGGCGCCGTTCACGTTCAGCACCCTCGTGTTCACCTCGTTCGCGGCGTTCGTCACCTTGAGCCCGTTCCTCGCTCTGGCGCTCATCGGCCGCTCGCGTCAGGAAGTGCGCGAGAGCCGCGCCCGTGCGCGGGCGCAGGATGGAGAAGACGACGGCGAATCGGCGGCCGGCGGGGCAGCGGCATCCGGAGCGGATCCGGAGCCCGGAGGCGGCGCCTCCTGACTCCTAGCCGGTGTTCTGCAGTCCGGCAGCCACCCCGTTGACCGTGAAGAGCAGCAATCGCAGCGGCTCCGCCGCGGCATCCGGCCCCTCCGCCGATCGGAGGGCACGAAGCGCCCGCAACTGGAGCAGCGAGAGCGCGTCGACGTAGGGGCTGCGCAGGCGGACGGCCCGCTGCAGCACCGGGCGGCGTTCGAGCAGCTCGGCGTTGCCACTCGTACGCAGCACCCACTCACGGGTGAGCGCCATCTCGTCGAGCACGAGATCGCGCAGGTCGTCGCGCGACCCGAGCGCCAGGTAGCGCTCGGCGAGGCGCACGTCGGTCTTCGCCAGCGACATCTCGACGTTGTCGATCATGGCGGCGAAGAGCGGCCAGCGCGCGTAGGCGGCACGGAGCCGGTCGACGTCGCCGACGGCCTTGAGCGCCGTGCCGAGGCCGAACCAGCCGGTGAGGTTGATGCGCGCCTGGGTCCAGGAGAACACCCACGGGATGGCGCGCAGGTCTTCGAGCGACTCGACCGAGAGTCCGCGACGAGCCGGGCGCGAGCCCAGCGCGAGGAGGCCGATCTCCTCCATCGGCGTCACCTGCGCGAACCACGGAGCGAAGCCGTCGGCCTTCACCAGCGCGAAGAAGCGATCGCGCGAGGTCTCGTCGAGGCGATCGGCCAAGGAACGGAACTCGGCCGCAGCCAGCCTGTTCGCCTCCCCGTTCGCCGGAGCGGATGCCAGCAGCGCGGCGGCGGCCATCTGCTCGATGTGCCGTTCGGCGATGGACTGGTCTCCGTACTGGGCGAAGATCACCTCGCCCTGCTCGGTGAGCTTGAACCGGCCGTCGACCGATCCCGGAGGCTGGGCCATCACGGCCTCGTTCGCCGGTCCGCCGCCGCGGCCGAGGGCGCCGCCGCGGCCGTGGAAGAGAGTGAGCACGATGTCGTTCTCGGCGGCCCAGTCCGAGATGCGCGCTTGGGCGGTGTCCAGGGCGAGGGCGGCCGCGACGGGCCCGACGTCCTTGGACGAGTCCGAGTAGCCGAGCATCACCTCGACCTTCCGGCCCGTCGCCGCGAGCCGTGCCTGCACGGCCGGAAGCTCGAGCATGCCGTTCAGGATGTCGACGGATGCCTCGAGGTCGGCGAAGGTCTCGAACAGCGGCACGGCGTCGAGCACCGGAGCCTGCGCGCCGAGAGCTGCATCCGCGAGCTCGTAGACGGTGGCGAGGTCCTGTGCACTCTGCGTGAACGAGACGATGTACCGGCGCGAGGCGTTCACGCCGTAGGTGTCCTGAAGGGTCTTGATCGTGCGGAAGACGGCGAGCACCTCGCGGCTCATCTCGCTCAGTTCTCCGCCGGCCCGCACCTCGGCGAGGGTCTCCCGGTGCACCTTGGAGTGCTGGCGCACCTCGAGCTCGGCGAGGTGGAATCCGAAGGTCTGCACCTGCCACACGAGCCCCTGCAGTTCGCCGTACGCACTGCGGCGAGCGCCACCGGCACTCAGCGAGCTCTGGATGACACGCAGCTCGGCGATCAGCTCATCCGGTCCGCTGTAGGCGAGGGCGTCGTCGCCCGTGCGCGTGGCGGCGATGCGCGCCGCAACGACGAGCAGCACTCTGCGGTGCGGTTCGTGCGGAGCGCGGGTTCCGATCTTCGATGCGACGGCCGCGGCCATGTCGCTCTGGCGTTCGAGCAGCTGTGTGAGTTCCGCGGATGCCGGCGTGTCAGTGGAATCGATCGTCAGCGTGCGACCGATGCGGGTCGCCGCCTTCTCGAGCCCGAGCAGCACGTGCTCCGATGCGATGCGAGCGGCCTCGAGAGTGGTGTCCGCGGTGACGAACGGGTTGCCGTCGCGGTCGCCGCCGATCCAGGTTCCGAGCCTCATGAACGCCGGGGCGGCAGCGGGCGCGAGGCCGGCGGTGTCGGGCTGCAGGGCGTCGTCGAGCATGCGGTAGACCCGCGGAACGACCTCGAACAGCGTCTGGTCGAAGATGCTCATCGCCGTGCGCACCTCGTCGAGCGGCGTCGGACGCGTCGTGCGGATGGGCGAGGTCCGCCACAGGGTGTCGATCTCCTCGAGCATCCGACGGTGGAGCTCGATCGCCGCGGAGCTGTCGGGGCGCACGACGTCGTGCCGGTCGAGCTGCTCCGAGATGCGCCGGATCGCGGATGCCACCGCCCGTCGTCGCGCCTCGGTGGGGTGTGCGGTCAGCACGGGGTGGAAGCGCAGCCCCTCGAGGCGGGCAGCCGTCTCGTCGGCCCCGACCTCGTCGACGAGCCGGGCGAGGGCTCCGGGCAGGGTGTCGCTGCCGGCATCCGTCTTCGAGGTGTCGCGCGAACGCAGCACCCGCACCCGGTGGTGCTCCTCGGCGAGGTTGACGAGGTGGAAGTACACGGTGAACGCCCGGGCGACCTGTTCGGCGCGGCCGGGGGTGAACGACTCCACGAGTTCCTCGGCGGCCTCGATCGAGACGCGGCCGTCACCCTCGTAGGCCTCGATCGCGAGTCCGCGCAGGCTCTCGACGTCGTGCAGCAGTTCTGGGCCGCCGGCCTCAGTGAGCACGCGGCCGAGCAGGCTTCCGAGCAGGCTCACGTCGGAGCGCAGAGCGTCGGCTACACCGCCTCGCACCACGTCGCGGCCGGGCTCTTCCAGGGGCGTCGGGATGAAGGTCACCAGCCGAGACTACGGGCTTCCTGTGTACGTCATGTTTCACCGCGTCACTCTCCGACCCCGTCGGGGCACGGATGCCGCCGGGCAGGTCGACGCCACTCGCCCGGTCGTCGAGCGCCGCGTCCGTCAGTCGAGGTGGAAGATCTCGGGGATGTCCTTCCACCACTCGCCCTCGGCCCGATCGGCGAACGGTCGCTGCAGCGGCTCGCAGACCGCCCACCACTCCTGGGTCGCCGGGTCGGCGGCAATCGCCGCCATGTCGGCCTCGAAGTCGTCGCCGACGTACTCCATGTAGGAGAACAGGACGTCGCCGTGGCGGTAGATCGAGTAGTTGGTGACGTTGCTGAGCCGGAGTCTCTCGAGCACGGCGGGCCAGACTGCGGCGTGGAGGCGCTCGTACTCCTCGACGTTCTCGGGCGGCATCCCGATCACGGAGGCGAGGCGCCTCATGATCGTGCCGCCGCCGGGCGCACGCGGAGGTGCGTGACGCCGCCGTCGACCTCGAGCGCCGTGCCCGTCGTCGAGCCCGAGAGCGGGCTGGCGAGGTAGGCGATCGCGGCAGCGACCTCTGCCGGCTCGACCATGCGTCCCGTCGCCTGCCGGGCGTCGAGGGCCGCGCGCTCGGCGGCGGGGTCGGCGAAGCCTGCCAGCATCCGATCGACGAACGGGGTCGCGACGGTGCCGGGGCTGACGCAGTTGACGCGGATGCCGTCGGCGACGTGATCTGTGGCCATCGCGTAGGTCAGTGCCAGCACAGCGCCCTTCGATGCCGCGTAGAGGGCTCGCTGCGGCAGTCCGTTGAGCGCGGCGATGGAGCAGAGGTTCACGACGGCTGCGGCATCCGACATCCGCAGGAAGGGCAGCGCGGCGGCCGTCACCCGGGCCATGCCGACGACGTTGATGTCGAGCACGCGCGCCCACTCGGCGTCGTCGTTCTCCTCGACGGTGCCGACGGCGCTGATGCCGGCGTTGTTCACGACGATGTCGATACCGCCCAGCTCGTCGGCGATGGCCGCGACGGCCGCGTTCACCGAGGCGCGGTCGGACACGTCGGCGACGAAACCATGAAGCGGCTCGGGGAGCCCATCGATCGCCCGATCGAGCACGGCCACCCGCGCTCCGCGTGCCGCGAGGGTCTGCGCGGTCGCCAGGCCGATGCCCGACGCCCCGCCTGTCACGAGGGCGACGAGGCCGTCGAACTCACCGCTCCCAGCCGCGGCGCTCATGCCTGCACCAGCGTCTGGCGTGCGCGGCCGAGGCCGTCGATCTCGAGCTCGACCACGTCGCCCTCGCGCAGGTAGGGGTTGCCGGCGATTCCGAGGGCGACGCCGGCAGGAGTGCCGGTGTTGATGACGTCCCCCGGATGCAGCACCATGAACTGGCTGACGTACCAGATGACGTGAGCCACGGAGAAGAGCATGTTGGCCGTGGTGCCGTCCTGGCGGACAGTGCCGTTCACGCTCAGGCGCAGACCGAGGGCCTGGGGGTCGCCGACCTGGTCGGCCGGTACGAGCTCCGGTCCGAACGGGTTGAACGTCTCGCAGCTCTTGCCCTTGTCCCATTGGCCGCCGCGCTCGAGCTGGAACTCCCGCTCGGACACGTCGTGCGAGACGGCGTAGCCGGCCACGTGGGCGAGGGCGTCATCGGGAGAGTCGAGGTAGCGGGCTGTGCTGCCGATCACGACGCCGAGTTCGACCTCCCAGTCGGTCTTGACCGATCCGCGCGGGATCAGCACATCATCGAAGGGGCCGACCAGAGTCGACGCATCCTTCATGAAGATGACGGGCTCGGCGGGGAGGGCTGCGCCGGTCTCCTCGGCGTGGTCGCGGTAGTTGAGGCCGATGCAGACGATCTTGCCGGGTCGCGCGATGGGGGCGCCGATCCGCAGGTCGGCGCTCGCCTCGAGCTCGGGCAGTTCGTCGACGGCCGCGCGCAGGCGGGCGATGCCGTCGGCCGCGAGGAAGGCGCCGTCGAAGTCGGCCGTGACACCGCGGGCGTCGAGGGTGCGGCCGCCGATGCGCACGACGGGGATCTCGGAGCCGGGCTCCCCGAGTCTGGCGAGGCTGATGGGAGTGTCTGTGGTCACGGGGTCTCCTTCTGGAGGTCGGTGGCGAGGTCGGTGGCGATGCTGGAGTTCGGGGTGGGCGGAAGATCGAGCGAGTAGACCTCGGCGGCCGTTCCGGCGAGGATGCGGGCCCGGTCGCCCTCGTCGAGGTCGGCGAGCAACGCGGTGATGCCCGCGAAGACCCTGCCGTACCCGCCGGCGATGAGCGAGACCGGCCAGTCGCCGCCGTAGAGCAGGCGGTCGGGTCCGAACACCTCGATGGCGTGCTCGAAGACCGGGCGTACGCCCTCGACGGTCCAGTCGGCCGGGTCTCCGACGGAGGAGTAGAGGCCGGAGACCTTGCCGAACACGAGCGGGTTCTCTGCCGCCCGGGCGATGAGCGACCACCACGGCTCGTGATCGGCGGCGCCGATGGGCGGCTTGTTGAGGTGGTCGAGCACCATGCGGAGCCGCGGATGCCGCTCCGAGATCGCGATGACGGCCTTCAGGTGCTCCGGCAGCACCCCCACCACGTCGAACGGCACGTCGGCCTCCTCGAGCATCCCGAGGGTCGCGTCGACGTCGTCACGCAGCAGCCAGTGCGGGTCGCTGCGATCGTGGATGAGGTTGCGCACCCCGCGGAACAGCGGCTCGCGCTGCAGCTCGGCGAGACGCTCGGCCGCGCGGTCCGGTTCGTGCAGGGGCACGTAGCCGACGACCGCGAGTACCTGCGGTGTGCGCCGCGCCACCTCGAGCATGTAGTCGGTGTCCTCGTCGTTGTCCGCGGACTGCACGAGCACGCTGCCCGTGATGCCGGCGGCGGCGAAGGACGGGAGCACCTCGTCCATCGGGATCGACCTGTGCAGGATGCCGGCATCCGGCCCCAGCCAGGAGTACTCGGCCCGGTTCAGGTCCCAGACGTGCTGGTGCGAATCGATGATGAGGCTCACGGGCGCTCCTTGGTTCTCTGGGTCGGTGCCGGCACCGGCATCCGCGTCGGCAAAGATCTGATGACTGTCGCTAGTGCAGCGCGGCGCCAGCCTAGGATGTGCCCATGACCACACGCACCACGGGCGGCGAGACGCCCCGATCGCAGTCGAACGTGGTGATCGACGGCATCCGGGAGATGCTCACGAGCGGGCGCCTCGTCGCTGGCGCCAGGCTCCCGGTCGAGAAGGACCTCTGCGCCCTGCTCGGCGTCTCGCGCGGATCCCTCCGCGAGGGCGTGCGCGCCCTCGTCGTGCTGGGCGTCCTGGAGACCAGGCAGGGCGACGGCACCTATGTGACCGACCTCGGGCCGAGCCAGCTGTTCGAGCCGCTGGGCTTCCTCGCCGACCTGCAGTCGCCCGAGAACAGCGTGCATCTGCTGGGCGTTCGTCGGGTGCTCGAGCCCGAGGCCGCGGCCCACGCCGCGCTGCGCATGACGGATGCCGACCTCGAGGCCGCCGGGCGCATCCTCGACCGCGGCGACGCGCTGCTCGCCGACGAGCCGGGCATCGACCTCGAGGCGACCATCGACGTCGACACGGACTTCCACAGGCTCATCGCGCAGGCCAGCGGCAATCCGGCCTTCGCGGCCATCATCGAGGCACTCGTCGGACGCACCGCCAGAGCGCGCCTCTGGCGTGCCATCCACGAGCAGGGGGCCGTGCGCGAGACGCAGCGCGAGCACCGCGCCATCCTCGAGGCGCTCATGGCCCGCGACCCGGATCGTGCCCGCATCCGCATGTCTGTGCACGTGCTGGGCGTCGAGGAGTCGACCGCGATGCACTTCGGCGAAGCCGATGCCGCTCTCGCCGACCCCGACGCCGCCACGGCGGGCTGAGCGCTCAGGCACGGCGCACCAGGCCGCGCTCGTCGAGAGCAGTCCAGAACTCCTCCGGGATGTCCCGTTCGTAGCGCTCGGCCGTGCCGCGCACCTGCTCGGCCGTGCGCATCCCGACGACGACGGAGACGACGGCCGGGTGCCGCAGCGGATAGGCGACGGCCGCCTCGGGCAGGGTGATGCCGAACTCCTCGCAGACGTCGGCGATGGCGTTGGCCTTCGCGATCAACTCGGCCGGAGCGGGCGCGTAGTCGTAGAGGGCGCCGGCGGGCGGACGCGGGCGCGACAGCAGCCCGGAGTTGTAGACCGCTGCAGCCACGATCCCGACGCCGCGCTCCTCGGCGAGCGGCAGCAGGTCGTCGAGAGCTCCCTGCTCGAGCAGGGTGTAGCGGCCGGCGAGCATGATCACATCGACGTCGTGGCGGCGCACGAACTCGGCCGGCATGGCGGACTGGTTCGTGCCGGCCCCGACGGCGCGCACCACGCCTTCGTCACGCAATTCGATCAGTGCGGGGATCGCCGTGGAATGGGCTTCGGACCCGAAGTCGTCGGGGTCGTGCAGATAGGCGATGTCGATGCGGTCGAGCCCCAGGCGCTCGAGGCTCTCGTGCACCGACCGCCGGATGCCGTCGCGGCTCAGGTCCCACTCGCGGCGTACCGTCGCCGGAACGGCGAAGCCGCCGTCGTCCATGGTGCCCTCCGGGTACCCGCTCGGCACGAGCAGGCGGCCCACCTTGGTCGACAGCACGTACTCGTCGCGCGGGCGATCGGCGAGAGCGGCTCCGAGGCGGCGTTCCGAGAGGCCAAGACCGTAGTGCGGTGCCGTGTCGAAGTACCGGATCCCCGCGTCCCAGGCGGCATCGACCGCACCGCCGGCTTCGGCATCCGTCGTCTCGCGGTAGAGGTTGCCGAGCTGGGCGGCACCCATCCCGAGTTCGGTCAGGCGCACGGCCGACCCCAACGTGCGACTCAACATCGAGGAACCTCCACAGCAACGGGCAAGGGTGCGTCTAAAGATTAGATCAATCGACACCGAAAGACCATTTCTCTGCGATAATCGGGTCAGAGTTGCCCAATTGATTGGGTGAATCACCCGACATCGACGATGCCGCCGGGCCAGCAGGCGCGCAGCATCCGCTCGATTCATCACTGCCAGGAGACTCAATGTTGACCGCCGCGTACACAGGCGATTCCACGATCACGATCGCCGACGCCGTTCCGCACGCGCCCGGACCGGGCCAGGTGCAGATCAGGGTCTCCTTCGTCGGGCTCTGCGGCACCGACCTGCACATCTTGCACGGCGCCATGGATGCCCGGGTGGCGACCCCGCTGGTGTTCGGTCACGAGATGAGCGGGACCATCGCCGCGGTCGGAGCCGACGTCGGTGGGTGGAGCATCGGCGACGCGGTGACGGTCATGCCGCTCGACTGGGACGGCACCTGCCCGGCCTGCCTGGCCGGCAACCAGCACATCTGCCAGAACCTCGACTTCATCGGCATCGACTCGCCCGGCGCCCTGCAGGCGCTCTGGAACGTGCCGGCCGCCACGCTCGTGGCACTGCCGGCCGACATCCCACTCGACGCCGCGGCCCTCGTCGAACCCGTCGCCGTCGCCGTGCACGACGTGCGCCGCTCGGAGATCGCTCCCGGCGAGAAGGCGGTGGTGATCGGCGGCGGCCCCATCGGCGTGCTCATCGCCACGGTGGCCAGGGCGTTCGGGGCGGAGGTGGCCGTGATCGAGCTGGACCCCAACCGACGGGCCCAGATCGAGGCACTGGGTTTCGCGACCATCGACCCGCGCGAGACCGACCAGGTCGCCTGGGTCGAGGACTGGACTGCCGGCGCCGGCGCCGACGTGGTGTTCGAGGTCTCGGGCGCTGCCGCCGCAGTGCTGGGAGCCACGGCCCTGGCCAAGGTGCGCGGCACGATCGTCGTCGTCGCCATCCACCCGACTCCCCGGGAGATCGATCTCCAGCGCGTGTTCTGGCGCGAGTTGCGGCTGCTCGGCGCCCGCGTGTACCAGCGCACGGACTTCGAGCGCGCTGTCGAGCTCATCGCCGACGGCACCATCCCGAGTGCCGTGCTCATCTCCAAGATCGTGCCGCTCTCCGAGACGCGGGCGGCGTTCGATGACCTGCAGGGAGGACGCGCCATGAAGGTGCTCGTCGACGTGCAGGCCGGGCAGCCGATCGAATCGGCAGACGGGGCAGCGTCGTGAGCGCCCTCTTCGACCTCACCGGCACCACCGCCGTCGTCACCGGCGCCAGCCGCGGCATCGGCTTCGCCATGGCGTCGGCCCTGGCCGAGGCCGGAGCCGACATCATCGCCGTCAGCGCCACCATCGAGGAGCATGGCAGCGCCATCGGCTCCGTGGTCGCATCATACGGCCGCGCCTTCGAGGCCCGGGCTGTGGACTTCGCCGATCGCGATGCCGTCATGGCCCTGGGAGATGAGCTGCGCGGGCGTTCGATCGACATCCTGGTGAACAACGCAGGCACCATCGAGCGGGCGCCCGCCGCTGAGCATCCGCTCGCCCTCTGGGATCGGGTACTCGAGGTGAATCTCTCGAGCCAGTTCGTGCTGACCCAGGCCGTGGCCAACGGGATGCTCGAACGGGGTCGCGGCAAGATCATCTTCACCGCGAGCCTGCTGAGCTTCCAGGGCGGCATCAACGTTCCGGGCTATGCAGCGGCGAAGTCCGGTGTCGCCGGTCTCGTGAAGGCCCTCGCCAACGAGTGGACGGCGCGCGGCATCACGGTGAACGGCATCGCCCCCGGCTACATCGCCACGGACAACACGGAGGCTCTGCGGGCGGATGCCGACCGCTCACGCGCCATCCTCGAGCGCATCCCCGCCGGTCGCTGGGGCGACGCCGACGACATCGCCGGCGCCACGGTGTTCCTCGCGGCGCCGGGCTCCGACTACGTCTCGGGCATCATCCTCCCCGTCGACGGCGGCTGGCTCGGCCGATGAGCATCGTGGGCCAGCGCTTCGTGCCCGTGATCGTGATCGACGATCCGGGCCACGCCCCCGACCTCGCCTCGGCGCTGCTGCGGGGAGGCATCGGCTGCGCCGAGATCACGCTGCGCACCGAGGCCGGCATCCGTGCCATCGAGGCCGCCGCAGATGTTGCCGACTTCGTCGTGGGCGCCGGCACCGTGCTCACCGCGGCCGATGTCGATCGGGTGGTCGACGCCGGTGCCCGTTTCGTCGTGAGCCCCGGCCTGGCCGACGACGTCGTGGAGCGGGCCATCGAGCTCGGCGTCGACGTGCTGCCCGGCGTCGCGACGGCCACCGAGGTGCAGCGTGCACTCCGGTTCGGCCTCGACCGCCTGAAGCTCTTCCCGGCCGGCCCCCTCGGCGGGCTCGACCTCATCCGCGCTCTCGCCGGTCCGTTCCCGGGCGTGCGTTTCCTGCCGAGCGGTGGAGTCACGCCCGAGAACGCCCGGGAGTATCTCGCCTCGCCATCGGTCTTCGCCGTCAGCGGCAGCTGGATGGCCACCCGGGAGCTCATCGCAGCCGGCGATTTCGACGAGATCTCCCGGCTCAGTCGCGCCGCGGTCGAGTTGGTGCCGTGATGGCCGAGCACGACACCGGAGTCGGCACTGTCGCAGGGTCATCGCCGCGGGCATCCGGCGTCCTCACCGTCGGCGAGGGCCTCGGCGTGCTGCGCACCCGCGAGATCGGCTCTCTCGCCCATCTCGGCGAGCTCGCCGTCGGCACCGGTGGCGCCGAGGGCAACGTCGCCATCGGACTCGCCCGGCTCGGGATGGCGGTCACCTGGCTCGGCCGCGTGGGAGACGACGGTCTCGGACGCCGTGTCGTGCGGGAGCTCAGGGCCGAGGGCGTGACCGTCGTGGCCCCGGTGGACCCGACGGCCGCCACGGGCCTGCTCATCAAGGAGTCGCCGTCGGCCGGACGAACCGCCGTCACCTACTACCGTGCCGGCAGTGCCGGCAGCCGACTGCGCCCCGACGACCTCGACGTCGTCGACATCGCGGGCTTCGCGCTCGTGCATGTCACGGGCATCACGCCGGCGCTGTCTCAGTCCGCGCGGGCGAGCATCGAGGCCGCCATCGATCGGGCGGCGGATGTCGGCGTCCCGGTCTCCTTCGACGTGAACCATCGCTCCGCCCTGTGGACCGACGTGCCCGGCGAGCGGAGCGCGGGAGAGGTCTACAGGACGCTGGCCGAACGCGCCGACATCGTCTTCGCCGGAGCCGACGAGGCCGCCCTCGTCACCGGTCTGCCCTCGCACGACCCCGCCGCACTGGCGCGTGCCCTCGCTGCACTCGGCCCCGCGGAGGTCGTGGTGAAGCTCGGCGACCGCGGTGCCGTCGCCCTTCGCGACGACGAGCTCACCTGGCGGCCTGCCGTGCCCGTTCCCGTCGTCGACACCGTCGGAGCCGGCGATGCCTTCGTGGCCGGCTACCTGGCCGAACTGCTGCGCGGAAGCAGCGTCGCCGAGCGGCTCGACCTCGCCGTGCGCACGGGGGCGGCGGCCTGCCTGCACCCCGGGGACTGGGAGGGCTTTCCGTCACGGGAGGAGCTCGAGCGCCCCGACGGAACCGATCCCGTCAGTCGCTGACGGTCCCCGCTCAGGCGGCCCTCGCCACCGGAATCTCGGCGAGGGAGGTGTACACCGGCAGTCCGCGCTCCCGGGCGATCGCCACATCCTGATCTGCGCCGGAAGATGCGCCGGGCAGACGCAGTACGGCGTCGCAGTGCTGGAGCAGCCGTTCTGCCGTGGGGTACATGATCTCGCCGGCGACCGGGTCGGCAACGCTCTCGCCTCCGGCTCCACGCAGCACCGGTAGAGCGACCCACTCGCCGATCATCGGGATGTGGCCGGCCTCGAAGATCGGCCATGCCGCCTCTTCCAGGCGGGCGAGATTGGCGGCGAGGGCGTCGGGCCGGTCACCCGTGCCCGAGCGGTACGGACCGGCGATGAGAATGAGCAGAGGTTTGGACATGGCGCCACTATAATCGGCATAAACACGCTTAAACAAGGAGAAACGCGCATGCTGGCTGCAGAACGCCGTGACCTGCTGGTGGCCAGGCTCGAACGCGACGGCAAGATCGTCGCCAAGGACCTGGCTCGCGAGCTGGGCATCTCCGAGGACAGCATGCGTCGCGACCTCAGGGAGCTCGCGGCCGCCGGACTCTCCCAGCGCGTCTACGGCGGAGCGCTCCCCGTCTCGCCGGCCATCGCCGACTACGCCACGCGGGGAACGATCGCCTCGGAGGCCAAGGAGCGCATCGGCCGAGTGGCCGCCGGCCTGATCCGCCCCGGCTCGACGGTGATCCTCGATGGCGGCACGACGGCCCTGGCCGTCGCGCGAGCACTGCCACGGGAGCTGAGCGCCACGATCGTCACCCACAGTCCCACCGTGGCGAGCGCCATCATCGACCTGCCGAACATCGAGATCTTCCTGATCGGCGGGAGGGTGTTCAAGCACTCGGCAGTCACGAGTGGTGCCGCGGCCGCGGAGGCGGCAGCCGGGATCAACGCCGACCTGTTCCTGCTCGGCGTCACCGGCGTGCACCCCGAGGCCGGACTGACGACCGGCGATGCCGACGAGGCCGCGATGAAGCGGCTGCTGTCCCGGCGGGCTGCCGAGACCTGGGTGCTGGCCAGCTCGGAGAAGATCGGCACGGCGTCGCCGTTCACCGTCGTCGGCCTGACCGAGGTCGCCGGTGTGATCACCGATGCCCCGGCGGAGGAGCGCACAGTGGCCGCTCTCCGTGCCGGCGGCCTGGAGGTGCTCTCCGCCTGATCGGGCCGGCTCTGCCGACTCGACACCTCAGCCGAGCAGCAGCTTCCCGTCGATCCGCCGCGGGATGCCGGTGGCATCATCGCGCAGGTCTGTCGGCAGCAATGCGGTCGGGGCGTCCTGGAACGCCAGCGGACGCAGGAACCGTCGGATGGCGCTCACACCCACCGAGGTGTGCTGCGAGTTGGTCGCCGGCCATGGCCCGCCGTGGTGCTGCGCCCACGACACCCGCACTCCCGTCGGGTAGCCGTCGAAGACGATGCGACCGACGCGCGGCGCGAGATCCTGCACCAGGGCGCTCACGCTCTCCCGCTCGTCGTCCTCGCTGTGGATCGTCGCGGTCAGCGAGTCCGGCACGGCGTCGAGAGCTGTCGTCACCTGTGCAGCATCGTCGTAGCGCGCCACCACGACGAGCGGCCCGAACGCCTCCTCGGTGACGGCGGCCGTGAGTTCGGCGGCGTCGAGTCCGAGCACTGTGGGCACTCCTGTGAACCCGTCGGCCGCAGTGCCGCCGGTCGCGAGCACCGAGACCAATCCCGAGTCGATGAGGCGCCCGCGGATCTCGTCGAACGACGTCGAGATGCGTTCGTTGAGCAGCACGGGGGCCGACGCCGACGCGGCCTTCTCGACGAGCCGCGCCACCAGGGCGTCGCCGTCCGCTCCCCGAGGCACGAAGGCGACGCCGGGCTTGGTGCAGAACTGGCCTCCGCCGAGGGTGAACGAGCCGAACAGTCCGTCGGCGATCTCGGTGGCGCGGGCCGAAGCCGCGCCGGCCGTGATGATCAGCGGGTTCAGGCTGGAGAGTTCTCCGTAGAACGGGATGGGCTGATGACGCGCCGCGATGATCTCCATCAACGCCCGGCCTCCGTCGAGCGAGCCCGTGAAGCCGACGGCGGTGACGAGCGGATGCGCCACCAGCGTTCGCCCCGCCTCGGTGCCGAACACGATGCCGATCAGGCCGTCGGGAGCACCGTACGAGCGGGCGGCCTCCGCGAGCACGGCGTGCGAGAGCACCGAGGTCTCGAGATGGGAGGAGTGGGCCTTCAGGATCACGGAGTTCCCTCCGGCGAGCGCCGATGCCGTGTCTCCGCCTGCGACCGAGAAGGCGAACGGGAAGTTGCTCGACCCGAACACGGCAACGGGGCCGATCGGCACCAGCATGCGACGCAGTTCCGGCGCCGGTCCCAGCGCGGTGGCTCCGCCATGGTCGATCGTCACCTCGAGATAGCCCCCGTCGCGGACGGCCTCGGCGAACAGGCGGAACTGGAAGGCGCTGCGCGACACCTCGCCGTCCAGGCGTGCGCTGCCGAGCCCGGTCTCGCGGTCGGCGATGGCGACCAATTCGGCACGGCGGGCGTCGAGCCCGTCGGCGAGGGCGTCGAGCAGGCCCGCGCGCCAGCCGCGTTCGTTCCAGCGTGCCGCCTCGAAGGCGGCCTGCGCGGCCCGCACGACGGCATCCGTCTCGTCGGCGGAAGTCGGAGATGTGCCGGTCGGGTGGCTCTCTCCGGTGCGCGGGTCGATGCTGGGGAGGGTGTTCTGGGATGACATGGGATCTTCCGGGGTCAGCGCAGCAGGCCGCGCGCGGTGAGGGATCGGTAGAGGGCGTCGATGCCGAAGGTCCACGGGGCCGCTTCGGTGCTCGAGCGCACGCGGTTGACGAGCGCGCCCAGCCTGGGCTCCGCGATGCGTACGAGGTCGCCGTCGTGGTGGGTGAATCCGCGGCCGGCCACATCGCGATCGTCGACGGGGGCGAACATGGTGCCGAGGTAGAGCACGAAGCCGTCGGGGTACTGATGATGCGCCCCGACCACCTGGTCGACGAGGTCGGCCGGATCACGGCTGATGCGCGCGAGCTCGCTGTGGCCGTCGAGCCGATAGCCGTCCTCGCCGTCGATCGACAGCCGCACGACGGAGGCGCGCAGCGCGTCGAGGTCGTAGCTGGAGTCGAACAGCCGGATGAACGGACCGACCGAGGCCGAGGCGTTGTTGTCCTTGGCCTTGCCGAGCAGCAGCGCACTGCGGCCCTCGATGTCGCGCAGGTTCACGTCGTTGCCGAGGCTCGCCCCCACGATGCGCGCGTCCGAGCTCACGACGAGCACGATCTCCGGCTCGGGGTTGTTCCACTGCGATGCCGGGTGCACTCCCACGTCGACGAGAGGTCCGACCGTCGAGAGCACCGGTGCCTTGGTGAACACCTCGGCGTCCGGGCCGATGCCGACCTCGAGGTACTGGCTCCACCATCCGCGCTCCAGCAGCAGGGCCTTGAGGGCCGAGGCCTCCTCCGAGCCGGGGCGCAGAGCGTCGAGAGAGCCTCCGATGGTCTCCAGGATCTCGGATCGGATGACGGCGGCTGCGTCCTGGTCGCCCCGGGCGCGCTCCTCGATCACGCGTTCGATCATCGAGACCGGGAACGTCACGCCTGCCGCCTTCACGACGTGCAGGTCGATGGGCGAGAGCAGCCACGGCAGGCTCCGGTCCCGATTCTCGGGCGGGGTGTTGGCCGCGAGTTCGTCGAGGGTGCCGATGACGGGTCCGGATGCCGCCGCAAGCGCCGCCGCCGGATCCGCCTGCTCGGTCAGGGCGTGCATCGTCGCGAACGACGACGACACGTCGACGACGCCGTCCGCGCGGATCGCCACGACGACGGGGCCGGAGTGAGAGTCGCGACCGTCGGTGTCCGGAAGCCACGCGCGGCCCGCGAGGGTACCGGCGTAGCCGTCGTCGGGCAGCAGCCCGGTCGCATCCGTTGGCCATGTCGTGCTCATGCTGCTCCTGGTGGTCGAGTCCGGCTGTTCATGATCGGCGATGCTCGCGAGTCCCGTGGTCTCAGCGCCTGTGGAAGGTGCCGGCACGCTTCTCGGCGAAGGCCGCGCGGCCTTCGTCGGCGTCGGCGGTCGCGAAGGTGATGGTCTGCAGGTCGCGCTCGTAGCGGAGAGCCTCCTCCTGCGTCATGTTGACCGCTGCGCGGAGGTTGGCCTTCGCGGTCTCGGCTGCGATCGGCGGGCGCATGGCGATGACGGCCGCGAGCTCCTGCGCCCGCTGCAGCAGATGACCCGGCTCGACCAGCTCGCTCACAAGGCCCCACCGTAGCGCTGTCTCGGCATCGATCGGGTCGCCGGTCATCAGCATCACGGCGGCGTTCGACGGGCCGACGGAGTGCGACAGGAAGGTGGCCATGCCGCCGCCGCCGATCCACCCGAGCTTGATCTCGGGCGCCGCGAAGCTCGCCGTCGTCGAGGCCAGCCTGATGTCGCAGCTGAGGGCGGTCTCGAGCCCGCCGCCGAAGGCGTATCCGTTCACAGCGGCGATCACGGGCTTGCGGCCGGCGCGGATGGCGTCGCAGTAGTCGGTGCGGTTGCGGAAGTCCCACGGGGTGGCGTACTTGTCCAGCGTCCTGATGTCGGAGCCGGCGCAGAAGGCCCGCTCACCCTCGCCGGTGAGCACGAGGGCCCGTACCTCGTCGGCGCCGTTCGCCCATTCGATCACCTCGACCAGCGCATCGGACATCTCCTGGGTGACGGAGTTGAGCTTCGCCGGCCTGGCGAGCGTGATGGTGGCGACGTGGCCGTCGACGGCCAGGCGGATCTCGTCGCTCGAGGGGGTGATCATGCGGGCGACCTCTCTGCGGTGATGCGGGTGGACGTGCTGCTGGCGATGCGACCTGACGCGGCCGGAGGTCCGGTGATGGCGTCGAAGAGGGCGTCGATGCGCGCGAGAGCCGCGTCGACCTGGCCATCGCCGGCCGAGTTCGCGATCACCTCGCGCAGCACGGCCGAGGCATGCGATTGGAAGGGGATGTAGCCGGCGACGCGGGGACGCACCCATGCGTCGGCCATCGTGCGCCGCGTGCGCCGGTAGAAGTCTCCCGACGCCGCGTTCACGCCATCGTCGGACCACGCACTCGCCAGGCTCGGCTGGCCGGCGTTCTGCGGGATGAAGCCCGCCTGCGTTGCCGGATCGAAGAGCTCGCTCAGGTGCCCGATGAGCACGGGGTCCGGCTCGCTGCGTCGGGTGACGGCGATGCCGGTTCCGCCGATCGTCGATCCGCGGCGCCCACCGGCCGCAGCGCTCGGCGCCTCGGCGAAGCTCAGGGCTCCCGGGCCGGACGCGTAGTTCACGTAGCCGTAGACCAGCGGGATGTAGGCGATGTCGCCGACCGACCGCATCCGTTCGAGCAGTCCGATCGGATTGAGGGCGACGGATGCCTCCGGCGCCCGAGCCGCGATCTCGGCGAGCAGCGCCACGGCCTCGCGGCCGGTAGCCCTCGACACGAAGCCGGACCCCGGCAGAACGGACGGCTCCTCGCCGAGCGCGACGCAGACCGAGGCGAAGCTGAGCAGGGCGTGCGGGCCGGCCAGGCTGAGGGCTACGGGAACCCGCTCCGACAGCGCGACGACCTCGCTCCACGTGGCCGGGGCCGCCTCGAGGCGATCGGGCCGGAACACGGCCACCTGCGTCGCCGCATCGAGAGGAAGCGCCCAGGGTCGGCCGTCGATGACGTAGGACAGGAAACTCGGCCCGACGCAGCCCGCCTCGAGGGAGTCGAGCAGTTCGGCGCCGAACACCTCGTCGGCCGGCCTGATCGCGCCGGTGGCGATGGCGTCGCCCAGGTGGGGATGATCGAGCACGATCACGTCGTAGCGGGCGGCGAGCTCGTCGATGGGCGCGGATTCGAAGCCCTCGAGCGGATGCGCGTCCCACTCGATGAGCGCGCCACCTCTCTGCGAGCTTGCACCGGCCCCGGCCCGCTCGAGGGCGAGCCGCCCGCGTGGGTGGTCCCAGGTGAGGCCGCGGTACTGCGCCATCACGCGGGAACGACGGATGCGGGCGCGGGCTCGGATGCGGAGCCCGCGGCGGGACCGGCGGCACCGGCATCCGCAGCAGGCGTCGCCGCAGCGGCACCGCTGCCCAGCAGCGCCTCGATGCTCTCCGCGCTGAAACCGGCCTCAGCCAGGATCTCGCGGGTGTGCTCCCCGACGAGTGGGGCGCCGCGATAGAGCCGGGGCGGCGTCTTGGAGAACCTGTACGGGAAGCCGGGGGTCTTCACGTGGCCTTCGGTGGGGTGGTCGTACTCGATGAAGGTGCCGTTGTGGGCGATCTGCGGATCGTCGACCAGCTCCTGGTAGCCCAGCACCGGCCCGATCCAGATGCCGGCGGCCCCGAGGGTCTCGATCCAGTAGCCGGCCGGCTTCTCACGCAGCTTGGCGGCCGTCTTCGCGTGGATCTCGTCGCGGCGGGTCCAGCCCTCGACCTCGCTGTTCCAGCCCTCGAACGCCGGCTCGTCGATCAGGCGTCCGAGTTCGTGCAGGTCGGCGAAGGCGAGCGCGACATAGCCGTCGCTGGTGGCGAAGACGCCGTAGGGCGCGCGGATGTAGACGTGCGCGTGCGGCTCGGCCGAGCGCTCCTGGGTCTTCTTGCCGACGGTGAAGACCGAGAGCTCCTGCATCTGCAGGGTGGTGAGGGCGTCGAGCATGTTGACCGTGACGAACTGGCCTTCCCCCGTGCGCTCGCGGTGCAGGAGCGCGGCGAGCACTCCCTCGAAGGCCGTCGACGCGGTGATCGCGTCGGCCAGGTACTGTCCCGCCGGCGACGGCTCGTCTCCATGGCGGCCGGCCGAGAGCATCGCGCCCGACATGGCCTGCAGCAGCAGGTCCTGGCCGGGCCTGTCGCGGTAGGGGCCGTCCTCGCCGTAGCCCGAGATTGACACGTAGACGATCGACGGGTTGACCGCACGCAGCGATTCGTAGTCGACGCCGAGCCTGGCGGCGACACCAGGGCGATAGTTCTGGAGGAAGACGTCGGCTCCCCGCACGAGCTCGCGCAGCGCCTCGGATCCGTCGGGGCTCTTCAGGTCGAGCGCGACCGAGCGCTTGTTGCGGTTGAGCGAGAGGAACGACACGTTGATCTCGTTCCCCGCCGCGCCGCCGGCCGCAGCGTGACGCTGCCACTCGCCACTGGTGGGTTCCACCTTGATCACGTCGGCCCCGAGGTCGCCGAGCCGCTGGGCTGCGAACGGCCCGGCCATCGCGATGGAGCAGTCGATGACGCGGTAGCCCGCCAGCACTCCGGTGGTCTCGGTCACGGGTTCTCCCTGTCGTCGTCGTGCACGAGCACCTCGGCGCCGCCGGCAGCGGAACTGCGCAGCATGGCGTCGATGAGCTCGACCGAGCGTGCTGCCACCTCGGCGTCGGAGTTGTTCTCGGTGCTGGCACCGGTGATGAGGTCGATGAAGCGGTTCGGCGGAACGATGCACTCGTAGTCCCCGGATCCCGGCGGCACGTCGAGGTCGTACTTCGTGCCGTCGTAGCGGTGCAGCGACATGCGCTCCCGCTCGGTGTCGAGCAGCAGAACGCCCTCGGTGCCGAAGATGCGGATGTCGACCTGGTACGGATCGCCATCCGGAACCGTCGCAGCGCCCGACAGCGACCCGAGCGCTCCGTTGTCGAAGGTGATGACGGCGGCGTTGAAGAGGTCCACCGCCGCTCCTCCCGTCGAGACCTTAGCCATGACGGATGCAGCTCGCAGCTCGCTCAGCCAGAACAGCAGGGCGCTCGAGTGCGTCACCTGCCCGTGGGCGTAGCCGCCGCCGTGGGCCGGCGACTGCCACGTCGATGGATCGGGACCGCTGGTCTGCGAGTCCCAGAGCGCCCGGATGTGATTGGTGTCGCCGGCGAACAGGCCGCGCGTCGGCGAGGCCATGTGGCAGAGCACGTGCTGGATGGTGCCGAGGTGGCCGGCGTCGACGAGGCGCTTCGCCTCGATCGTGAACGGCTTGTAGTTCCAGCCGTAGGGCGCGAGGAAGTGCACCCCGGCGGCCTTCACGCGATCCGCGAGGTCCCAGCCCTGCGCGGCCTTCAGCGTCACGGGCTTCTCGACCAGGACGTGCAGGCCGCGGTCGATGGCCGCTGCGGCCTGGTCGTAGTGCAGGTCGTGGGGGGTGGAGACGACCACGGCGTCGAGGCCGGCGTCGAGCAGCTCGGTGTAGTCGGAGGTGGCCATTCCGAAGCCGAACTGGTCGCGAACCGCATCGAGTTCCGGCCCGATGCCGCAGACGCCGACCAGCTCGACGTCGTCGCGGCCGGCGAAGATCGGGAAGTGATTGCTGGTGGCCCACCAGCCCGCACCCACGGCACCCAGACGCACTCTGCTCATCGGGCGGTGCTCCCGACGAGGGACCAGCGCCGACGGCCGTCGACGATCGCCGACGAGATGAGGCCGCGGCGCTGCATCCGCTCCAGGTTGCCCGTCACCGGGAAGACCGCATAGTCGAGGGCATCCGCGTTCCACGGCCCGAGCCGGTCTCCGGCGGCACGCACCAGCTCCAGCGTCGTGGCCGGGCCGGCGCTGCGAGCCAGCTCATCGGCGAGAACAGCGTCGATGAGCTCGGTGTATGCGACGCTCTCGTCGAGGAACGCGGCGGCAGCGGCTCCCTCGTACACCGGGTAGTGGGCCGTGAGCACCATGTCGGCGTCGAGCGCACGGAAAGCGTCGATGGAGGCGAGGTACGGGTCGACGTCGCGATAGGTCGGGGGGAATGCTGGCCGTCCGTCGGCGAAGGGAACCGTCGCCCCGAGGGTCGCGTCGCCGATCACGAGGGCGCGGTTCGACGGGTCGTGCACGGCGATGTGGCCGGGGCTGTGGCCCGGAACATGCAGGATCGTGACGACGCGGTCGCCGAGGTCGATCTGCTCCCCGCCCGTCACGATGCCGTCGACCGGCACCAGATCGGAGACCGACCGCAGGTAGGCGGTCGTCTCGGCCGGATCGTCGAAGCCGTCGGTGTCACGGAACTCGCCGTAGCGCACGTCGATGAGACGCTGCACGTCCTCGGTGAGCTCGCGATCGAGTTCGTGCACGAGCAGTTCGACGCCCGGGATCGCAGCCTTGAGCGCGCCGTTCCCGCCCGTGTGGTCGAAGTCGCAATGGGTGTTGATCGCCCAGCGCACGGATGCAGGGTCGATGTCGTGTGCGGCGAGGTAGGGCAGCAGCGTCTCGGTGATCGATTCCCGGATGCCGGTGTCGACGAGCAGCGCTCCTGCCGAGCCGACGAGCAGGTGGAGGGCCACGAAACGCTCGCCGAGCGGAGCCTCGATGCGGTGCAGGCCGGGGCGGATCAGCATGGTCTCAGCGCTCCACGCCGTCCAGCACGAGACGGAGGCCTGCTCGCTGGGGGCGCACGTGGGGTCCTGCCGGGTCCGACCAGTCGGGGGTGCTCGCCGCAGCCGTGATGGCGTCGACGTCGATCGAGATTCCGGCGCCGGGGGCGTCGCTCAACACGATGCCCCCATCGGTGAACTCGTGATCGACATTGATGCCCGTGGCGAATCGCACCCCCTGCACCTCGGTGGTGAGGTGGTTCGGAATCGCCGACATGGCGTGCGCGACGGCGGGATTGGCGTTGTAGCCGACCGGGCTCACCGGCAGGTCGCGGGAGGCGGCGACTGTCGACAGCCGCATCAGGTGCGTCACGCCCCAGACCGCTCCAGCCTGCACGATGTCGGGGGCTCCGGCATCGAAGAGAGGGCGGAACTGGTCGACTCCCGTCAGGTTCTCCCCCGTGGCCACTGCGGCACGGATGGAGTTGCTGAGCCTGGCGTGGCCGACGGCGTCCCAGCGGCGCAACGGCTCCTCGACCCAGAGCAGGTCGATCTGCTCCTCGAGGGTGCCGATGTAGCGCACGGCCTGCTTCACCTGCCAGGACTCGTTGGCATCGAGCATGAGGCCGGGCTTCGAGGTATTGCGGCGGAAGACGCCGTCGATGATGCGCAGGCGCCGCAGGTCGGCATCCGGATCGAAGCCGCCCTTCAGCTTGCCCGCCACGTAGCCGCGGTCGGCGAACTCGGAGTAGAACGATTCGAGCTGGTCGTCATCGAGGGCGATGTCGAGGCCGGAGGCGTAGGCGGGGATGAACCTGTCGCGTCCGCCGAGCAGACGCCAGAGTGGTTCCCCGGCGGCTTTGGCCTTGATGTCCCACAGCGCGGCGTCGATGGTGGCGATGCCGCCGTAGGTCGCGCCGGCGTGACCCGACTTGAACACCTGCGCGAGCATCCGGTCGAAGAGCACCGAGACGCTGCGCGGATCCTCGCCCTCGATCGCGGGGAACAGCCGATCGATGTCGGCGTGCGAGCCCATGCCGACGCCGGTGATGCCCTCATCAGTGTCGATGAGCAGGATCGGGACGTCGGTGACGGCATCGGTGATGTGGCCGTTGATGTCACCGACGGCACGGTGCCATTCATGTCGACTGGACAGGGTGCGGTACCCGGTGATCTTCATTCCTTGGTACCTCCGGCGGTCATGCCCTCGACGAGGAATCGTTGGGCGAAGAGGAAGATGACGAGGATGGGCGCCACCGACAGCAACGTGGCCAGGGCCAGGGTCGGCAGTTCGATCACGATGCTCGTCGCTGTGGTCGGGTTGAAGGCCGGCACGTTGGCCAGCAGGTTCGACAGGCCGACCTGCACCGGGATCTTCTGCCCGCCGACCACGAGGAACGGCAGGAAGTAGTTGTTCCAGTTGCCCACGAAGCTGAAGAATCCCACCAGCGCGATCACCGGAGTGGCCAGGGGCATGGCGACCTGGCCGAACACCCGCAGCTCGCCGGCACCATCGATGCGGGCGGCGTTCAGCAGGTCGCGGGAGACGGCCGTGGAGAAGTAGATGTAGGTGAGGTAGACGCCGAACGGGAAGAACGAGAACGGCAGGATGACCGCGAGGGGGCTGCCGATGAGCCGCACGGCACTCAGCTCGAGGAAGATCGGCAGCACGAGCGCCGTGTTCGGGATGAGCATCACGATGAGCGTCGTGACCAGCAGCAGTCGGCGACCCTTGAACTCGATGAGGGCGAGGGCGTAGCCGGCCGGGATGCTGACGATCAGGGTGATGACCAGCGCCGAGAACGAGTAGAAGACCGAGTTGCCGATCCAGGTCGTGAACACTCCGCTTCCGAAGGCGAAGAGCTGGTTCCAGTTCGCCGCCAGCTGGTCGAGGGAGCCGAAGCTGAACGGTCCGTCGAGGAGCAGCTGCGAGTTGCTCTTGGTGGGCGCGAGCACGAGCCAGACGATCGGCAGGATGAAGAAGGCCGTGAACGCGAGCAGCATGATGGCCACGAGGGCCCGGCCGATCCACTGACCCGGCGAGATCGCGCGACGGCGGCGCAGGGTGGTGTCACTCACTGTCGAAGAGCCTTCCACGGAAGATGAAGATGGTGGACAGGCCGAGCGCGACCACGAGCAGCACGATCGAGATCGCGGCGGAGCCCGAGAAGTCGTTCTGCCTGAAGGCGTACAGGTAGGCCAGCTGGTTGAGGGAGTAGTCCTCCGGCACCACGTTCTTCGTGGCCTGGGCGAGGATCTTCGGCTCGACGAAGAGCTGGGTGCCGGCCGCCAGCGACATGATGCCCATGTAGCTGATCCACTTGGTGAGCATCGGCAGCTGGATGTGCCACGCGGTCTGCACGGGCCCCGCACCGTCGATGCGGGCGGCCTCCATGATGTCGCCGCTGATGTTGTTCAGCGCGCCGTACATGATGACGATCCAGCCGCCGGCGCCGGCCCAGAAGGCGATGACCGTGAAGACGACGGGCAGATTGCCGACCGCCACGACGCTCACCAGGGAGTCGTAGCCCATGCCCTTGAGCAGGGCGGAGACCGGACTGACGCTGGGATCGAGCACGAACAGCCAGAGCAGCACGCTCGAGGCGCCGGCGATGGCACCCGGGATGTAGAACAGGAAACGGGCCGTGTTGCCGAGCCAGCGCACCCGCACCGCGTGGACGATGAGCGCGAGGATCACCACGAAGATGATGAGGCTCACGAGCCAGAACACGATGTACAGCGCGACGTGGGCGACGGCGGGAAGGAACCTGTAGTCGTTGAAGACCCTGGCGAAGTTGTCGAAGCCGACGAAGGCGCCGTTGCGGGTGAAGGCGAGGTAGACGGCGTAGAGGGTCGGCAGGAGACCGAAGGCGAGCAGCAGCAGGGTGTAGCCGCTGACGAAGACGTAGCCGTACCGTGACTGCCCCGCGTTCATCCGGCCGGCGCGCCGGCCCGCCGGTCGGCGCCGCCCCGTGGGGACGACGCCGGCCGGAGCCGGAGGAGCGGTGACGGTCACGCTACTTGACCGTGTATCCGTTGACCGTGGCCTCGTTCTCGAGTTCCTTCTGCCACTCGGGAAGCAGGGACTCGACGGTCTTGCCCGCGGCGATGCCGGGGATCACGATCTTGGCCCATGCGGTCTCGGGGCTCCAGCTCGTGACGTTCCAGCCGTCCCAGATCTGCGTGGCGGCATCCGTCATCACGGTCGTGAAGTCGTCGTTGACGAAGTAGCCGGCCTCGGCCTGCTTGTCGAGCCACTTGGAGGCTGCGGTCGTGTAGGCCGGGTAGCCCGACGACGCGTCGACCTGGAACTCGTCGGCACTGGTGACGAACTCGAGGAACGTCTTGACCGCGTCGAGGTTCTTGGAGTGGCTCGATGCGTACCACTCGCCACCGCCCACGTTGCCCGCGGCGACGTCGCCACCCTCCCACTTGAGAGCCGGAGCGACGCCGATCTGACCGGCCGGGGTCTTGAGCCCGCCCTGGAAGATGGCGCCGGTGTACCAGACCGGACCGGGAACGCCCACGAGCTTGTCGGCGTACTTGGCGGCGAAGTCAGCGCTGAAGAAGCTGTCCTGCACGAGGGTGCCGTTGGCGAGCATCTTGTCGATGATCTTCGACACGCCCTCCGCGTTCTTGTCGGAGGTGTCGGAGTGGAACACCCCGGACTCCGGCGACTGGAACACGGGCGACTCGCTGCCGCCGTAATAGATGTAGGTCATGAAGCTGTCGCCCATGCTGCCCAGGATGTAGCCGGGGTGCTCGGCGGCGAGCTTGTCTCCGAGCTCTCCGTACTCCTCCCAGGTGGTGGGCACGTCGTAGCCGAACTGGTCGAGCAGGGTCTGGTTGTAGTAGAAGACCGTCTGCGCGAGGTCGTTGCGGAGCGCGTAGGTCGTTCCGTCGATCGTGGCGTAGTCGAGCGAGCCCTTCGCGAAGCCGTCGAGGAAGTCCTGGTCGAGGAAGCCCTTGTTGAGCGGTGCCGCGAAGCCCTGCTCGCCGTTGCTGGTCTGCTTCGACGCCCAGATGGCGTCGTTCTGCTGGGTGGAGAACACCACGTCGGGCCAGCCCTCTCCGGCCTGGTCCATGAGGGTGATCTTGCTCTGGAACGATCCGCTGCCGCCGGCGGAGCCGTCGTAGGTCTCGTACTTGATCTTGATGTCGGGGTACTTCTTCTCGAACGCCGTCACAGCGGGCTCGCGGGAGGCGTCGACCCACACGGTGATCTCGCTGTCCTTCACCTGCTCGGCGGGCGTGAAGCCGTACTCGCTGTCGCTGTCGCCGCCCGAGGCGGCCGGCGAGCATCCACTGAGGACGAGGAGTCCGGCTGCCGCTGCTGCGGCCACGGACATCAGCCGAGTGACTCGGCGTCGGGAGGACGATTGCTGTGACATGGAAAGCATCCTGTTCTGGTCGGCTTCTCTGACGACTAAAGCACCCTGGCAGGGCCAAGAGTGATTACATCATACATGTTACCAAAGCATCAAGTAGGCTCGAGAAATGGTCATCATAGGTGTGACGTCGTGGTGGGTAGGCTGTGCCCATGCCCGCTGAGTCGACAATGCCCGATGGTCGCGGATCCGCATTCGTGCCCACCATCGCGGCGCGAGCGCGCAGTCCCCGCCTTGGTGTCACCGTGGTCTCGGACCTCGTCGATGCCATCGTGCGCGGCGACATCGAGCCCGGCTCGTCACTGCCTCCTGAGGCCGTGCTCTGCGAGCAGTTCGGCGTCAGCCGTACCGTCATCCGCGAGTCGGTGAAGCGCCTCGAGGAGAAGGGGCTCGTCGCCGTCGCTCAGGGTCGCGGCACGCGTGTGCTTCCCATCGACTCGTGGAACATGATCGATGCCACGGTGCTCTCCGCCCTCGTCGCCAACGACGAGACGCTCGGCGTGCTCGACGACCTCAGCATGGTGCGCGCCACCCTCGAGGCCCTCATCGCCCGCGATGCCGCCCAGGTGCGCACCGAGGAGCAGCTCGCCGCGCTGCGCAATGCCCTCCAGCTGATGCGCGACACCATCGGGGACGAGCCGGCGTTCAACCAGGCCGACGTCGTCTTCCACGCCGTGGTCGGCGAGATGACGGACAACCGCCTCGCAGACAACATCGTCAAGACGCTCTTCCATCAGGCGAGGTCGAGCGCGCGCTTCAGCATGCACAGCGAGCTCGAGCTCACTCTCGATGAGCACGAGAACGTCTTCGCCGCGATCGAGGCCGGCGATCCGACTGCAGCCGAGAACGCCATGCGCACTCACATCACCGACGCGTGGGAGCGCCGCCGCCCGCCGAGTCCTCGGCACCGCCCGAGCTGAGACTCCACGTCGAACCGCGCTCCGGCCCGCGCTTCGTGAGGCCGCGATGAGAAACCCGGGGAAACATCCGCCAGCCCCTTGACGGCATCCCCCGAACGGGGGTGGAATGGCCATCCCCATAAGAGCCCGTGTGTGAAGGCATCGCAACGTAGCCGTCCTTCCAGACCCCCACGACGCGAGGCGCTCCCGACATTGCATTGCGGACGACAACGCAACAAGTCGGGAGTCTGACATGTATTCCTTCACGCACCGTCGGCAGGGACGCCGGCGGCTGATGCTCATCGCGGCCGCGTCGGCAGCACTGCTGCTCGCGTCTCCTGCCGTCGCCCAAGCGGCGAACGACGATCCGAACGGCGAGGCGGCCACGGCAGACCAACTCCGCGCGGCCGAGGCGTACGCCTTCCCACCGGGCAATTGGTGGGACAGCTCGAGATCCGACACCCGCCGCGCTGCTGCGCTGCTGCGGCAGATGACCCTCGAGGAGAAGGTCGACATGCTGCACGGGGAGATCAACAACTTCTACGGCTTCTACAACGCCCCGATCGAACGCCTCGGAATCCCGGCGTTGACGATGGCCGACGGTCCGGCCGGCACGCGCATCGCGAACCCGGACGTGAACGGTCAGCGCTCGACCCAACTGCCATCGCCCCTGGCGCTGGCCGCGACCTGGAACGCCCAGTTGGGCGAGCAGTACGGCGATCTCGCCGGATCCGAGGCCTTCGACACCGGGCACAACGTGCTGCTCTCCCCCGCCGTGGACATCGCCAGGGTCTCCCAGGCCGGGCGCGCCTTCGAGGCCTACGGCGAGGATCCGCTGCTCAGCGGGACCATGGGGGCTGCGAACCTCCGCGGAATCCAGTCCAACCCCGTCGTCGGAGACATCAAGCACTACAACGTGTACACCCAGGAGACCAACCGGCTGGCCGGCGGCAATGCCGTGATCGATGAGCGGGCACTGCAGGAGATCTACACCCGCCCGTACGCGATCGGCATCCGGGACGGCCACCCCGGATCGGCGATGTGCGCCTTCAACGCCGTCAACGGCGTGCAGGCGTGCGAGAACGGGGAACTCCTGAACCAGATCCTCAAGGAGCAGCTGAAGTTCCAGGGCTGGGTGATGAGCGACTACGGTGCGACGCACAGCACGGTGCCCGCGATCCTCAATGGTCTCGATCAGGAGATGCCGGGCAACTTCAACCCCGCCCAGCAGCCGGGAAGCTGCTTCTTCTGCGGCCCGCTCATCGACGCCGTGAACGCCGGGCAGGTGCCGATGTCACGCATCGACGACGCCGTCACCCGCATCCTGCGCCCCATGTTCGCCCTCGGATTGTTCGACAACCCGCCGGTGATCCAGCCGCTTCCTGAGGCAGAGCACGGCGCAGAGGCACTCTCCATCGCCGAGCAGGCCATGGTGCTGCTGAAGAACGACGACGGAGCGCTGCCTCTCACGAGCCGGGTCGGATCGATCGCTGTCATCGGAACGGATGCCGACACCGTCGTACAGGGTGGCGGCAGCTCCCAGGTGAAGCCGACGTACACCGTCAGCCCGCTCGAGGGCATCCAGGCCCGAGCCGGCAGCGGCGTGAGTGTGAGCCATGTCGCCGGATCGGATCCGGTGACATCAGCGGCCCTGATTCCGGGTCCGGATCCGATTCCGTCGGACTTCCTCACGCCCGCGACGGGCACCGGAAACGGTCTGCGCGCCGAGTACTTCCTGAATCGGGAGTTCTCGGGCACCCCCGAGCTCGACCGCACGGATCCTTACGCCGGCATCTACGGTGGCTTCTTCCTGTTCAGTGGATTCAACGCCGCCTCGCCGCACTTCCCGGCGCAGCCCCAGTCCGTGAACGGCGAATCCTCCATCCGCTGGACCGGATCGCTCACCGCCCCCGTGGACGGCAGCTATCAGCTGTCCGTCGTCGCGACGGGCTCGTCCACCCTCTACCTCGATGGAGAGCCGATCATCCAGACGGCACCGTCGACGACGCCTCAGGAGTCGTCGGTCGAGGTCGACCTGACGGCGGGAACCGTGTACGAACTGCGGGCGGAGAACGTGAACGACGCCCCCAGCGCGACGGACAACGGACCGGTGTTCAAGCTCGGCTGGGTGCCTCCGGAGGGTGTCGTCGCACCGCAGGCCCTCGCCGCCGCCGATCTGGCCCGGAACGCGCAGGCCGCAGTCGTCGTCGTGCGCGACTACTCCTCCGAGGGCGGTGACCGTCCGAGCCTCAACCTGCCCAACGGTCAGGAGGAGGTCATCCGTCAGGTCGCCGCCGCGAACCCGAACACCACCGTGGTGGTCACCTCGGGCGCCGGCGTCGAGACCAGCACGTGGGAGGCCGGAGTTCCGGCCATCCTCCAGGCTTGGTACGGCGGTCAGGAGCAGGGCAACGCGATCGCCAACATCCTGTTCGGTGACGTGAACCCGTCCGGAAAGCTGCCCATCACGGTGCCGACTGACGAGGCCAGCACCCCGGTGAGTTCACCGGAGCAGTTCCCCGGCGTCGGGCTCGACCAGCAGTTCTCCGAGGGCATCTTCGTCGGATACCGCGGCTACGAGGAGTACGGCATCACCCCGCAGTACGCCTTCGGTCATGGCCTGTCGTACACGAGCTTCGAGTACTCCAAACTCAAGACCTCGTCGGCCAAGGGCAAGAACGGTGTCGGCAAGCAGCTGAAGGTCGATGTCACCGTGCGCAACACCGGTTCGGTCGCCGGCCGCGAGACCGTGCAGGTCTACGTCGGCCCGCTGCCCACCCGCGAGGTGCCGACAGCGGCCAAGGCACTCGCCGGCTGGGCGCAGGTCGATCTGCAGCCAGGCGAGCGCAAGAAGGTGACCGTCATGCTGAGTGCCGAGTCGCTGTCGTTCTGGGACGTGGATCGCGACCGGTGGCGCACGCCGGCGGGCACCGTTCCGCTGTTCGTCGGCTCGTCGTCGGATGACATCCGACTCACCGGCGACCTGCGCGTGGGCCGGGTCGTGCAGCAGTAGCGCATGGGAACCGGTGCAGCCAGCTGCATCGGATAGGAGAAACCAAACGATCGCCGGCAGCCTCATGGCTGCCGGCGATCGATTTCGTTCAGGTCGACGGCTGCATCCGCAGTTCCGTCCGTGTGCGCGAGGGGGGACTTGAACCCCCACACCCTTGCGAGTACTGGCACCTGAAGCCAGCGCGTCTGCCAATTCCGCCACTCGCGCACGCTTGGTTCCACCCGAGGGCGAACCAACCCAGTGACATTATCATTTTCTCCCGCGAGAAGCCATTTGACGCCCATCCGCCCCCGCGAGGCATCGAGGTGACTCGGATCGACCTTCGAATGCGCCGTGAACATCGGTTTCGGTCATCTCGGCGAGCGCAGCGGCGGCGCACGCCCTGATCAGGTCATCCGCACGAATGCGCACGAATGGAAACGCCGCCCCCGCTCGCATCCCCTGCCCAATGCGCAATAGGCTCGTTGCCGTACTGCAGGGGTCGAAGGCGACCCTTTCTCGCTCACAACTTTTCATGAAGCCGAGATGGGGGCCCGCGTGACGGACACCACTGAAGAAACTCCACCAGACCTGCTGCACGGACGCGACATCCGTGCCTTCCTGTTCGACCTCGACGGCGTGCTCACGCCGACCGCCGAGGTGCACATGCATGCCTGGGCGCGGCTGTTCACGCCGTACCTCGAGAGCCACGGCGTCGCCCCCTACGTCGAGCAGGACTACTTCGACCACATCGACGGCAAGCCGCGCTTCGACGGCGTGCGCGACCTTCTCGCGTCGCGCGGCATCGAGCTCGAACCCGGGACTCCGGATGCCGACCCGGCCGATGACACCGTCTGGGGTCTGGGCAACCGCAAGAACACCGTGTTCAACGACACCATCACCGAGGAGGGCGTCGCGGCCTATCCCGCCTCGCTCGCGTTCCTCGAGGCCGTCATCGCTGACGGCTACGAGGTCGCCGTCGTCTCCAGTTCCAAGAACGCCCCGGCCGTCCTGGCCGCAGCCGGGATCGCCGACCGCTTCGAGATCGTCGTCGACGGCAACGTCGCGACCGAACTCGGTCTGCCGGGCAAGCCCGCGCCTGATACCTATATACATGCAGCGAAAGCGCTCGGCCTGACCGTGCTCGAATGCGCCGTCGTAGAAGACGCCGTCTCGGGCGTGCAGTCCGGCGCCCGCGGCGCCTTCGGCCTGGTCATCGGCGTCGATCGCGGCGTCGGACGCGCAGTGCTGCAGGATGCCGGAGCCGACGTCGTCGTGGAGGAGCTCGACGAGCTCATCGACGCCGTCGCCCGCCCAAACGACGAGATCACGGATGCCGTGAACATCAAGGAGAGCAAGTGAAGATCCTCGACGCCGACCCGATCGACCGCATCCGGCACCCGCTGGACGAGTGGGCGCTGGTCGAGACGGCCTTCGATGCCGCCGACATGGGGCGCACCGAGACCATCTTCACCGTGGGCAACGGCTACCTCGGTCTGCGCGGCAACGTCGAAGAGGGCCGCGACGGCCACGTGCACGGCACCTTCGTGAACGGCTTCCACGAGACCTGGCCCATCCGCCATGCCGAGGAGGCCTACGGCTTCGCCCGTGTCGGCCAGACCATCGTGAACGCCCCGGATGCCAAGATCATCCGCCTCTACGTCGACGACGAGCCTCTCGTGCTCACCGAGGCCGACGTGCTCTCCTACGAGCGCCGGCTCGACTTCGCCAGCGGCGTGCTCGAGCGCGAACTGGTCTGGCGCACTCCCGCGGGCAAGCGCGTGCTCATCACCTCCCGCCGCATGGTCAGCTTCACGGACCGACACCTCGCCGTGGTCACCTACGAGGTCACGCTGCTCGACTCGGATGCCTCCATCACCCTGTCGAGCCAGATCCTGAACCGCCAGGACGGCCGCGACGAGTACAGGTCGAACGTGCACGGCGCCTCGGAGGGCTTCGACCCCCGCAAGGCCGACCTGTTCACCGACAGGGTGCTGCAGCCGCGCATCAAGCGCGAGCACGAGGAGCGGCTGCTGCTCGCCTACCGCTGCACCAACTCGGGCATGACGATCTCGGTGGCCGCCGATCACCAGATCACGACAGTCGACGAGTACACGTCGACCACCACCCTCGAGGACGACCTCGCCAAGCGCATCTACAGGGTGCACGCCAAGCAGGGCCACAGGGTGCGCCTCACCAAGCTCGTCAGCTACCACACGGCGAGCACCGTGCCCGTGCGCGAGCTCGCCGACCGTTGCGACCGCACGCTCGACAGTGCTCTCGAGGTCGGCGCCCCCGAGCTGTTCCGCCAGCAGCGCCTCTGGCTCGACGCCTACTGGAAGCGCACCGACGTCATCATCGGCGGCCAGCCCGAGCTTCAGCAGGCCGTGCGCTGGAACCTGTTCCAGCTCGCCCAGGCCAGCGCACGCACCGATGGCGGCGGCGTCGCGGCCAAGGGCGTCAGCGGAACCGGCTACGGCGGCCACTACTTCTGGGACAGCGAGATCTACGTGCTGCCCGCCCTCACCTACACCTCCCCGGTCGTCGCACGGAATGCGCTGCGATTCCGGCAACGGATGCTGGATGCAGCCAGGGCGCGAGCCCTCGAGCTCAACGTGCGCGGGGCGCTGTTCCCCTGGCGCACCATCAACGGCCTCGAATCCAGCGCCTACTACGCCGCCAGCACGGCTCAGTACCACATCGACGCCGACATCTCCCATGCGCTGTGCCAGTACGTCTCGGCCACGGGCGACCAGGATTTCCTCAACCGGGGAGCCATCGACATCCTCGTCGAGACTGCCCGCATGTGGGCCGACCTGGGGTTCTGGCGCGGCAACGGTGACGACGTCTTCCACATCCACGGCGTCACCGGCCCCGACGAGTACACGACCGTCGTGAACGACAACCTGTACACGAACGTCATGGCGCGGGCGAACCTCGACGCGGCGGCGACATCGTTGCGCGTGCTCGAGCGGGAGGACCCGGCCGCCTACGCCCAGGTTGTCAAGCGCCTCGATGTGCAGGACGGCGAGGCCGCGGAATGGGCTCGGGCTGCCCAGCGCATGCACATCCCGTTCGATGAGAACCTCGGCATCCACCCGCAGGACGAGGCCTTCCTCCAGAAGGAGATCTGGGACCTCGACCTCACGCCGCCCAGCCACCGACCACTGCTGCTGCACTACCACCCGCTCGTGATCTACAGGTTCCAGGTGCTGAAGCAGGCCGACGTGGTGCTCGCCCTGCTGCTGCAGGGCAACGAGTTCACGCTCGAGCAGAAGCGCGCCGACTTCATGTACTACGACCCGCTGACCACGGGAGACTCGACCCTCTCGGCGGTCGTCCAGTCGATCATCGCGGCCGAGGTCGGGTACGGAAAGCTCGCGACCGACTACTTCAACTCGGCGCTCTTCGTCGACCTGCTCGACCTGCATTCCAACACCGCAGACGGCATCCACGTGGCGTCGACGGGTGGCATCTGGAACGCGTTGACCTTCGGATTCGGCGGCTTCCGCGACCACCGGGGCGACTTCACCTTCGACCCGCGCCTGCCAGAGAACTGGGAATCCCTGCAGTTCCGTCTCACGCTGCGGGGCAACCGCATCCGTGTCGATCTCGAGCGGGAATCGATCACGTTCACGATCGAGGAGGGCGAGTCGTTCAGGCTCACCGTGCGGGGCCAGAAGGTCTTCGTGAGCGCCCAGAACCCAGTCACCGTGCCGCTTTCGCACCAGGGAGCACGGCTCGTGGGAACCCCGACGATGGACGACGTGCGGGGCCAGCGCCGTGCAGACGGCTCCCTGCTCACGGCGTCCATCCCGGCCATCGCCCTCGACTTCGACGAGGGTGAGGCGCTGGGCCCCATCGATTGACTGGCGGCACGAGTGAACGTGCTTTCCAGAGTCTCCGACTAACATTCAAGAGTCGCGAGAACCGGATCGGGAGACCTGTGGGGATACTGGACAACTTCGAGAAGGGTCTCGAACGCGCCGTCAACGGCGCTTTCGCGAAGACCTTTCGCTCGGGGCTGCAGCCGGTCGAGATCACGTCAGCACTACGACGTGAGCTCGACACCAAGGCTGCAGTCGTCTCACGCGACCGCGTTCTCGTGCCGAACAACTTCACCGTTCGGATGGGATCGGCCGACTACGAGCGCATGGCCGCGATGGGGCCCACCCTCATCGACGAACTCACCGACCTCGTGCAGAAGCACGCGGCGAGCCAACGCTTCCAGTTCGCCGGCGGCATCACCATCCGCCTGCGCGAGGACCCGGCTCTCACCGTGGGCATGGTCGCCGTCGACTCCACGAACGTAAAGGGCGAGATCGCCTGGACTCCGCTGCTCGACATCGGAACCAAGCGCTATCCGCTCATCAAGGCGCGCACGGTCATCGGCCGCGGCAGCGACGCCGACATCACCATCGACGACACCGGCACCAGCCGCAAGCACATCGAGGTGCTGTGGGACGGCAAGCGCGCCCAGGTGCGCGACCTCGGGTCGACGAACGGGTCGCAGCTGAACGGCCAGCCCGTCAAGCAGGCCGTTCTCGAGCCGGACTCCGTCATCACGATCGGCCGCACCCGCATCATCTTCCGCGTGCTGGCGCAGGCGCAGTCATCCGATGCCGCAGCGCCCATCGACGATGCGACGCAGCGCCACGACATGGGCGGGTTCTGGGGGCCCGCCTCGTGAGTGAACTGACCCTGCTCGTCCTGCGACTGAGCTTCCTCGTGCTGCTGTGGGCGTTCGTGTTCGCGATCGTCTACGCGCTCCGCTCCGACCTGTTCGGGCAGCGTGTCCGCAAGGTCACCGAGGCGGATGCAGCTTCCCCGAGTCCGGCGCCGGTCCCCGTCTCGCCGTCGGCTGCCGCCGCGGCGGCGGCCGCCCCGACCGGGCCCATCGGCTCGATGCCCGTCGCGGCATCCGCGGCCCCGACCCTCTCGCCCTCGCTCGGCCGCGAGATCGCCGGCACCGGCAACGCCCGCGCCATCGTCGTGACGAGCGGCGCCAAGGCCGGGGCCGAGTTCCCGCTCGGCAACGACGAGATCACCATCGGCCGGTCCTCCGATTCGGCCATCGTCATCCGCGACGACTACACCTCGACGCATCACGCCAGGCTCATGCTCTGGAACAACCAGTGGATGCTCCAGGACCTCGACTCGACCAATGGAACCTTCCTCGACGGCGCTCGGGTCACCGTGCCGACGCCGGTTCCTCTCAACGTGACCGTCAAGGTCGGCGCGACCACGTTCGAGCTGCGACGGTAGGCCCATGGCGACGCTCATCGACAGCGCGGCCGTCTCCAACGTCGGACGCGTGCGCGCGAACAACCAGGACTCCGGCTTCGCCGGCCGCGGTCTGTTCCTCGTCGCCGACGGCATGGGCGGTCACGCCGGCGGTGATGTCGCATCGGCCATCGCCACGAAGCGGATCGCCGAGGCCGACCAGCCATACGCGAGCCCGGAGGACGCCGAGTTCGCGATGCAGTCCGCGCTCATCGCCGCGAACCAGCAGCTCGCCGAGACGGTCTTCGAGCACGCCGAGCTCACGGGCATGGGCACGACCGTCAGCGCGCTCTACGTGCTCGGCGACAAGGTGGCCATCGCCCACATCGGCGACTCCCGCATCTACCTGCTGCGCAGCGGCACCCTCACGCAGATCACCACCGACCACACCTTCGTGCAACGCCTCGTCGACAGCGGCCGCATCACCGAGGAGGAGGCGGCGGTGCACCCGCGCCGGTCCGTGCTCATGCGCGTGCTCGGCGACGTCGAGTCGTCCCCTGAGATCGACACCAGCATCGTCCGCACGATTCCGGGCGACCGCTGGCTGATCTGCTCCGACGGCCTGTCCGGTGTCGTCTCGTTCGATGACATCCGCGAGGCCCTCGAGCAGTCGTCCTCCGCAGCCGACGCCGCCGAGCGCCTCGTCAAGGAGAGCCTCGACGGCGGCGCCCCCGACAACGTCACCGTGGTCATCGTCGACATCGGCGGCGATGACGTCGCGCCGGCGCCGATGCCCGTCGCCATCGTCGGGTCGGCGGCCGAACCGTTGGCCTTCGAGATCGAGGAGCCGCCGCGGCGCGCGCTCCGGATGCCGCCGTTCAGGCTGCACTCCGTTCCCGAGGCGCACTTCGAGCCGGACTCCGAGGAGTACCTCGACGAACTCATCGAAGAGGACAAGCGTCGCGAGCGCCGGCGTCGCATCACCTGGATCACGGTGATCGTGCTGCTGGTCGCGGCGGCGGCGGTCCTCATCGCCATCACCTACCAGTGGACGCAGTCGCGCTACTTCGTCGGAAGCGACGGCGACAGCGTGGCCATCTTCCGCGGCATCCAGCAGGACATCGGCCCCATCTCGCTGCACAGCGTCTACCGCGACACCGACATCCCGATCGACAGCCTCACCTTCTACGACCGTCAAGCCGTCGAGGCGACGATCAGCGCGGCCGACCTCGACGACGCGATCGCCATCGCCAAGCGCCTGGAGGTGACCAGTGCCGACTGAGTCGACCGGTATCGTCCAGACGCCGAACCCGAAGGGCTCCCCCCAGACCGCTCCGGTCCGGCGCATCCGCCTTCCCCAGAAGATGCGCAACCTCGAGCTGGCCCTGCTCATCGTTGCCTGCGCCATCAACGCCATGGCCGTGGTGCTGGTGCAGTTCGGCGCGCTCGGCCACATCGACCTCACGCTGGTCTTCCTCGGTGCAGTCCTCTCCGGCCTCGTCGTCGCCCTGCACATCGTGATGCGCTTCGTCGCCCGAGAGGCCGACCCGTTCCTGCTGCCCATCGCCACCCTGCTCAACGGGCTCGGCATCGCGATGATCTACCGCATCGACATCGCCGACGGCCACAGCGGCTGGGACAGCGCCGCCGTTCGGCAGATCGCCTGGAGCGCGATCGCGATCCTCAGCGCCATCGCCGTGATGCTCGTCATCCGCAACCACCGCGTGCTGTTCCGCTACACGTACATCGCCGGGTTCGTCGCCGTCGTGCTCCTGCTGCTGCCCCTGGTCCCCGGTCTGGGCAGGCAGATCAACGGCGCGCGGGTGTGGATCGGCATCGGCGAGGTGCTCACCTTCCAGCCCGGTGAGATCGCCAAGATCGCCCTGGCCGTGTTCTTCGCCGGTTACCTGGTGCGCAACCGCGACTCGCTGTCGATGGTCGGTCACCGCTTCCTCGGCATCAGGTTCCCGCGTGCCCGCGACCTCGGACCGCTGCTCGTCGTCTGGGCACTGTCGATGTCGGTGATCGTGTTCCAGCGCGACCTCGGAACGGCGCTGCTCTACTTCGGCATGTTCCTCGTGATGCTCTACGTCGCGACGGGACGCCTCAGCTGGGTGCTCCTCGGACTCTCCCTGTTCCTCGGCGGAGCGTTCGTGGCCAGTCGCACGCTGGACTACGTCAACGGGCGTTTCAAAAACTGGCTCGACGCGTTCAACCCCGACGTCTACAACGCCGACGGCGGCAGCTTCCAGCTGGTGCAGGGCCTGTTCGGCCTGGCGCACGGCGGGCTCATCGGCACGGGCCTCGGCCAGGGACGCCCAGACCTCACGCCCGTTCCGCAGAGCGACTACATCATCGCGAGCCTGGGTGAGGAACTCGGCCTCGCCGGTCTGTTCGCCATCTTCGCGCTCTACCTCCTCTACGTCTCGCGCGGGTTCAGGGTGGGCTTCGCCGGCCAGGACGACTTCGGCAAGCTGCTCGGCGTCGGCCTCTCGTTCGTCATCGCCCTGCAGTGCTTCATCGTGATCGGCGGCGTGACCCGCGTCATCCCGCTCACGGGTCTCACCACTCCCTTCCTCGCTGCCGGAGGATCATCGCTCATCGCGAACTGGATCATCACGGCCATCCTGCTGCGACTCTCCGACACCGTGCGCAATCAGCCCAGACTGGTGGTGGATTGATGAACCGCGAACTCAAGCGCGTCAGCATATTCGTGCTGCTGCTGTTCCTGGCCCTGTTCGTCTCGACGACCGTCATCCAGGCCGTGCAGGCCGACGCGTTGAACGCAGACTCCCGCAACACCCGAACGCTGTACGAGAGCTACCAGGTCGAGCGCGGGCCGATCCTCGTGGCAGGAACGCCGATCGCGTCGTCGTCGCCATCGGATGACGAGTACAAGTGGCAGCGCAGCTACAGCAACGGACCGCTCTACGCCCCGGTCACCGGATTCTTCCCCGTCAACGGCGAGCCGACCGGCATCGAGGGCTCGTTCAACGACTACCTCAGCGGAACGGCGAACTCGCAGTTCCTCAGCAGCCTCGAGCGCATCTTCACGGGCCAGAAGCCGAAGGGCGCCGCCGTCGAGGTCTCCATCGACCCCGTCGCCCAGCAGGCCGCCTGGGACGCCCTCGGCGACTTCACCGGCGCCGTCGTGCTCACCGAGCCCGCCACCGGCCGCATCCTCGCCCTCGTCTCCAAGCCCAGCTTCGACCCGAACAGCCTGGCCGGACACGACACCGATGCCGTCGACGTCACCTACGACGCCCTGGTGGCCGACCCCACCGATCCGCTCATCGATCGCAACCGCGGCGGCGACCTCAACCCTCCCGGGTCGACCTTCAAGCTCGTCGTGGCCGCAGCGGCCTTCGAATCGGGCAAGTACACGCCCGAGAGCACCTTCCCCAACCCGTCCGAGTACCAGCTGCCCGGCAGCACCTCCGTCGTCATCAACTCGGGCGGAGGAACCTGCGGCCCGGGGGCGACCGTCACGATCGCGGATGCCGTGCGCCTGTCGTGCAACATCCCGATGGCCGAACTCGGCGTGGAACTCGGCGACAAGGCCATCCGCGAGCAGGCCGAGAAGTTCGGATTCAACGTCGAGCACCACATCCCGATGACCGTCGAGAAGAGCATCTACCCGGCACTCCTCGACGACGCCCAGACCGCGCTGAGCGCTTTCGGACAGTACGAGGTGCGCGCAACGCCCATCCAGATCGCCATGGTCTCGGCCGCGATCGCCAACGACGGGATCGTCATGGAACCATCGCTCGCCGACCAGATCACCGGCACCGACCTGGCTGTCGTGAAGAGCTTCGAACCTGTCGAGTTCGGCCGCGCGATCAGCAGTGAAACCGCTGATGCCCTCAAGAAGATGATGGTCGCCGACGTCGATGACGGCGCTGCCAGTAATGCAAGAATAGACGGGGTCAGCGTGGGCGGTAAGACCGGCACAGCGGAGAACATCGCGGCGGATGGGGGCGAGGATCCCTACACGCTCTGGTTCACCGGGTTCGCCCCCGCGGAAGACACGAAGTATGCAATCACGGTCCTCATCGAAGACGGTGGCGGAATGGGAACGGACGGGTACGGCAATCTCTTGGCCGCTCCCGTGGCACAGAAGGTACTAGAGGCGGTGCTGAACAAATGAGACCCACAGCAGGGCTCACCTTCGGGGGGCGCTACGAGCTGTCCACCCGCATCGCCATCGGCGGTATGGGCGAGGTGTGGCAGGCCACCGACCTCGTGATCGGTCGCCAGGTCGCGATCAAGATCCTCAAGGACGAATACCTCGGCGACCCCGGCTTCCTCGAGCGCTTCCGCGCCGAGGCCAGGCACGCCGCCCTCGTCAATCACGAGGGCATCGCCAACGTCTTCGACTACGGCGAGGAGGATGGCAGCGCCTACCTCGTGATGGAGCTCGTGCCCGGCGAGGCGCTCTCCACCATCCTCGAGAGGGAGCACGTGCTCTCCACCGACAAGGTGCTCGACATCGTCGCCCAGACCGCGGCCGCCCTGCACGCCGCTCACGCAGCGGGACTCGTGCACCGCGACATCAAGCCGGGCAATCTGCTCATCACGCCCGACGGGCGCGTCAAGATCACCGACTTCGGCATCGCCCGCATCGCAGACCAGGTTCCGCTCACCGCGACCGGTCAGGTGATGGGCACGGTGCAGTACCTCTCGCCCGAGCAGGCGTCGGGTCACCCGGCCTCGCCGACCACCGACATCTACTCGCTCGGAATCGTGGCGTACGAGGCCCTCGCCGGTCGACGCCCCTTCACCGGCGAGTCACAGGTCGCCATCGCGATGGCCCAGATCAACGAGGCTCCCCCCGAGCTTCCGGTGACGGTCTCCGAGCCCGTGCGCAACCTGGTGTTCGCGTGCATCGCCAAGAACCCGGCGGATCGACCTCAGTCGGCCGCTCACCTCGCGCGCGCCGCGACGGCCCTGCGTCGCGGCGACGTCCAGGCCGCTGCAGCCTCCGTGCCGGCGGTCCTCGGTGGTGCCACCGCCGCGACCACCATGCTCCTTCCGCAGTCCAACTCGACGAGCGCGGCCACGACGGTGCTTCCCACTGCTACCCGCGCCTCTGCTCTCGAGGCCGAGCAGGAGGAAGGCGAGAAGAAGAAGCGCAGTCCGTGGACGTGGCCGCTCATCACCCTCATCGCCCTGCTCGCGATCGTGCTGATCGGCACGATCATCGCCTTCGCCGTCAACAGCAACGGTGGCGGTGACACCCCCAAGACCACGACGCCGGCGGTGAGCACCCCCAAGGCGACCACTCCCAAGCCGACTCCGACGAGCACGAAGATCCCGGTCAACGAGGCCGACTTCGTTGGCCTGTCGAGCGCGGATGCGCGGGCGAAGGCGAACGGCCTCGGGCTGAACGCCAACGTCACGACGGGCAACGCGGCGACGGACCCGGCCCAGGTCGACACCGTGTACGCCGTGAACCCCACCGGGAACCTCGACCCCGGAGCAGAGCTCACGCTCACCGTCTACGGTGACGTCGTCGCTCCCGGCCAGGCCACCGCACCGACTCTCCAGGGCGACGACCCGGTCCCAGCCAACAGCGACGTCACCGTGACGTGGGACACCCAGTCCTGCCCGGCCGGCCAGACCCTGAGCGGCTACAACATCGCCGTCTCGGGTGCTGTGCTCAAGGTCCAGGACCAGACTCCCGGCGGCACCCGCACGGCTGTCGTCACCTCGGGTGATCCCGGATCGAGCTTCCAGGTCACGCTGCAGTACTTCTGCGGCCAGGTCGACTCGCCGATCTCCGACCCGCTCACCGTGAACGTCGAGGCGGCTCCGCAGCCGGAGCCCGAGCCCACCGAGACCCCGGCAGCCGAGGGACCGGCGACCGGCGAGTAGGCATCCGCTCATCCACCGACCGCTACACTGACGAATCGACCGCCCGACACTGAAGGAGTTCGCATTGACTGACGACGGCCGCCTGCTTGCAGGCCGTTACCGCGTCGGCGAACTCATCGGTCGCGGCGGCATGTCCGAGGTGCACATCGGCACGGATTCGCGGCTCGGCCGCACGGTGGCGATCAAGCTGCTCAAGGCGACGCTCGCCCTCGACCCGGCATTCCGCACCCGCTTCCGCCAGGAGGCGCAGGCCGCTGCTCGCATGGCGCATCCGACGATCGTGCGCGTCTTCGATGCCGGCGAGGAGACGGTTCGGGATGCCTCAGGTCACGAGACCCAGCAGCCGTACATCATCATGGAGTTCGTCGACGGCCGGCTGCTGAAGGACGTCATCAAGGGCGGCGCACTCGAGTCCAAGGAGGCCGTGCGCATCCTCGACGGCGTGCTGACGGCCCTGGAGTACTCGCACCGCGCCGGAGTCGTGCACCGCGACATCAAGCCGGGCAACATCATGATCACCAAGTCCGGCCAGGTGAAGGTCATGGACTTCGGCATCGCCCGCGCCATCTCCGATTCGTCGACCACCGTCGCGCAGACCACGGCGATCCTCGGAACCGCGTCGTACTTCTCCCCTGAGCAGGCGAAGGGCGAACTCGTCGACGCGCGCACCGACCTGTACTCGGCCGGCGTAGTCCTGTTCGAACTGCTCACCGGGCGTCCGCCGTTCCGCGGCGACACCCCCGTCGCCGTCGCCTACCAGCACGTCAGCGAGACCGCCGCCAAGCCCAGCCACATCAACCCGAAGGTCTCCCCGGCGCTCGACATGGTCGTCGCCAAGGCTCTCGCGAAGGATCGCTTCGAGCGCTACCAGACCGCAGCCGAGTTCAAGGCCGACCTCGAGATCGCGGCATCCGGCAAGCTTCCCATCCACAAGGTGGCCGACGATGTCGGTGCGACGCTGTTCGGCGCCCCGCCTGCCCTGCAGACCGGAACGGAGCTCGCCTTCAAGCAGCTCGCCGACGACGATCGCATGGTGCGCACGCAGCGCCGCCCTCCAGCCGTGTGGGTGTGGGCCGGCATCCTGAGCATCATCGTGATCGTGGCTGCGGTGGTCTTCTGGGTGTTCAACCTGGCACCATCGAACGAGCTGCCGTCGACGTCTCGAGAGGTCCCGACCCTCGCCGGTCTCACCCTCGAGGAGGCGACGGCCCAGTTGGCCGACCTCGACCTCGCGGTTACCCCGATCGAACAGGCCAGCGGCTCGGTCGAGAAGGGCAAGGTCATCGAGACCGACCCGGCCGCCGGTGAGACCGTCGCGCCCGGAACCTTCATCAAGGTGTCGGTCTCGACCGGCAAGGAACAGGTCGACGTTCCGGATGCGACCAACAAGTCGATCGCCGACGCACAGGCGGCGATCACCGAGGCAGGGCTCGTTCCCGGCGCGGTCACGAAAGAGGACTCTCCCACCATTCCGACCGACGTCGTGCTCAGCACCAAGCCGGCGGCCGGCACCTCCGTCGACGACGGATCCACAGTGGACTTCGTCGTGTCCAGCGGTCTCGTGACGCTGCCGGACCTGACGACGCAATCGCTGCAGGCGGCGACAGACATCCTGCAGGGCGCGATGCTCCAGCTCACTCCGAACCCGAAGCCCGACGACTCCTGCCCCCAGGAGGCGAACTTGCCGATCACGAGCCAGTCGCTGGCTCCGGGGTCCGTACCGCAGGGCTCGACGGTCGACCTGGTCTACTGCGCGGGCTGACGCCATCCCGCTCGCTGAGGCCGTCCCCGCTCGCTGAGGCCGTCTCCGCTCGCTCGCTGAGGCCCGGGCGCAGACCACCGCGGCCGAAGCGCCGTCTCGGCGCTTCTCGGGCGGCCGCTGCGCCCTGCCCTCAGGGAGCAGTAGGGACTACAGCCGCACCAGCGGGGTGCGACCGGCAGCCGCAGCACGAGCCCCGGCGAGTCCGGCATCCTCGAGCCAGTTGCCCAGCATCGTGTAGCCGCCCTCGGTGAGAACCGACTCCGGGTGGAACTGCACGCCGTAGAGCGGGGAGTCCGCGTGCCGTAGGCCCATGATCACGCCGCCGGGAGTGCGGGCCGTCACTATGAGCTCCTCGGGAACCGTTCCGTCGACGACGGCGAGCGAGTGGTAGCGCGTGGCCGTGAACGGCTGCGGCACGTCGTCGAAGAGCACGCTGTCGTCGTGCTCCACGACACTCGTCTTGCCGTGCATGAGCTCCTCGGCGTTGGTCACGACCGCTCCGAAGGCTTCCGCGATGGCCTGATGCCCGAGGCAGACACCGAGCAGCGGAGTCCCGCTCTGATGGGCTGCCAGCACGACGGCGATGGAGACACCGGCGTCGGCCGGCTTGCCCGGGCCGGGCGAGACCAGCACCGCGTCGTAGTCCGCGATACGGGCTGCGGCATCCGTCGCCTCGAAGTCGTCGTTCCGCACGACCTCGGTCTCGGCGCCCAGCTCCCGCAGGTAGCCGTTCAGCGTGTAGACGAAGCTGTCGTAGTTGTCGATGACGAGCACTCTGGTCATTGGTCCACCGTTACATCCTGTGGGTTGACGATCTGGTCGATCCACGGGAAGACCCACGTGGACAGGGCGAAGAGAACGGCGGCGATCAGCACGATCACGATCAGGATGCGCACCCAGACCGGACCGGGAAGGACGCGCCAGAGGGCGGCGTACATGTCAGGCCCCGTTCGATTGTGCGGCGACCTGGGCCGCGATCTCGGCGGGCGGCCCGGCCGACAGCGGTTGCCAGCTGTCATAGACCCCGTAGGCGATGATGCGCTCGGCCGTGGACAGCAGCGGATTGCAGCTCGTCAGGGTGATGACCCTGTCCGTCGCCGGCACGTCGGGAGAACCCGGTACAGGAGCCAGCACCTCCACCTGGTCGGGCAGCACGTACTGGAGCGATCGGAACTTGTAGGTGTACCAGCCGTCCTGGGTCTGGACGATGATCGAGTCGCCGAGCTGCAGTTCATTGATCAGGTGCATGCCGCCGCCGTAGGCACTGCGGTGGGCGGCCACGACGAAGTTGCCGACCTCTCCGGGCAGCTGGGTGTCCGGATAGTGGCCGACGCCGAGTTCGGTGCTGTTGAGAACGTCCATGCCCGTGCCCTCGGCGATGGTGCGGTGGTAGTCGGGACCGTAGCGCGGTACGTAGAGCACGGCGAACGGCGCTCCGGCGGTCACGGAGGTCAACACGACCGGATCGCCCGGGTCGGTGGGCTCCGCTGACGCATCGGGGGTCGGCGTCGGAGTCGCGCGGGACTGCTCGATCCACTCCTGGCTGAGCGATGATGCCGCAGCGGTCTGCTGGCTGGCGGTGATCCAGTCGTTCCACCACAACTGCCAGCCGATGAACAGCAGCACCAGGACGCCGGCCGTGATGAGCAGTTCGCCCAGCACGCTCAGCACGGTGGCCCGGCTGCGGCGGCGCTTCGGCGGCGCGGTGGTGGCAGGCTCCAGCCCGCTCTCACCTGCGACGGGCCGGTCATCCATGTGTCGATTCTAAGGTGACCGGCTGATGACGATAGAATCGCGGGCATGGCACGCACCAAGTCGACGAAGCCCGCGCGCGCGGAGACCACCACCAACGCTGACACCCCGAACCCGGTGTGGTTCAAGCCGGTCATGTTCGGTTTCATGCTGCTCGGCCTGGTGTGGATCATCGTCTTCTACGTGAGCAACGCCTCACTCCCGATCCCGTCGATCGGATCCTGGAACATCCTCGTCGGCTTCGGCATCGCCTTCATCGGCTTCCTCATGACGACGCGCTGGCGCTGACTCCCCCCACGAACACGAACCGCCGGCATCCGTCATGGATGTCGGCGGTTTTTCTGTGCCCTGCACGGGGTCAATTACACCGGTGTAATTATCCCCAATGTTAATAAACCTGTGGATAACTTCTGTGGACAAAGCTGTGGAAAAGGGGAAAGTCACCGGCTGACCCGGTTACACGCGCCGGGGACAGCGACGCGCCGGGATCTCGCTCTGGGGGAGGCTCGGGTCAGACCAGCGGGAAGACGAGGTAGCGCAGGCTCAGGCTCAGAAGCACCAGGGCGAGAGCGACGATCAGCACGGTCTGGAGCGTTCGCTGACGGGCGTTGCGGGTCTCGACGAAGATCAGCCCCATGATCGCGCCGGCCACGAGGCCGCCCACGTGGGCCTGCCAGGCGATGTTGGTACCGGGGATGAAGCCGATGACCAGGTTGATGCCGACCAGAACGAGCAGCTGGGTCATGTTGCCCCCGAGGCGCCGCTGGATCACGAGGAATGCCCCCATGAGGCCGAAGATGGCGCCGGATGCTCCCACGACGGCGGTCAGCGGAGAGGCAAGCCAGATCACGGCGACCGAGCCGGCGAGCCCGCTGATGAGGTAGAGGGCGAGGAATCGCCCCCGCCCGAGCAGGCTCTCGAGCAGCTGTCCGAAGATCCACAGCGTGTACATGTTCAGTGCCACATGCAGGATGAACCCCGTCGAGTGCACGAACACGGTGGTCAACATGCGCCACGGCTCGAGTGCCACGGTGCTCATGTACACCGGCTGGAACAGCAGGTACTGCGTCACGTTCAGCGCGGGGATGAGCTGCAGCAGGACGACCGCGAGCGTCACGCCGATGATCGAATAGGTGACGACGGGCTTGCCGCGGCCGCTCAGGCGGGTGAGGATCGCGGGCTTCGTGCGCGGGGCGTTCGCCCGCTGTTCCTTCATGCATTCCGGACAGAACACGCCCACAGCGCCAGGGGTCTGGCACTCGGGACAGATCGTACGTCCGCAACGCTGGCAGAGGATGTAGCTCTGCCGATCCGGATGCCGGTAGCAGTAGTCACCGGCATCCGGTCTGTTGGTCACGTGTGTCAGACCTCTTCGACGGTGATGCTCTCGATCACGACATCCTGGAGCGGACGGTCGCGGCCGTCGGTGGCGACGGCGCCGAGCTGGTCGACGACCTTGCGCGACTCCTCGTCCTCGACGGCGCCGAAGATGGTGTGCTTGCCCTGCAGCCAGGTGGTGGGAGCGGTGGTGATGAAGAACTGCGAACCGTTGGTTCCGCGGCCGCCCTGGATGCCGGCATTGGCCATGGCGAGCACGTAGGGCTCGGTGAAGTCGAGCTCGGGGTTGATCTCGTCATCGAACTGGTAGCCGGGGCCGCCGATGCCCTGACCGAGCGGGTCGCCGCCCTGGATCATGAAGTTGGGGATGATGCGGTGGAACACCACACCGTTGTACAGCGGGTCGGTGCTCTTCTTGCCGGTGCCGGGGTGGGTCCATTCGATCTCACCGGTGGCGAGGCCGACGAAGTTGCGAACTGTCTTCGGGGCGTGGTTCCCGTAGAGGTTGACCTTGATCGGTCCGAGGGTGGTGTTGAGGGTGGCGACTGCCGTGTGCTTGGACATGCAGACAATCCTACAGAGCGTCATCGGCGGGCCCCGCGGCTGTTCGCCGGGGACGAACTGTGAACTCGCCGCTAGGAATCACGCCGATCGGTGGCAAGATGGGAGAAGTTCACCCCCGATCAATGGAGGTCTTTCATGGGCTTGACTCGCAAGCGCCGCAAGGAATTGAATCGTCTGCGCGCCAGTGCCGAAGAGCTCTGGAGCCGTCAGCAGGAAGTGCTCGACCGCGCCAATCACGTCGCACGTGAGGCCGGACGCCAGGTCGGCTACCTGACACGCGAAGAGGTCGCACCGCGGATGCAGTCCTCCTATTCGCAGTATGTACAGCCCGGAGTCCAGGGAGCGCGTTCTCTGGCGCACGACACCGGCAAGAGCATCGAACAGACCGTGCTCCCCGCAGTCGGCACTGCGCTCGGCGCCGTGCTCACCGTCGGTGACATCGCCAAGGACCGCCGCGTGAAGGCCGCGATCGACCGCCTCAACCGCGGCAAGATCACCGTGCCCGTCAAGACCGGCCCGGGCGTCGGAACCTACCTGGCCGTTGCCGCGGGCGTCATCGCAGCCGCCGGCGTCGCGTATGCCGTCTGGCAGACCTTCCGCGCCGACGACGAGCTGTGGATCGCCGACGAGCCGCTCCCCGGAGCAGAGTCGGCAGCCAACGACTGATCTCGATCGCATCGGGAAGAGCCGTCACCCCCTGGGGTGGCGGCTCTTCTCATTCCCGCACGTAGGTACCCGTGGGAGGCTCGGTCTCGTTCAGGGTGAGTCCGACGCGCACGAGCTCGACGGTGTTGAGCCCGTCGACCTCGTCGAGGGGGATCCAGCGGGCCTCGTCCGTACTCCCGCCGATCTCGTCGGTGAGGTCGCCGGACACGACATGCGCGCGGTAGACGATGCGCAGCGCCTGCAGAGGCCTGTTCAGTGGGCCCGGACGATTGCGGCCGGGAATGACGTGGGTGTCGATGCCGAGAAGCCGATCGAGTGCGGCGACGTAGCCCGTCTCCTCGAGGATCTCCCGCACCGCGGCGACGGCCGGATGCTCCCCGTGCTCGATCCCGCCGCCGGGAAGGGTCCAGCCGCTCCGCCCGTGCTCGTTCCAGTGCGAGAGCAGAATGGCGCCGTCTCGGATGATGACCCCGTATGCACCCACGCGAATGTCCATCATCATGCTGGCAACCCTATAAGCCGCAGGGGCGCGAGCCGCCGGAAGAGGGAAAGTGTGGAGCCTGGGAGAATCGAACTCCCGACATCCTGCTTGCAAAGCAGGCGCTCTACCAACTGAGCTAAGGCCCCGTGAAACGGGTGGTGCGTGTGAAGTTGTGCTGTGGGGATACGAGGACTTGAACCTCGGACCTCTTCGTTATCAGCGAAGCGCTCTAACCGCCTGAGCTATATCCCCGAAATGGCCAGATGAAAGACTACCTGACGCAATCCGATTGGAGAAATCGAGTCGATCTCGTCGTGCTGCGCGCACCGGAGATCTCGATACGCGTCCGCCTGCGGCGGGCGCTACTCGATCTGAGGCGAGCGCGCCGCTTCGCGGCGGCTCGGCCTCAGTTGTTCGTGAAACCGACGAGAACGCCGCCGGTGACCTTCACACTGAGGTTGTAGAGCAGCGCCGTGATGGCACCGAGCGCCGTGGTCACGACCAGGTTCAGCAGCGACACCACGACGGCGAAGCCCATCACCTGTCCGAGCGACAGGATCGCCTTGAGGTCGTTCGATCCGCCGGCGACATCCTTGAACAGCTTGTTCGCCGCGTCGAAGATGCCCGTCTGGCTCACGACCGTGTAGACGAGGAAGGTGCCCACGATCGTGACGATCGCCAGGCAGATCGCAACGAGGAACGACAGCTTGACGGCCGACCAGAAGTCGACGTACACCAGCCGCAGCCGCACCTGCTTCGACGGTGAACGCCGGGGTGATTTCTTGGCGAGCTTCTCGGCAACGCTACTCATCTACGGTTTCTTCCTTTCCCGATCCGCCGTCGGCTTCCGGCTGCTCTTCAGCGCCCGTCAACCCGCGTTCGGTGTTCTTCGCGATTGCGATGATCCGGTCGGAGTCCGCGAATTTCGCGAAGATCACGCCCATGGAATCGCGTCCGGTGCGGTTCACCTCGGCGACGTCAGAGCGTATCACCTTGCCACTGGCGAGGACCACGAGCACCTCGTCCTCCTCGGCAACGATGAGGGATCCCACGAGATCTCCACGGTCTTCACTCAGCTTCGCGACCTTGATTCCGAGGCCGCCGCGGTTCTGCACCCGGTACTGGTCGACGGACGTGCGCTTCGCGTAGCCGCCCTCGGTGACCACGAAGACCGACGCCGGTCCGGATGCCGTCGTCTCGCCTGCGGCATCCGCCACCCCGTCGCTTCCCGTGGCCGGCGAGGCCGGCACGACGGATGCGCTCAGGAGCTCGTCGCCGGCACGGAAGTCCATGCCCTTCACGCCCGAGGTGCTGCGTCCCATGGGGCGCAGGGCCGAGTCGGTCGCAGCGAACTTGAGCGACATGCCCTTTCGCGACACCAGGAGGATCTCATCACCCTGGTCGACGAGCATGGCCGAGACGAGCTCGTCGCCCTCGCGCAGCTTCACGGCGATGACTCCGCGCGAACGGTTGGTGTCGTACTCCTCGAGGGCCGTCTTCTTGACGAGTCCGTCACGGGTGGCGAGCGCCAGGTACTGGGCCACCGAGTAGTCGCGGATGTCGAGCACCTGGGCGATCTGCTCATCGGGCTGGAGCTCGAGCAGGTTGGCGACGTGCTGGCCCTTGGCGTCGCGGCCGCCCTCCTGGATCTCGTAGGCCTTGGCCCTGTAGACGCGTCCCATGTTGGTGAAGAACAACAGCCAGTGGTGGGTGGTCGTGACGAAGAAGTGCTCGACGACGTCCTCGCCGCGGAGGGCAGCGCCCTTGACGCCCTTGCCGCCGCGGTGCTGGTTGCGGTAGTTGTCGCTGCGGGTGCGCTTGACGTATCCGCCGCGGGTGATGGTGACGACCATCTCCTCCTCGGGGATGAGGTCCTCGACGGTCATGTCTCCGCCGTAGCCGTACATGATCTCGGTGCGGCGGTCGTCACCGAACTTGTCGGTGATCTCGGTGAGCTCATCGCGCACGATGGTGCGCTGACGCTCGGGAGTCGCCAGGATCTCCTTGAGGTCGGCGATGGCCAGTTCGATCCTGGCGAGATCGTCGAGGATCTTCTGGCGCTCGAGAGCGGCGAGGCGACGCAGCTGCATCGCGAGGATGGCGTCGGCCTGCAGCTTGTCGATCTCGAGCAGGTTCATGAGTCCGGTGCGCGCCTCGTCGGCGTTCGGCGACCGACGGATGAGCGCGATGACCTCGTCGAGGGCGTCGAGCGCCTTGGCCAGACCACGCAGGATGTGGGCATCGGCTTCTGCCTTGTCGAGACGGAACTGGGTGCGCCGCACGATCACTTCGATCTGGTGGTCGACCCAGGCGCTGATGAAGCCGTCGATCGCGAGCGTGCGCGGAATGCCGTCGACGATCGCGAGCATGTTCGCGCCGAAGTTCTCCTGCAGCTGCGTGTGCTTGTAGAGGTTGTTGAGCACAACCTTCGCCACGGCGTCGCGCTTCAGCACGATCACGAGGCGCTGGCCCGTACGACCCGAGGTCTCATCGCGGATGTCGGCGATGCCCGAGAGCTTGCCGTCCTTCACGAGGTCGGCGATCTTGATCGCCAGGTTGTCGGGGTTGACCTGGTAGGGCAGCTCGGTCACGACGAGGCAGGTACGACCCTGGAGTTCCTCGACGCTGACGACGGCACGCATCGTGATCGATCCGCGGCCGGTGCGGTAGGCATCCTGGATCCCCTTGACGCCGAGGATCTGCGCACCTGTCGGGAAATCGGGTCCCTTGATGCGCTGCAGCAGTGCCTCGTGCAGTTCCTCGCGCGATGCGTCGGGGTTGTCGAGGAACCACTGCGCTCCGGATGCCACTTCGCGGAGGTTGTGCGGCGGGATGTTGGTCGCCATGCCGACCGCGATGCCGACGGAGCCGTTGACGAGCAGGTTCGGGAACCGAGCCGGAAGCACGGCGGGCTCCTGCGTGCGGCCGTCGTAGTTGTCCTGGAAGTCGACGGTGTTCTCGTCGATGTCGCGCACCATCTCGAGCGCGAGCGGGGCCATCTTTGTCTCGGTGTATCGAGGCGCGGCGGCTCCATCGTTGCCGGGCGAGCCGAAGTTGCCCTGCCCGAGAGCGAGCGGATAGCGCAGGCTCCACGGCTGCACCAGTCGCACGAGCGCGTCGTAGATGGAGGAGTCACCGTGCGGGTGGAACTGGCCCATGACGTCGCCGACGACACGTGAGCACTTGGAGAAGGCCCGGTCGGGACGGTATCCGCCGTCGTACATCGCGTAGATCACACGACGGTGAACGGGCTTCAGTCCGTCGCGCACGTCGGGCAGCGCGCGCCCGACGATGACGCTCATCGCGTAGTCCAGGTAGGACCGCTGCATCTCGAGGCGCAGGTCGACCTGGTCGATCCTGCCGTGCACGCCGGGACCGTCTTCGATCGGATCGGTCGGTGTCGCGTCTGCCATCATTCTTCTTTCTCAAGTCCGCTGGTCGAAGGGCGCGACGCAGGAGCCGCCGCGGGAATCGACCGGATCAGATGTCCAGGAACCTGACGTCCTTGGCGTTCGTCTGGATGAAGTTGCGTCGGCTCTCCACGTCTTCTCCCATGAGGGTGGAGAAGATCTCGTCGGCCGCTGCCGCGTCGTCGAGGGTCACCTGCAGCAGGGTGCGGGTCTCGGGGTTCATCGTGGTCTCCCACAGCTCCGAGTAGTCCATCTCCCCCAGACCCTTGTAGCGCTGGATGCCGTTCTCCTTGGGGATGCGCTTGCCGGCGGCGGCGCCGTCGACGAGCAGTGCGTCGCGTTCCCGGTCGGAGTACACGTACTCGTGCGGCGCGTTCGTCCACTTGAGTCGGTACAGCGGCGGCTGCGCGAGGTAGACGTAGCCCAGGTCGATGAGCGGACGCATGTAGCGGAACAACAGGGTGAGCAGCAACGTGGAGATGTGCTGGCCGTCGACGTCGGCATCCGCCATCAGCACGATCTTGTGGTACCGCGCCTTCTCGGGCACGAACTCCTCGCCGATGCCGGCGCCGAACGCCGTGATCATCGCCTGGATCTCGGCGTTTCCAAGAGCGCGATCGAGCCTGGCCTTCTCGACATTGAGGATCTTGCCGCGGAGCGGGAGGATCGCCTGGGTCATCGGGTTGCGTCCCTGCACTGCCGAGCCACCGGCCGAGTCACCCTCGACGATGAAGATCTCCGAGAGCGACGGATCCTTGGACTGGCAGTCCTTGAGCTTTCCCGGCATGCCGCTCGATTCGAGCAGGCCCTTGCGGCGGGTCGCCTCGCGAGCCTTGCGGGCTGCGAGTCGAGCCGTCGCTGCCTGGATGGCCTTGCGGATGATGTCTCGCGCCTGCGTCGGGTTACGGTCGAACCAGTCGCCGAGCTGATCGCCGGCCACCCGCTGCACGAAGGACTTCGCCTCGGTGTTGCCGAGCTTGGTCTTGGTCTGGCCCTCGAACTGCGGCTCGGAGAGCTTCACCGAGATGACGGCCGTGAGGCCCTCTCGCACGTCATCACCGGAGAGGTTGTCGTCCTTCTCCTTGATGATGCCCTTCTCGCGGGCGTACTTGTTGATCAGCGTCGTGAGCGCGGCGCGGAAGCCCTCTTCGTGGGTGCCGCCCTCGTGCGTGTTGATCGTGTTCGCGTAGGTGTGCACCGACTCGTTGTAGGCGGTGGTCCACTGCATCGCGACCTCGAGCGCGATGTGGCGCTCGGTGTCCTCCTGCTCGAAGGAGATGATCTCGTCGTGCACCAGTTCGGCGCGCTTGGAGTGGTTGAGGTACTCGACGTAGTCCTTGAGACCGTTCTCGTAGAAGAACGTGTCGTTGCGCTGGACGCCCTCCGGGTCGCGCGACACCTCACGCTCGTCGGTGAGCTTGATGGTCAGTCCCTTGTTGAGGAACGCCATCTGCTGGAACCGGGCGCGCAGGGTCTCGTAGTCGAACTCGACGGTCTCGAAGATCTCCTCGCTCGGCCAGAAGGTGATGGTCGTGCCCGTGGCCTCCGACTCCTCGTCCATCGAGAGGGGAGCATCCGGAACACCGACCGAGTAGCTCTGGCGCCAGACGTGACCCTGTCGGCTCACCGCGACGTCGAGCTTGGTGGACAGGGCGTTCACGACAGACGAGCCGACGCCGTGGAGACCGCCCGAGACCGCGTATCCGCCGCCGCCGAACTTTCCACCGGCGTGGAGCACGGTGAGAACGACCTCGACGGTCGAGCGGCCCTGGGCCTTGTTCAGGTCGACCGGGATGCCGCGTCCGTTGTCGATGACACGCACTCCGCCGTCGGGCAGGATCGTGACGTCGATGAGGTCAGCATGACCGGCGAGGGCCTCATCGACGGAATTGTCGACGATCTCGTACACGAGGTGGTGAAGACCTCGGGGACCGGTTGAACCGATGTACATTCCCGGTCGTTTGCGAACGGCTTCAAGTCCTTCGAGGACTTGGATCTCATCCGCACCGTATGCGTGCTCGGGAGACGTATCCTTCGGTTCCGCTGTCATATGAAATTGGGCTCCTGACCGTCGTTCAAGCGACCCTTCATCCTACCAAACGGGGGTCACCACTGCGGCCACGACAGCCGATCTGAGGCACTTTTCGAGCGACTCCGACCGAATTTGTCGCCTTAGCCGTAGGTATCGCGTGGACCACGCCCTGGAATTGATCTGGGGCCCTTTTTCCACGATGGGGCGTCCGGCCCCAGAAAGCGCACCGAGGTGATGCCCGCATCCGGGTAGCGCTGCGAGATCGACGTCATGATGGCCACCCGCATGAGCCGCAACTGCGTCGCCCATGCCGTCGACTCGCACTGGACGGTGAGTCGGCCATCCTCGATTCCAGCCGGGGTGGAGTGCTTAGCGGTCTCGGCGCCCGCGATCTCGGCCCACGATTCCATCAGCGACGACTGCGCCAGAGGTGATTGCCAACCCAGCTGCGCAGTGAGCGCGTCCAGTGCGGAGCCCAGTCCTTTCGGGTCGCGGCCGGGGCCGAATGGCTGGCTGCCCCCGTCGTCCTTGGTCTTGTACCGCTTGCGTGTCAGGCGAGGACGCGAGCCCGACTCGGTGAACACGCCCTTCAGTCGCAGGTAGAACCGGCTCGACTCGGTGTCGGCCAGATCTTGGGCCGCAGCAGTGTCGACGGCATCGGTGTTCCCGCCCGTGCCGTCGGCACGGGTTCCACGTGAAACATCGCCCGGAAGCTCAGGCATCGACGACCTCCCCCGCTCGGATCCGCACAACGGTCCCCGCCAGGGCCTCCGGCACGTCATCGAGCACGGCCGCCGTGATGAGCACCTGCTCGTAGCCGGTCACCGCCTCGGCCAGACGACGCCGGCGGGCCTGGTCGAGCTCGGCGAACACGTCGTCGAGGATGAGCACAGGGTCGCCACTGGCGAAGTCGTGACGCAGCAGTTCTGCAGAGGCCAGCTTCAGCGCGAGTGCGAACGACCAGGATTCACCGTGGCTCGCATAGCCCTTCGCCGGCAGGGCATTCAACATGAGCACGATGTCGTCTCGATGCGGTCCGACAAGGGTGATGGCCCTGTCGAGTTCCCGTCCGCGCAGTCTCTTCAGCATCTCGCGGAACCTGGTGGCGATGTCGCCGACGGATGCCACAGCCGGGCCGGATGCGGAATCGGAGGGCACGGCATCCGATGCCTCGCCCTCCTCCCCCGCTCCTGCGCCGTCGATGGAGAGCGCCGGAACGAGCCGAGGCACCTGGTCGTCGCCCGCCACGGACTGATAAGCGACACGCAACGGATTCTGTAACCGGTCTATGAGGTTCAGTCGCTCGGCGATGATCTCAGATCCGAGAACCACGAGTCGGTCGTCCCAGATGTCGAGAGTGCTGAGCTTGGCATCCCGGAGGCCACTCGCCCGCGCGGACTTCAGGAGTGTGTTGCGCTGCCGGACCACCCGCTCGTAGTCGCTCATCACACCAGCCATGCGTGGGATCCGCTGGACGAGCAGTTCGTCGAGGAAACGACGCCGTCCCGATGGCTCGCCGCGCACCAGTGCGATGTCCTCGGGGGCGAACAGAACGCTGTGGCAGTACCTGACGAGTTCGCGCGGCTTCACGACTCCACGGTTGAGTTGGGCACGGTTGGCCCCCACCCTGTTGATCTGCAGCTCGGCCAGAAGCTCGCGATCCGAACTCTGCAGACGAGCCCTGATGATCGCGGCATCTCTACCCGCCCTGATGAGCGGCTGATCGTTCGACACCCGGTGCGACGACAGTGTCGCGAGGTATCCGATCGCTTCGACGAGATTCGTCTTTCCCTGGCCGTTACGGCCGACGATCAGCGTGGGTCCTGCCTCGAACGCCACCTCGGCCCGCTCGTAGTTGCGGTAGTCGGTCAGCGAGAGGTGGGCGATCCGCATGGGCTCGATCCTCTCCTCTTGCTCTGACACTGCTGCGCTGATTTTACGGCCGCTGGATCTCTTGAACGACCGAAGGCAGTTGTTGGCCCCGGTCGCCCATCCCCGCGGACATGAGCAGGGGGAGGCGATTCGATATGTCTGGGGTTCGGTGGGCATCTTGGGGCGAGACCTACCGGATGGACTCACCGGCGACACCGACATTCCACCCGCAGATGTGAATGGGGTCCGGTCTTCGACGAATCGAGACGACCGAACCCCTACTCACGAGGGCTGGCCTCAGCCGGCATCCTTCACGCCATGCCCGCCGAACTGCTGGCGCAGGGCCGCGACGGCCTTCATCGCCGGGGACTGGTCCTGGCGGGACACGAAGCGAGCGAAGATCGAGGCGCTGATCGTCGGAACCGGGACAGCACTGGCGAGGGCTTCCTCGATGGTCCAGCGACCTTCACCGGAGTCCTCGACGTAGCCGGCGATCTTCTCGAACTCGGGATCCTGCTCGAGGGCACGGACGAGGAGTTCGAGCAGCCAGGACCGAACGACCGTTCCGCGCTGCCAGGCCTTGAAGGTGCCGGGAACGTCTTTGATGATGTCTTCGCGCTTGTCGAGCAGCTCGTAGCCCTCGGCGTAGGCCTGCATCAGGGCGTACTCGATGCCGTTGTGCACCATCTTGGCGTAGTGGCCGGCGCCGACCTCGCCGGCGTGCACGAAGCCCTCTTCGCGGGGACCTTCCGGACGGAGCGCGTCGAAGATGGGCATGGCGCGCTCGACCTGCTCGGTCTTGCCGCCGACCATCAGGCCGTAGCCGTTCTCGTGTCCCCAGATTCCGCCGGAGACACCAGCGTCGATGTACTCGATGCCCTTCGCCGAAAGCTCCTCGGCGTGACGCAGGTCTTCGGTGAAGCGGGAGTTCCCGCCCTCGATGATGAGGTCGCCCGCCTCGAGGTGTTCACCGAGTTCGGTGATGACCGAGTCGGTGATGGCGCCGGCGGGAACCATGACCCAGACGATGCGGGGAGTGGGAATCGTGGCGACGAGATCGGCGACTGATGCCGCATCCGTCACAGCGGGATTCTGGTCGAAGCCGGTCACTTCGATGTCGTGTTCGCGAATGCGGGCGCGCATGTTGCCGCCCATTCTGCCGAGGCCGATGAGCCCGATGTGCATGAAGGTGCTTTCTGTTGTGTGCGAGATGTCAGCGCAGAAGCAGGTTGGGCTGCAGCAGGTAGCGATAGCTGTCAGCGCCGGCCTGGTCACGGGACGTCTGGCTCGTGATGAGCACGGGTCCCGGCTTGTTGGGGTTCTCGGTCTTGGTGAAGGAGATGCGCACGAACTCCGAGTGCACCGCTCCCAGTCCATCGAGGAGGAACTGCGGCTTCAACGATACGACTGTCTCGACGCCGGTGAGTACGGCATCGATGGTCTCGGATGCCTGCGCCTGCTCGGAGCCGATGGCCTCGAGGGTCAGCCCGTCGGCGGTGAAGGAGTAGCGCAACGCGGCCTCGCGCTCGAGCACGAGCGAGACGCGGCGGGTCGCTTCGATGAGATCTGCGGTGTTCATGACCGCGTAGTTCTCGACCGTGTCGGGGAAGAGGCGGCGGACGGGCGGGAAGTTGCCCTTGATCAGCAGGCTCGTGACGGTCTTCTTGTCGGCGGTGAAGGCGATGAGCTCGCGCTCGTCCTTGCTGGTGATCGAGACGGAGATGGTTCCGCTGTGGCCGAAGGTCTTGCCGACCTCCTGGAGCGTGCGAGCCGGAACGAGGGCCGAGATGGTCTCGGCAGTACCGGTCGATCCTCCGTCCCAGTCGATCTCGCGGACCGCGACACGGTAGCGGTCGGTTGCGACGAGGCCGAGGCTGTTCTCCGACACCTCGAGCTGCACTCCGGTGATGACAGGAGTGACGTCGTCTCGGGATGCGGCCACGGCGACCTGTGCGACGGCGGCCGCGAACTCCTCGGCCGGCACGACACCGGTCTCGCTACTGATCTGCGGAATGCTCGGGTATTCCTCCACGGGCATCGAGAGAAGCGTGAAGGATGCCGAGCCGCAGCTGACCAGGATGCGCGAGTCCTCGGTGCTGAATCGCACGGGTGCGTTCGGAAGGCGGCTGGCGATCTCGGCGAGGAGGCGACCGGAGACCAGGATCGTGCCTGTCTCTTCGACATCGGCGCTGATCTCTGTCTGGGCTGATACTTCGTAGTCGAACGACGAGAGAACGAGTCCTGTGGCCGTGGCCTCGATGAGGACTCCACTGAGGATGGGCAGGGTGGTCCGCTGCGGGAGGAGCTTGACGGCGAAGGACACTGCTTCGCTGAAGACATCCCGATTGGCTTGGAACTTCACTGAGCCACTCCTGTCGTACGTACGTGTAGTGCTGCCCATGCTAGCCCGTGGGTGTCTCGGGCGGAGTGCGTCTGCTCGCCTGCCGCTTGTCATTCGACCGCTGCTCGTAAAAGTTGTCGAGCTGGAGTGTTTAAAGAATTGTGTTTAACGGTGTTAACAAGTGTGGAAACTGTGGATAACTTCGTCGATGCCATGTTCTAACTGGGAACTACAGCCGTGTGACTTGTTGGCGGCCTGTGAGCGTTAACCGGAAGGGGTCGGGCCCGATCCCAGTGATGACGGGCGAGTTTCACAGTGATCGGGCAGTAGTCAACATTAATCAGGCACTTACTCGTTAAGTTTCCACAGGTTATGCACAATGTGTGAGTAGCGGCATATTTCAGTGGTCGTATTCCACAGGTGGGCGTGTCGCGGGTGGCTCGAGCGCACGCCGAAGAACCCCGCACCAGGCCTGGGTCGGGGTCGCTCGGCGCAGCGTGCGCTACTTGTAGCGGTGCGTCTGCTTGATGCGGTTGGTGAGCTCGGTCACCTGGTTGTAGATCGAACGTCGTTCCTTCATGAGCTCGCTGATCTTCTTGTTGGCGTACATGACCGTCGTGTGATCGCGGTTGCCGAAGAGTTGACCGATCTTGGGCAGGGAGAGGTTCGTCAACTCGCGGCAGAGATACATGGCGATCTGGCGTGCTGTGGCGACGGCCTGCGATCGGCTCGAGCCGTAGAGGTCGTCGACGGTGAGCTTGAAGTAGTCCGCGGTGTGCGTGATGATGTCGACCGGCGCGATGACGTTGTCCTCATCCAGGGTGATGAGGTCCTTCAGCACCGTCTGCACGAGGGCCATGTCCACGGGGGTCCGATTGAGGCTGGCGAAGGCGGTGACCCTGATCAGGGTGCCCTCGAGCTCCCGGATGTTCGACGACACTTTCGTCGCGATGAACTCCAGGATGTCGTCGGGGACCTGCAGCTTGTCGTTCTGCGCCTTCTTACGGAGGATCGCGATGCGAGTCTCGAGGTCGGGCGCCTGCACGTCGGTGATGAGGCCCCACTCGAACCGGCTTCGCATCCGGTCCTCGAAACCGGTGAGGTGCTTCGGCGGGAGGTCGGAGGTGATGACCACCTGCTTGTTGTGGTCGTGCAGGGTATTGAAGGTGTGGAAGAACGCCTCCTGCGTCTCCGCCTTGCCCTGCAGGAACTGGATGTCGTCGATCAGCAGGATGTCGATGTTGCGGTACCGCGCCTGGAAGACGGATCCGCGGTTGTTGGCGATCGAATTGATGAAGTCGTTCGTGAACTCCTCGGAACTCACATAGCGAACCCGGATGCCGGGATACAGGCTCATGGCGTAGTGACCGATGGCATGCAACAGGTGGGTCTTGCCCAGCCCCGACTCCCCATAGACGAAGAGGGGGTTGTAGGCCTTGGCCGGCGCTTCGGCTACCGCGACGGCGGCGGCGTGGGCGAAGCGATTCGACTGTCCGATGACGAAGTTGTCGAAGCTGTACTTCTGATTCAGGCGCGTGTCGCTCGAGCGCTCCGGCTGAGTGGTCTCGAAGACCGATTGCGGGGTTGCCGGCGTCTCGACCTCGTTGGGCTGTTCCATGGGGGCTGCGATGTCGGGCCGGAGGTTCTCCTGCTCGAGCTCGGGGTTCACGACGACATAGAAGTTCGTGACCTCGGTGGGCAGCGTGGCGAGGGCGGCCAGAAGGGCCACGCGCATCCGCTGGTTGAGCATGCTCGCCGTGAAGTCGTTCGGCACCTCCAGATAGAAGGTGCCGGCCGCGATGCCCTTCGGTTCCACGAGTCCCAGGAATCCGTAGAGCATGGGCGTCACGCTCTTGTCGCCGCCGAGCTGGGTGAGTACGTCCTGCCAGACCTCATCGATCGGTCGTTCGCCCTCAGCCATACCCACTCGCATCCATTCGATATGCCGCCGGAAGGAAATGCCTCGACGCTGAGCTTGCCCGGTCGGCAAAGTATTCACAAAGTTATCCACCTCCTGTGTGGAATACAGGCGATTTCTCAGGTTTGATGCACCCAAAGCTGGGGATAACTTGGTTTCACACGCTACTGGGGGCGTCGGAGGGGATCAAATCCCGCACAAGTCCCGGCGTGTCGATGCCGCCCGAAACCTCCGAGTGTGTGGAGAATTTCAGGTTTGGCCCCGTCCCGGTTTGACCCTAGGTCGGTCAGGGCCTAGTTTTAATCAGTTGACGACGAGCCTTCTGGCTCCCCCCTGCCTTCCCGCCGCTGAACGCGGTGCGTGGAGAACCAAGACTGTGGAGATCACCCCATGAGCAAGAGAACGTTCCAGCCGAACAACCGCCGCCGCGCGAAGGTCCACGGCTTCCGCCTGCGTATGCGTACCCGTGCCGGTCGCTCGATCCTCGCTGCGCGTCGTCGCAAGGGCCGTACCGAACTCTCCGCTTAAGCGACTGAGGTGCTCGCTCGAGCGAACCGGGTCACGAGTGCCGGTGACTACAAGGTCACCGTGCGTCGTGGTCGTCGGTTCGTGGGAGCGAACACCGTCACCTACGTGCGACCCAATCCGGACAGCGACCAGGTGCGCTTCGGATTCATCGTCGCCAAGAACGTCGGCACCGCGGTGCGACGTAACAGGGTGAGACGTCGGTTGAAGGCTGCGAGTTTCGAGATGGTCGGTTCGATGACCCCGGGAACGGATGTCGTCATCCGTGCGCTTCCCGGGGCTTTCGATGCTTCGTGGACTACTCTGCGGGCTGAGGTCGTTCGGGCCGTGACCAAGGGCGTGATGTGAATACCGCTGTGACTGCTGCCGTGCTGGCACCGCGCAATGCGGCTGTCGTCATGCTTCGCGGGTATCGCGCCGTCATCTCCCCGCTCTATGGAGATGTCTGCCGCTACTACCCATCGTGCTCGGCCTACACCTTGCAGGCCATCCAAGAGCATGGCGTTGTGATCGGCTCCGGCCTCGGCCTGAAGCGCATCGCCCGATGCCACCCCTGGGCGGAGGGCGGGATCGATGACGTTCCCCTGAAGAAGGTCCGCCGTTATCGCGTGACCCCGTTCGGTTTTGTAGTTGCTGAGAGCCAAGGAAAGGGCTGACCTTCACGATGGACCTTATTGGAACGATTCTCTGGCCACTCAAATGGGTGGTGGAGCTTCTCCTGGTCGGTTGGCACCAGCTGTTCGAAGCCATCGGCATGGACCCGGCAGCCGGAATCACCTGGGTGCTGTCGATCGTCGGCCTCGTGGTCGTCGTGCGCGCCGCTCTCATCCCGATCTTCGTCCGTCAGATCAAGAATCAGCGTCGCATGCTCGAGGTGGCGCCGCAGCTGAAGAAGATCCAGGAGAAGTACAAGGGCAAGAAGGATCAGTTCTCGCGTGAGGCCATGTCCCGCGAGACCATGGAGCTCTACAAGAAGACGGGCACCAACCCGCTGAGCTCCTGCCTTCCGTTGCTCATCCAGATGCCGATCTTCTTCGCGCTGTTCTCCGTACTGAACGACGCGCAGCACTCCAAGGCCGGCGTCGGCCCCCTCAACGACGTGCTGGCCGAGCAGTTCGGTTCCGCGAAGCTGTTCGGGATCGCTCCGCTGCACGACTCCTTCGCCTCGCAGTGGACGCTGATGACATCGGGTGAGCCGTACGTCGCAGCGGTCATGTGGATCGCCGGCATCATGGTCGTGCTCATGACTGCCTCGCAGTTCTTCACCCAGCTGCAGATCGTGTCGAAGAACATGTCGCCGGAGACCAAGGCGAGCCCCATGTTCCGTCAGCAGCGGGTTCTGTTGTACCTCCTCCCCCTCGTCTTCGCCTTCTCCGGTGTGGCCTTCCCTCTCGGCGTGATGTTCTACTGGCTCACCTCGAACATCTGGACGATGGTGCAGCAGTTCATCGTGATCCGGAACATGCCGACCCCGGGCAGTGAAGCAGCGAAGGCCCGTGAGGCGCGACTCGCTCGCAAGGGCAAGCTCGAGGCTAAGGACGGCGACATCATCGTCCTCGACGAGCCGAAGAAGACCACGACCCAGCGCCAGCAGCCCATGAGCAAGGACCGGGCGAAGAAGCAGCAGGCCAAGCCCGGCGATGCCGGCAGCTGATTTCGACAGACATCCAGAGAGCAGAATCATGACGGACGTTCAGAACGCCACCACGCACTCCCCCACCCGTGAGCAGTTGGAGCAGGAGGGTGATGTCGCAGCCGACTACATCGAGGAGTTCCTCGACATCTGCGACATCGACGGTGACATCGACATCGATGCCCGCAACGGTCGCGCGTATGTCTCGGTGAACGCCGAGGATGGTGCCAACCTGCGCGTGCTCGCCAAGGCTGACGTCGTCAACGCACTGCAGGAGCTCACCCGTCTCGCGGTCCAGGCTAAGACCGGAGTGTTCTCCCGTCTGATCCTCGACATCGGAGGCTCTCGTGATGCTCGTCAGGCCGAGCTCGCCTCGCTCGTGAGCCGCGCCATCGAGCGCATCGAGGGCGGCGCCGCCGAGGCTGCCCTGCCGCCGATGTCGTCCTACGAGCGCAAGCTCGTGCACGATGTGGTCGCAGAGCGGGGCTACGTCTCGGAGTCGCGCGGCGAGGGCTCCGACCGACACACCGTCATCACGCCCTCCTCCTGAACCGATCGCTGCTGATGTTTCACGTGAAACGGGACTCCCGTGGCTGATGCGTCGGCCGTGACCGTCGAGGTCGAGCCAGACGTCGCAGAGGAGATCTTCGGCGACACGATCGCCGTTGCCCGCGCTTTCACCGCGAATCTCGCCCGCCTCGGCGAGGAGTTGGGTCTCATCGGCCCGTTGGAGTTGCCGCGCCTCTGGACGCGCCATGTTCTGAACAGCGCCATCATGGCCCCGCTGCTGCGTCCGGGACGCGTCGGCGACATCGGAAGTGGAGCCGGCCTTCCCGGGCTGGTGTTGGCGATCGCCCGTCCAGACGTGGATTTCGTGTTGATCGAGCCCATGGAGCGACGGGTCGCCTGGTTGCAGAGTCAGGTCGACGAACTCGGCCTCACCAACGTCGAGGTGCTTCGTGCGCGTGCTGAGGAAGCGAGATTGAGCCCGCTCCTCGACCAGGTCACCGCCCGCGCGGTGAGTGCTCTCCGCACCCTCATACCTTTGACCGCTCCCCTGGTGAAGACCGGCGGTGAGCTCGTCTTGATGAAGGGTGCGAACGCGGAGCGCGAGATCGAAGCTGCCGCTAAGGCGATCCGCAAGTACCACCTGCTCGATGTCGAAGTCGTCGTCCTCGGCGAGGGTGTGCTGAGCGAAGTCACAAGGGTCGTTCGGGCTACAGTGGACTAGTCCTCTCCCCTGCTGTTCGAGGGCTGAGTTCCTCCACAGATTCGGCGTTCCTGTACGTCGTGTTCCGCGGATTCGGCACGATCGCCGGATGATACGCGTATTCATCGAGTTGCGAAGTAGGAGTTTTCTGCAGATGCCGAACGAGACCCGTCGCGGTTGGTTCCACCGCAAGGACGACGACGATCGATCGGCAGCGACTCCCGTCGGTGGCGAGCAGTCACAGCCGTCGAGCGAGCCTGTTTCGACCCCGAATTCGGGCGGAATCGATGCTGTGGGAGCCATCCTAAGCGCGGGAGCGAGCACTCCATCCGTCGATTCCGAGCGAGATCTGGCGTCAGAGGGTTCTGACGAAGCAGTTTCGGCAGCCGATTCGGTGTCCGCAGGTCCGTCGGGTGACGAAGTGGATGCTGTTCAGTCGGAGACGGAGTCCGAGTCCGAGCCCGCCCCCATTCCCGAGCCGGCGGCTTCCGTGCGCACGACCGAGGCCGAGACTCCGCTTGCGCGGGAGGTGGCTGATCATGCACGCCGCCGTCAGGCCCTCGCATCGGCTCCGCTCCCCCTTCCGGAACACACGCGGATCTTCACGATCTCGAATCAGAAAGGCGGGGTCGGCAAGACCACCACAACCGTCAACCTCGCTGCCGCGCTCGCGCTCTCGGGCGCCAAGGTGTTGGTCATCGACCTCGACCCTCAGGGCAACGCCTCCACGGCGCTCGGCGTCGAGCACCGTTCCGACACCGCGAGCGTCTATGACGTCATCATCGGCGACGCCCCGCTCGGTGACGTCATTCAATCGAGCCCGGAGGCCGGTGACCTGTCGTGCGTTCCGGCCACCATTCACCTGGCCGGTGCCGAGATCGAACTTGTCTCCCTCGTCGCGCGTGAACAGCGACTTCGGCGTGCGCTCGATCTTCATCTGAAGCAGATGGCGGAGCCGTACGACTACGTCTTCATCGATTGCCCGCCATCGCTGGGACTGCTCACCATCAATGCCTTCGTGGCGGCGAACGAGGTTCTCATTCCCATCCAGTGCGAGTACTACGCGCTTGAAGGACTCAGTCAGCTCCTCAAGAACATCGAGTTGATCGAGAAGCACCTGAACCCCGAGCTGAATGTCTCGACCATCCTCCTCACCATGTACGACTCACGGACCAACCTGGCGAACCAGGTGGCTCAAGACGTGCGTGATCACTTCCCGCAGCAGGTTCTTGGAACCATAATCCCCCGGTCAGTACGGGTTTCCGAGGCACCGAGCTACGGCCAGAGCGTCATCGGCTACGACCCCGGATCCTCGGGTTCATTGTCCTATCTCGAAGCAGCGGCTGAGATCGCTCGCCGAGGGGCCCCCATCATCGAAGGAGCACGCAGGTAATGGCGAAGCGCACAGGACTCGGCCGAGGGATCGGCGCACTCATCCCCACAGGAGACGAGGAGCGAACCAGCCGACCGGTGGACGTCTTCTTCCCCGGGGCACCCAGCGTGGAGTCCGTCGAGCCGGAGGCTGACCTCCTGGCCGTTCCGGGCGCGCGTCTCGCCCAGCTCGACCCGGCCGACATCGCGCCGAACGCCCACCAGCCGCGGTCGGTCTTCGTGCCCGAGGATCTTGCGGAGCTCGTGCACAGCGTGCGGGAGTTCGGTGTTCTGCAGCCGATCGTGGTGCGTCCGCACAACGATCTGCCCGGCAAGTACGAGCTCGTCATGGGTGAGCGACGCCTGAGGGCCACGAAGGAAGTCGGCCTGTCGACGATTCCGGCCGTCATCAAGGACACGGCGAACGAGGACATGCTCCGCGACGCCCTCCTCGAGAACCTTCACCGGTCCAACCTGAACCCGCTCGAGGAAGCGTCCGCGTACCAGCAGCTCCTGGCTGACTTCGGCATCACTCAGGAGGAGTTGGCGGGACGCATCGGCCGCTCGCGACCCCAGATCTCGAACACCCTGCGCCTGCTGAAGCTTCCGGAACCCGTGCAGATGCGGGTCGCTGCGGGTGTGCTGTCTGCCGGGCACGCTCGAGCCATCCTCTCTGTGGGTGAGAGTGAGGCCATGCAGGTGCTGGCCGACAAGATCGTGAACGAAGACCTGTCCGTGCGGGCGGCTGAGGCCGCCGCCGGCGCGACTCCGAAGGTCGTGAAGACCCGACCGAACGCGGGCAAGCACCATGGTCACCTCGACGAGATCGCTTCCACCCTCGGCGACAGGCTGAATACCCGGGTGAAGATCTCCCTCAGCGCGCGCAAGGGTCAGATCACGATCGACTTCGCGACCATCCAGGATCTCAACCGCATTCTCGAAGAACTGGGCGAGGGGAACTTCCCCAGCTGACGGGCTACTCCATAGCGCCCCCGTTTCACGTGAAACGGGGGCGCTGTGTCGTTCTGCGGGCATTCAGAGCGCTGCACAACAATGTTTCACGTGAAACATCTCCGCTGGCGTTCCGCGCGGCTGTCGCTTCTGGGTGGTCGACCCGACCCCGCGTCGACACTGCGCACAGCCTCGTCTTCCGGCTCTGGGTGTATGGCTCTGGGTGCTGCGGAGCACGCCACCCACGGTCCCGATCCGATCTGCAGGGCCTTGGTGTCGCTTTCACGACCTAGACAACACTTCGCACCGATCCCAATCGGTCCCACTCCCCCGCTATCTAAGGAGTGGAAGGCAGACGACGCCGGCCATCCGGGCCCGCATGGAGCAACATCGCAAGCCCGCCCGCATCGTTTCACGTGAAACGTGCGCGCCCACCTCTGCTTGCTGGCAACTGGCAACTGGCAACTGCAACTGGCAATCACGCGCTCCGCACGTGTCCTATGTCCGAGGTCGTTGCCAATCGACATCGAAGGGATGTTCTCGGCCATGGCTCTCGTCGGGACCCTGTACCCACCGGCCGGACCGATCGCCCGCGCTCGTCGAGCGGCGCGGCGCCTGGTAAACGGGGACTCGAAAGCATGGCGAAAACGTACGGCGGCACCGAAGGAACTGGCTGTCGGCCGTGCACTACGCCGAGCTGTGCGTGAGCGGCTCCCTACGAGCGTTTCACGTGAAACATCAGCGCGCGGCTTGGATGGCCAATGCCGAGTACAGCCCAGGCAGAGTGAGCCCCGCGGCCTCGATCGCTTGAGGAACGAGCGATGTCTCCGTCATTCCCGGAAGGACGTTCGCTTCCAGGAACCACGGCGTCCCGTCCTCGTCGACGATCAGGTCGATCCGTGAGAGCTGGCGGAGGTGGAGGAGTTCGTGAATAGCGACAGCCGTGTCCCCCACCCGTCGTGCGACGTCGTCCGAGAGCCGTGCGGGAGTGTAGAACAAGGTCTCCCCCGCGTTGTAGCGGGCGTCGAAGCTGTACACGCCACTGAGGGGTTCGATCTCAACGGCGGGAAGCGCGTGCGCACCCTCTCCGTCATCCACGACGGCGACGGCGACCTCGGTTCCTGCGACGTGCCGCTCTACGACGGCGGTATCCGAGTAGCTGTAGGCCTCGACCATGGCGCGCGGCAATTCCGAGGCCTCACGGACGATGGAGACGCCCTGAGCGGATCCGCCCTGCGACGGCTTCACCACCACGGGGAACTCCAGAGCCGCTGACACCCGCTCCAGGACGTCGGCCGCTCCGAGATCACGGAACGTCTCCCGTCCGAGGGTGATCGAATCCGGCGTGGCGAAACCGGCGCGGCGGATGAGGGCCTTGGCCACCGGCTTCAGCCAGGCCAGTGATGCATCGTCACCGTGGGCACCGATGAAGGGGATGCCGGTGGTCTCGAGGAGAGCCAAGAGTGCGCCATCCTCACCCGTGGTGCCATGCAGAGCCGGCCAGATGACATCGGGCCGGTGTTCAGCAAGGCGAGAGAACAGGGAGGCGTCCGGATCCACCACGCGCACCGTGTGCCCGGCGGAGACCAGGGCGTCGGCGATGCGTCGACCGCTGCGCAAGGAGACATCGCGCTCGTGGGAGATGCCGCCGGCGAGCACGACGATGTCGAGGTTGGGTGTGGAGCCCTCTGACGGTGCGTTGGTGGTCATGGTGTCCGTTTCGTCAGGGGAGGTCAGTTGAGATCGGTGGGTGGAAGACTGAACCGGGTGGAGGTCCGCGCCGACGTGAGGCTTCCCGTGCCGGCGAAGGTGTCGAGAAGCTCGAGTTCGCCCCGCAGCACGTTCGAGAGCCGTCGCACGCCGAGCCTGATCTGTTCCGGAGTGGGGTAGCAGAACGACAGGCGGATGTTCTGCTGCCCGCCTCCGTCACCGTAGAACGCCGTGCCGGGCGTATAGGCGACGAGTTCCTTCACGGCCCGTGGCAGCATGGCCTTCGAGTCGAGCGGTTCCGGCAGGGTCAGCCAAACGTAGAACCCGCCGTTGGGATTGGTCCACGAGAGTTCGGGCAGGTACTCCCCCAGGGCCGAGAGCATGGCTTCCTTGCGTTCACGGTAGACGCCGCGGAAGGTGTCGATCTGCGCCTTCCAGTCAGCGGTCTCGAGGTACTTTGAGATGACCAGTTGACTGAAGGAACTCGGCGAGAGCACGGCCGCCTCGTTGGCCAGAACGAGCTTCTCACGGATCGCGTGCGGTGCCAGGGCCCAGCCGGTGCGGAATCCGGGTGCAAGGGTCTTCGAGAACGTCCCGAGATAGATCACGCCGTCCTCCTCGATCGAGCGCATGGCGTCAGGTGCCGGCTGATCGAAGTAGAGGAGTCCGTACGGGTTGTCCTCGAGCACGAGGATGTCGTTCTCGCGGGCGATCTGCAGAATCTCGACCCGCCGCTCCCAGCTCAGGGTGACACCCGCTGGGTTGTGGAACGAGGGGATCGTGTACAGGAACTTGATCGTCCGGCCTGCTGCCTTCAGCCGCGCGATGTGCTCACGAAGCGCCTCGGGGATGAGGCCGTGCTCGTCCATCGGCACGTGGTCGATGTCGGCCTGGTAGGAGCGGAAGATGACCATCGCGGTCACATAGCTCGGACCCTCGGAGACGACGACGTCTCCAGGGTCGAGGAAGAGCTTGCTGACGAGTTCCAGGGCATGCTGGGACCCTGTGGTCACGACGACATCGTCCGCGTTCGCGCGGATGCCCTCGAGCGCCATGACCTCGAGGATCTGCTCGCGGAGCTTCGGGACGCCCTGACCCGAGCCGTATTGCAGCGCGACCGGGCCTTCTGTTCGCATCACGTCGTCCATGGCACCCTGGATGAGATCGCTGGGGAGCGCGGAGACGTACGGCATGCCGCCGGCGAGGGAGACGACCTCCGGGCGGGAGGCCACGGCGAACAGGGCGCGCACCTCACTGGCGCGCAGACCGGCGGCTCGCTCGGCGTAGTGGTGGAACCACGGGTCGAGGTTGTTGCCGGACTGCGCTCTGTCGTTCACTGGGTGATCCGTTCTGTGAGGGTTCCATGCTATTCGTCGCCGCCGATCGGCCGTGACGTGTGTCGTGCAGGTGCGTGGGATGCAAAAGACCCGCCCGGCGTGAGCCGGGCGGGTCTCGAGTCGTTCGAGCGGCCGGCTACGAGATGTAGGCGGCGAGGTCGGCCTCGAGGGCGGGCTTCGGCTTGGCACCGATGACGGTCTTGACGACCTCGCCTGCCTGGTAGACCTTGAACGCGGGGATCGACGTGATCTGGTACTTCATCGCGAGCTGGGGGTTCTCGTCGACGTTCACCTTCACGATGTCGAGCTTGTCGGAGTGCTCCGACGCGATCTGGTCGAGGATCGGGGAGACGGCACGGCAGGGGCCGCACCACTCTGCCCAGAAGTCGACGAGGACGGTTTTCTCGCTCTTCAGGACCTCGGCGTCGAATGTCGCTTCGGTGACGGCACGTGCAGTCATTCTCATTCTCCTTCTGTGGATGTCGGATGCGCGGGTCGGATGACCCGCGAGATCAGTGGGCCGCGACGAGGTTGTCGGCGTCGGCCGGAACGGGGCCGTCGGGCAGGATCTCGGGGATGGACGCCAGGAAGTGCTCGGCGTCAAGGGCCGCGACCGTGCCGGAACCGGCGGCGGTGATGGCCTGTCGGTAGGTGGGGTCGATCACGTCACCTGCAGCGAATACGCCGGTCAGAGACGTTTTCGACGAACGCCCGTCGACGGCGATGGTTCCCTCGGGGGTGAGCTGCAGCTGGCCGTGCACGAGGTGGGTGCGCGGATCGTTGCCGATGGCGACGAAGAGGCCGCCGATCTCGATCTCGCTCTGCTCGCCTGTGATGGTGTCGCGGAGCACCAGGCCGCTGGCGGCATCCGTTCCGGTGATGCCCACGACCTCGCTGTTCCAGATGAACTCGATCTTCGGGTCGTTGAACGCGCGCTCCTGCATGATCTTGGAGGCGCGCAGCTCACCCTTGCGGTGGATGACGATGACCTTGGAACCGAATCTGGTGAGGAAGGTGGCCTCCTCCATGGCGGAGTCGCCGCCGCCCACGACCGCGATGACCTTCTCCTTGAAGAAGAAGCCGTCGCACGTGGCGCACCACGAGACGCCGCGACCGGAGAGGCGCTCCTCGTCCTCCAGGCCGAGCTTGCGGTAGGCGGATCCCGTCGCGAAGATCACGGCCTGAGCCTCGAGGGTCGCACCAGAGCCGAGAGTCACCTTCTTGACATCGCCGGCGAGCTCGAGGTTCACGACGTCGTCGTAGACGACCTCGGTTCCGAACTTCTCGGCCTGCTCCTGCATCTGCATCATCAGCTCGGGGCCCTGGATGCCGGCGGGGAAGCCGGGGAAGTTCTCGACATCGGTCGTGTTCATGAGTTCGCCTCCGACCTGCACCGAGCTGGCGATGAGCAGCGGCTCGAGCTGGGCACGCGCCGCGTAGATCGCAGCGGTGAAACCGGCAGGACCAGAGCCGATGATGATGAGCTGACGCACGTGAAACTCCTTGGATCACAACACCGTGGCGCCCGTTCGGACGCCTGGCTGTTCGGTACAACACAGTGTACGGGGGTGCTATTCCAGAGCTGTGAGGCGCATGGGAGCGGCGCACGTGCCGTCGGACGCGGGTCAGCTCCGCCGCAGCCTGGCGAGGATCGGGTCGAGGAATCCCCGCAGCTCGCTCGATCGGAGCAGGAGCAGACCGCCGACGTAGAGGGCACTCATGACCGCGCCGATGATGACCATGCTGATGATGGCCAGGAACCGTCCCGAGACCGCGAACCCGCCCTCCGTCGTTCCGCCCAGGGCGATGAGAATGCCCACGCCGGCGGCGACGGGGATGACAGCCGCGGCCAGATACTTCGCGAGGCTGCGCAGGATGCGGGCGCCGTCGAGGGAGCCGAGGCGACGATGAAGAAGGATGACGGCCAGGATCAGCTGGAGGATGCAGGCGATGCTGACGGATGCCGCGATGCCGATGGCCGTGAGGGACAGGGGCAGCATCAGGCAGAGCAGCACCAGCACGGTGACGACGATGGTCTGGAACAGGGTGAAGAAGAACGGCGTGCGGGTGTCGCCGAGGGCGTAGAACGTGCGCTGCACGACGAAGAGGATGCAGAACGGGACGAGCCCGATGACATAGGCGATGATCACGTTGCCGAAGGCCTGCACCTGATCGAAGGAGACGCTGCTGAACACGGCGCTGAACGGGTAGGCGCACACGATGAGGCCGGCTGCAGCAAGCACGATGATCAGGCTGATGCCCCGGGTGGCCGACGATACGTCGGTGCGCAGATCGGAGATGCGGTCGTGCGAGACGTGCTCGGCCATCCGTGTGAAGTAGGCGGTGGCGATCGAGACTGTGATCACCGAGTGCGGGAGCATGAAGATGAGCCAGGCGTTGGACAGGGCTGTGGCCGAGGGATTGCCCTCGGGCCCGGAAGCACTGCCGACGACGATCGTCTCGACGATGCCCGCCAGGCTCGTGAGGATGAGCATGCCGAACGTCCAGCTCGCCATCCGGCCGGCGGATCCGAGGCCGACGCCGCGCCACCGGAAGTCCGGTCGGTATCGCAGTCCGATGCGGCGCCAGAAGTAGAACAGCACGATCGCCTGGGTCGCGACCCCCAGGGTCGCTGATCCGCCGATGACGGCGATCATGGCCGGTGTCCAGTCCGATGCGACGCGAACGCCGTCGGAGTCAGCGCCGAACAAGAGGACGAAGACGGCGAGACCGGCGATGGCGACGACGTTGTTGAGCACGGGCGCCCAGGTGTACGGCCCGAACGAACGCCGGGCGTTGAGCACCTCCCCCAGGACGGTGTAGAGGCCGTAGAAGAAGATCTGGGGAAGGCACCAGAACGCGAAGGCCGTGACGAGCGCGCGCTGATCCGCAGACAGCAGCGGACCGAGGATGAGGCTCAGCACCGGGGCGAGGAAGGTGGCGAGCACGGCGGTGCCGGCGAGGATCACGAGGGCGACCGTCACGAGTTTGTTGATGTAGGCGACTCCGCCGTCGGCGTGGAGCCCGGCCCTGACGATCTGCGGAACCAGCACCGCGCTGAGCACTCCCCCGGCGACGATCGCGTAGATCGTGTTCGGGAGCTGGTTGGCGATCGTGAAGGCGTCGGTGCTGACGCCCACGAGGCCGATGGTGCTCACCAACAGGATGGCCTTCACGAACCCCAGGATGCGGGAGACGATCGTCCCGGAGGCGAGGAACGCGCTGGCGCGCCCGATGCCGTCAGCCACGCGGCTGCTCCGGCTCGTCGGCTGTAACCACATCATCCGGTTCGGAGTGCGGGAAATCAGAGTTCTGGGCGTCCGCATCCGTAACCACATCATCCGGTTCGGATGCCCCGGTTCCAGCCCCGGTGCCGACGTCCGCCGCGGTGTCCCGGGCATCTGAAGGGTCTACCTCTGCCCCGGGATCGTCAGCCACAGGCTCGTCGGCCACGTTCTCAGCGGCCGCTCGTTCGCGCCGCCGGCGGCGGATGGTGCGCACGACGCCGAAGCCGAAGAAGAGCACCACGAGGGTCCCGAGGATCGCCGCTCCGATGCCCTCCCAGTCGGCGTGCACGTTCGCGACGACGGTGTACGGCTGCCCGATGGCCACGCCGCTGGCGCTCGTCAAGGCGATCGTGAGACCGACGGTGCCGCTTCCGACCTGAGCGCTCACGGGGATCTTCACCGAGGAGCTCGACCCGGCCTCGACGGTGACGTCCACACCGTTGTCGACGACTAGGCGCCCGTTCGACGGCGTCGCCTCGACGTGCACTGTGACCGCCGAGGTGAAGTCGTTCTTGATGGTCACGGGGATGGCCGTCGGGCTGCCGACGACGAGCACGGAGCTCGACGGCGAGACCGACACGGAGTTCAGGGTCGCGACGCTGGCCTCACGATGCTCGGCGAGAGCTTTGGCCCAGGGCGCGGGCTGCTCGATCCACCCGATCGACAGCAGGGCCAGGACCTCATTCCGCTCCCGTCCCGTCAGGACGGCGGGATCGGTCAGCGCGGACGAGAACGCCGTGAGGGAGGCCTCGTCCTGGAGCAGAGGAGGAACGACGGCCACGCGGTCGGCTGGTTCCCCGACATCGGCGATGGCGACGGATGCCGCCGGCGACCCGAGCGAGGTGAGCAGCGGTGCCGGAGCCGCCCAGGCGAGCTGCGCCAAGGCGTCCAGGGTGTCGGGGAGGCGCGTGCTGTTCGGCCAGCCGCGGTCGAGGGCCGCCAGCACCGCTGAGGTCGTGTCGCCCTCGGTGGAGGCCACGGCGAGGAGGGCGGCCACCTGATCCATCGCCGTGCGCCACTCCAGGTCGGTGAGCGAGCCGACGGCGGCGCTGAGAGCCGAGGACAGGCGATCGTCGGCCAGGGCGACCAGCGCGTCGCCGTCATTCGCAACGGCGGCGGCACGCGGCGTCGTCGTGCTCGGTTCGGCGAGGTCCGAGCTCGACATGATCGTGGTCGTGAGCCCATTGGCGGCGAAGACGGCCGGATCCGGTGCCGCGACGGTTCCCGAATCGGGCCAGGCGATGTTCGTCGCCGTGTACGGCCACGACAGCAGGTCGGCGAGGGTCGGCTGGATCGTCGGGATGCCGGCAGTCGGTGAGGCCGTCGGCGACTCGGTCGGCGGCGCCTCGGTCGAGCCGGGGGCCGGCGTGGGCGCATCCGTGCTGCGAACTCCGGCATCCGACGAACTGGGCTCTGCTGCCGGCGAATCGGTTGCCGTCGACTCGGGAGTCGTGGGAGTGGGCGTCGGCGTCGCGGTCTCTCCCGAGAAGTTCGCGGGGTCGATGGCGTAGTCGAGCGAGGTGGGGCCGAGCAGCTGGGTCAGGCCGGCCTGGGCCTGCACGGCGAGATCGGCATCGGCCCAGGCCAGCGGGAAGGTCTCGTTGTCGAGAGCGGCGAGTTCGTCCAGCCAGGCGACCGCGCTCTCGGGGGCGCTGGTGCCGAGAAGCCGGATCGACGCGATGATCATCGGATCGATACCGATGGTGACGTCTCGACCAACGACACCGTCGAGCTGGCGCTTGAGCAGTCCACCAGGACGAGTGAGCTGTGCCAGCTCGCTACCGGTCAGGACACCGGTCGTGCCGACAGGGGCGGTCATGCTCATCGCGACAGCGACGGGTGTGACGGGGACCGGTTCCCCGGCATACCAGGTGACGGTTCCGCGACCCTCCGCCACTTCGGCATCGCCTGCGGTGTACGTAGCGGCGATTCCGCGTGCTCCCCACTCCGATCCGGTCAGGCCGACGGATGCTGCGGGGATGGCCGCCGTGAGCGTGGTGTTGGTCGACGGAGCGAGACCAGGGGCGTCGACGGTGACGCTCGGCCCGTCATCCGGATCGTCCTCCTCATCACTCGGTCCGTCGAGCCAGGCGTCGAGTTCGTCGCGCGTCGTGATGCGGTCGGGGTCGAGGACGACCTCGATGCTGCCCGGCTCGGTCGCCGTGGCTCCGGAGTTGGTGAGAGTGACGGTGACGCTGAGATTCTGACCCGGGCCGAGCTGCGGGTCCGTGGCGATCGACACCGAGACGTCGCCCGGCTCGGCCGCGCCCGCGGAGGGAGCATTTAACCCGATGAAGGCCAGCGCGAGACCGGCGACGGCTGCTGCAGCGGAGAGGCGCGCAGTCGCACGACGGGCGGAGGAGAGGAGAGGTGCCGACCGACGCGCAGCATCGGTGTCGGCCATCATGCGTGAGATTCTACGGCGTGGGGACTGCTCGCCTCCTGTGCGCCGAGCCGATGGGTCATTCTTCGACGCTCTACCATGGAGGCATGCAGAGCGTCGCGGCAGCACTCATGCGGTTGGGTGAAGTCGCAGCCTCCCCGACCGTCTCCCGTCTGGCGACCGCTTTCGCCGCCGCGGGACACGAGCTGGCCCTCGTCGGCGGTCCCGTTCGTGACGCCTTCCTCGGACGCGTGGCGAACGACCTGGATTTCACGACGGATGCCACCCCCGACCAGATCCTCGCGATCATCACGCCCATCAGTGAGGCGCACTGGGACATCGGGCGTCAATTCGGCACGATCGGGGCCAAGATCGCCGGCGAGACCGTCGAGGTCACGACCTACCGCGCCGACAGCTACGACGGCGAGAGCCGCAAGCCCGACGTCGTCTTCGGCGCCTCGCTCGAGGACGACCTCCTGCGGCGCGACTTCACGGTGAATGCCCTCGCGCTGCGTCTTCCCGAGATGAAGCTCGTCGACCCGTCGGGCGGCATCGACGACATGCTCGAGGGGCGGCTGCGCACTCCCTCCTCCCCCGCGGTGTCGTTCGGCGATGATCCGCTCCGCATGATGCGGGCCTGCAGGTTCACGGCACAGCTCGGGTTCCTCGTCGACGAGGACACGGAGGCTGCTCTCGTCGAGCTGGCGCCCAGCATCGAGCGCATCTCCGCCGAGCGGGTGAACGAGGAGCTCTCGAAGCTCCTGCGCACCGACGAGCCGAGGCGTGGCCTCGAACTGCTCGTCGATTCAGGCCTGGCGGCCTACGTGCTTCCGGAACTGCCGGCGCTCCGCCTCGAGGTCGACGAGCACCACCACCACAAAGACGTCTACCAGCACAGCCTCACGGTGCTCGAGCAGGCCATCGGCTATGAGAAGGCGCGCGGCAATCTCGTCAGCCCCGACCTCACGCTCCGCCTCGCAGCGCTTCTGCACGACATCGGGAAGCCGGCGACGCGCAAGCTCGAGGGCGGCGGGGTGGTGAGCTTCCACCACCACGATGTCGTGGGTGCGAAGCTGGCGCGCAAGCGCCTGCGCGAGCTGCGCTTCGACAACGACACCATCGCCGCGGTGTCCCGGTTGATCGAACTCCACCTGCGCTTCTTCGGGTACACCGAGGGCACGTGGACCGATTCGGCTGTTCGCCGCTACGTCCGCGATGCCGGTGACCAACTCGAGCGGCTGCACATCCTCACCCGGGCCGACGTCACCACCCGCAACAAGCGGAAGGCCGACCGCCTGGCTTTCGCCTACGACGACATCGAGCGCCGGATGGCCGAGCTGGCCGAGCAGGAGGAGCTCGCGGCCGTGCGGCCCGACCTCGACGGCGAGCAGATCATGGCCATCCTCGGCATCCGTCCCGGCCGGGAGGTGGGCGAGGCGTACAGGTTCCTGCTCGAACTGCGGCTCGACGAGGGGCCCCTGGGCGCCGACATCGCGACGGAACGCCTGCGCTCCTGGTGGGCCGAGCGCTCCTCAGCCTGAGTTCCCCTCGGGCTTCGAACTGGGAGTTCGGAGCGGATGCCGATCCCGACGTGCGCGGAGGGCCCGCATCCGTTACTCTGGGAAGGTTGCCCGTGTGCCGCGATTGTGCGGCCTCCACGAATCAACACATGCACAACCCTCCTGTTGCAGAAATACTGCAGCCGTTCAGTCCGAAGGAGGTGGGTTAGTCATGCATCAGTACGAATTGATGGTCATCCTCGATCCCGAGATCGATGAGCGCACCGTCGCTCCGAGCCTCGACAAGTTCCTCAATGTGGTGCGTAACGATGGTGGATCCATCGACAACGTCGACATCTGGGGCCGTCGTCGTCTCGCCTACGAGATCAACAAGAAGAACGAGGGCATCTACGCCGTCGTCAACTTCACCGCAGAGCCGGCTACCACGTCGGAGCTCGACCGCCAGCTGGGTCTCAGCGAAGCAGTCATGCGCACCAAGGTGCTCCGCGCCGAAGAGGGCATCGCCCAGGTCGCCGCCGCCAAGAAGCTCGCCGACGAGAAGGCCGCCCGCAAGGCAGCCAACCCGAAGGCCGTCGTCGACGCGAAGCCCGAGGCAGCGGCTCCCAAGGCCGACGCCGCCAAGGTCGAGAAGGACGCCTAGTTCCCATGGCCGGCGAGACCGTAATCACCGTGGTGGGCAACCTCACTGCAGATCCCGAACTGCGCTACACGCAGGGCGGACTGGCGGTTGCCAACTTCACCATCGCATCCACTCCTCGCAGCTTCGACCGCGCGTCGAACGAGTGGAAGGATGGCGAGGCTCTGTTCCTGCGCGCGAGCGTCTGGCGTGAATTCGCCGAGCACGTCGCAGGGTCCCTCACCAAGGGTTCCCGTGTCATCGCTTCCGGGCGTCTCAAGCAGCGTTCCTACGAGACGAAGGAAGGCGAGAAGCGTACGAGCTTCGAGCTGGAGATCGACGAGATCGGTCCTTCGCTCCGGTACGCCACCGCGTCGCTGACGCGCGCCCAGTCGTCCGGTCCTCGTGGTGGAGGCGCCCCCGCGGGCGGCTCCGACGAGCCGTGGGCACCCAGTGCACCCGCAGCCGCCGCTTCCGGTGGTTCGGATGTCTGGGCCACACCGGGCAGCTACAGCGACGAGACCCCCTTCTAGGCCGAGAGGCCCCACACGGATGCCGCTTCGGCATCCGCGCAGAACTACTTCAACTAAGGAATAACAATGGCTGGAAAGAGCAGCGGCGACCGCCGCAAGCCGCTCCGCGGAGGCAAGGGCAAGAACGCCGCCCCCGCCAAGAGCATCCGCGTCGGCGTCATCGACTACAAGGATGTCGCGACGCTTCGCAAGTTCATCTCCGAGCGTGGAAAGATCCGCGCCCGCCGTATCACCGGCGTCTCCGTGCAGGAGCAGCGCCTCATCGCCCGTGCCGTCAAGAACGCCCGCGAGATGGCCCTGCTGCCGTACGCAGGCAGCGGCCGCTAAGGAGCACCGACATGTCAAAACTCATTCTGACGCACGAGGTCACAGGCCTCGGAACCGCCGGTGACGTCGTCGAGGTCAAGAACGGCTACGCCCGCAACTACCTCATCCCCCAGGGCTTCGCGGTTTCGTGGAGCCGTGGTGGCGAGAAGCAGATCGAGCAGATCAAGGCGGCTCGCGCCGCTCGTGAGCTCGCGACGCACGACGAGGCAGTCGCCCTCAAGAACGCCCTCGAGGGCACCAAGGTCAAGCTCGTCGTCAAGGCGGGTGCCGAGGGACGTCTCTTCGGTTCCGTCAAGACCGCCGATGTCGCTGACGCTGTCGCCGCTGCAGGCCTCGGTGCCATCGACAAGCGCAAGGTGGAGTTCTCGAACCCCATCAAGTCGGTCGGCGAGCACCAGGCGACTGTTCGTCTCTTCGACGAGCTGTCTGCCACGATCACCCTTCAGGTGGTCGCCGCCAAGTAAGGCTGCGAACACCTCGGTGTAGCGACGGGCTGAGGCCCGTCGCTACACCCGTTTAAGGGGATTGCACAAGGTCGGGAAGCCTGAGTTACCCCCAATTCCATACACAGGCCTGTGCAAAGCCGAGCGACCTTCATGCAGTGATTCAAACAACTTTCCACACACAGGTGTGGAATGTTCAAAACCCCGGTCAGCGGGCATAAATTCCAAGAAAATAGTTTGCTGTCCACACCTGTTTCTACAGGCTTTGCACATGCAGCGCGGCGTTTCGCCCACTTTTCCCACAGCGTTATCCACAGGCCGAGTTGAGGGTTCCGGATGGCGACCGTAGTGTTGGCCATCGCCGTCGATTCCGGTGGTCTCGACCGGCTCGAAAACAGCGGTGGGCCGCCCTGTCGGCGGGTGCTGTTCCAATGGTCATGGAACGCCTCACGAGGCGAGCAGACCGGGAAGCAACGCCGCCGCACCGGCACACCGAAGCATCATCCTGGAGGAACCGCGTGTCGATCGCCCACCTTGGACTCGCCGAACCGTGGGACGGCGAAGACGCTCGGAAGGCCGAACGCACTCCCCCGCACGACCTCCTCGCCGAGCAGAGCGCCCTCGGCGGCATGCTGCTCTCGAAGGACGCCGTCGCCGACGTCGTGGAGTCCGTGCGCGGCAACGACTTCTACGTGCCCAAGCACGAGCTCATCTACGACGCCATCCTGTCGCTCTACTCGCACGGCGAGCCGACCGACGTCATCGCGGTCACTGACGAGCTCTCGAAGACCGGAGAGCTCTCCCGTGCCGGCGGCGCGGAGTACCTCCACACGCTGACCGCCCTCGTGCCCACGGCCGCGAACGCCGGCTACTACGCCGAGATCGTCGCCGAGCGTGCGCTGCTCCGCCGCCTCGTCGAGGCCGGAACCCGCATCGTCCAGATGGGCTACGCGGCCGAGGGCGAGCCCCTCGACCTGGTGAACAACGCCCAGGCCGAGATCTACGCCGTCAACGGCAACACCGAGACCGAAGACTACGTTCCGCTGACGGATGCCGTCACCGTCGCCATCGACGAGATCGAGGCCGCCAAGCACACCGACGGCAAGATGACGGGCGTCCCCACGGGCTTCGCCGACCTCGATGACCTGACCAACGGCTTTCACCCCGGGCAGATGATCATCGTCGCCGCCCGCCCCGCACTCGGAAAGTCGACCCTCGCCCTCGACTTCGCCCGCGCAGCCGCCATCGGCAACAACATGCCCACGATCTTCTTCTCCCTCGAGATGGGGCGCTCCGAGATCGCCATGCGTCTGCTCGCGGCCGAGGCATCCGTTCCCCTGCAGAGCATGCGCAAGGGAACCGTCGATTCCCGCGACTGGACCACGATCGCCTCGACCCGCGGTCGCATCAACGATGCTCCCCTCTACATCGACGACTCGGCCAACCTGACGCTCGTCGAGATCCGGGCGAAGTGCCGTCGCCTGAAGCAGCGCATCGGCCTCAAGATGGTCGTCATCGACTACCTCCAGCTCATGACCAGCGGCAAGCGCGTCGAGAGCCGTCAGCAGGAGGTCTCGGAGTTCTCACGAGCACTGAAGCTCCTGGCGAAGGAACTGCAGGTTCCGGTCATCGCCCTCTCGCAGCTGAACCGTGGACCGGAGCAGCGTGCCGACAAGCTGCCGGCCATCTCCGACCTGCGCGAGTCCGGCTCCATCGAGCAGGACGCCGACATGGTCATCCTGCTGCACCGCGAGAGCGCCTACGAGAAGGACAACCCGCGTGCCGGCGAGGCCGATCTCATCGTCGCCAAGCACCGCAACGGCCCAACGCGCACCGTCACCGTGGCCTTCCACGGACACTTCTCGCGCTTCGCGGACCTGGCGCAGGCGTAGGCCGAGGGTCAGGCGTTCCCCACCAGACCTTCCGGCGGCTGACTGAACTCGGTGAGTACGGCCCTGGCCGCGCGCTCGCCCGACACCAGTGCACCCTGTATCGACGCAGTGTCGCGGTGGTCGCCGGCGACGAAGACTCCTGCACTCAGAGGTGACGGCAGTCTCGTGCGGAGCGGCGGCGGCTGGGTCGGCAGCGCGTGCGGGATGTCATCTCGCCGCAGCAGCGACCACGTGGCGGCATCCGTGCTCCAGATCTCGCCGAGTTGGCGCCGGACGTCGACCTCTCGCGGCGCTGCAGCCGAGTGCGTCCGAGCAGCATCCGGCAGCAGGCACGTAGCCTCGATCAGGTGGCGGCCGCTTGGCGCATAGCTGGGCACGGCGTTGGAGATCACGACGGTGTTGACCACCGGCCCGGCGCGGCGGCCGTCGACGGCGAGCATCGCGGAGCTCGCGGGGGGTGTGTCGGTGGCGAACCACCACGTCTGCAGGCCCTTCGTGGCCAGCCGCGGCACGTCGAGCAGCCCGGCGGCGGCCTCGGGACCGACTGCGACGACGACGGAACGCGCGCGCACGGTGTCGCCCTGTTCCACGTCGACCTCGACCATGCCGCTTCGAGTCGTGATCCTGCGCACGCGCATCCCGAGACGCACATCGGCACCCGAGGCCGTCGCCGAGCGCGCCAGCTGGGCGGGAAGGGCCCCGATGCCCGCTTCGGGGAGGCCGGGCCTCCCGAGAATGAACATGCGCACGAGCAGACGGGCGAAGGAATCCGATGTCTCGCCCCGATCGTCTGCGAGAACGCCCGCCAGGAACGGCTCGAGCACCTCGGTGCGCAGCGGCCCGCGGAGCCCGACGTGGTTCCATCCGTCGTCGAGCGTGCGATCAGTTCCCGAGATGACGGCGCGAGGTCGGAGCAGCACCGGCGTGATCCAGCGAACGAGCGCGGCAGTGTCTCGCGGGGTGAGCAGACCACTTCGCAGAGATGCGGGCAGGGAGAGCGGATGGCGCACCGGATGCCGGAGCTCGACCGTCCCCGATCCTCGCCGCACGCGCACCCCGACAGGGAACGGCCGCATCCGCAGGTCGGCGACATCCACCCAGCGCTTGACGGCGGGATAGGCGGGGTTGAGCACGTGGAACCCGCGGTCGAGCCGGAATCCGTCGATCACGTCGGTGCGCTCGCGCCCACCGACCCCGTCCTGCGCCTCGAGCACCACGACATCGAGTCCGGACTCCGCGAGACGCACCGCGCATCGCAGGCCGGCCAGGCCTGCGCCGATGATGATGACGTCGTTAGCGTCCACGGTCCCACGATAGGCGCGTTGGCGCGGAAGGACGCCTGCCGCGGCGCGATTAGACTGGAAGCTGAAATCCCCCCTGATCGACAGACGAAAGGTCGCTGCGTGGCCAACACGGATGCCGTCGCCTCCTCAGCGCGGTATTGGATCGTCCCCGTGGTGCGAGCCGTCCTCGCCTTCATTCCCGCGATCGCGATCACCTTCATCCCCGACCACTCGGCCGACTTCGGACTTCTGGTGTTCGGATGCTGGGCACTCGTGTCCGGGCTCGTTCTGGGAGCTCTCGCGCTCCGCACCCTGTCGGGTCTGGCACGCACGCTGTTCCTCGTGAACGGCATCGTGTCTGCTGTCGCCGGGCTCCTGGCGCTCAGCTTCCAAGGTGCCGGCCTTCCGTTGTACCTCTATCTCGTGAGCGTGTGGGCGGCCATCACCGGTTTCGTCGAGCTCTACGCCGGCATCCGCGAGCGCGCTCGGTCCACCCGCTCCGCGACTGCGCGGCACTCTGATGCCCGCCCGAGCGTCGCCCGCGACTGGATCGCCGGTGGCGCCCTCACAGCGATCTTCGCCGTCGCCTACCTCCTGTTGCCTCCCAACGCCGTCGTCTCCGTCGGTCTGCTCGGCGCCTACCTCGTGATCCTCGGTGTCTACCTCGCCATCGCAGGGTTCTCCCTCAAGTGGGACGGCGCCCGCGTCGCCCCCGAAACCGAAGAAGTCGTATGAGCCAGTCCCCAGTCCCCCAGCCGAGCCGTCGCGACGTGCTCCGTCCTCTCGAGATGGTCGGAGGCGCGGCCATCGCTGCCGTGTTCCTCGGGCTGGTCGTGCTCATGGTCACCCGCGAACCCGTGCTCGCGGCGATCGGCGCCGGCTCGGTGTTCATCATCGTGCTCGTGGCCCTCGCCATGTTCGCCATCACGCTGAAACCCGACGAGGCCGAGAACGCCGACATCGCCGAGCAGAACAGCGGAGCGGCGGGAGCCGGAGCCACGCCCGGGCCCCTCAGTGGTGCGGGTGGGGTCGGCGGCGCAGACACGATCTCCGGCACAGACGACGAGACCCCCGGTACCCGCGGGCACTGAGGGTCTCGACTCCACGAAGGCGACGGACGTCGCCGGGCGCTCAGCCCGATGCGGGTCAGTTCAGATAGTCGACGAGCTCCGACGCCAGGCCGATGTAGCCGGCCGGGGTGAGGGCCAACAGGCGGGCCTTCGCCTCGTCGCCGATGTCGAGGCCGGAGACGAACTCCGCGAGGTCGGCGGCGCCGATGCGGTGTCCCCGGGTGAGGTCCTTGAGCTTCGCGTACGGGTCGTCGATCGACGAGCGGCCGGCCGCGACCTCGGCTCGGATCACGGTCTGCACGGCCTCGCCGAGCACTTCCCAGTTGGCGTCGAGGTCGGCCGCCAGAACCTCCTCGGCGAGGGCGATCTCGAGCAGGCCGCGCTGGATGTTGTCGAGCGCGAGCAGTGAGTGCCCGAAGCCGACGCCGATGTTGCGCTGGGCGCTGGAGTCGGTGAGATCACGCTGGAGGCGACTGGTGACCAGCGTGGCTGCGAGCGAGTCGAGAACGGCCGACGAGAGCTCGAGGTTGGCCTCGGCGTTCTCGAAGCGGATCGGATTGATCTTGTGCGGCATGGTCGACGAGCCCGTCGCCCCCGCGACGGGAATCTGCCGGAAGTAGCCCATCGAGATGTAGGTCCAGATGTCGGTGGCCAGGTTGTGCAGGATCCGATTGGCGTGCGAGACGCGTCCGTAGAGCTCCGCCTGCCAGTCGTGCGACTCGATCTGGGTCGTGAGCGGGTTCCAGTCCAGGCCGAGGCCCTCGACGAACTCGCGGGAGATCGCTCGCCAGTCGGCATCCGGGGCCGCGGCGAGGTGGGCGGCGAAGGTGCCTGTGGCGCCCGAGAACTTGCCCAGGTACTCGGATGCCTGCACCTGCGCCGAGACGCGGGAGAGGCGGTGGGCGAACACCGCGAGCTCCTTGCCCATGGTGGTCGGCGTCGCAGGCTGACCGTGGGTGCGCGCGAGCATGGGCACGGCACGGTGCTCGACGGCCAGGGCGGTGATGGCATCGATGACGGCGGCGAGCTTGGGTTGCCAGACCGTCGTGACGGCGTCGCGCACGATGAGCGCGTAGGAGAGGTTGTTGATGTCCTCGCTCGTGCATGCGAAGTGCGTGAGCTCGGCGATGGCGTCGAGGCCGAGCTCGTGCAGGGCGTCGCGGACGAAGTACTCCACGGCCTTCACGTCGTGGCGGGTGCGAGCCTCGTGGGCCCCGATGGCGTCGATGGACGCCTGGCCGAAATCGCTGGCGAGGGCACGCAGAGCCGACTTCTGCGCATCCGTCAGCGGGGACGATCCGAAGAAGCCCCGGTCGGTGAGGAAGATGAGCCACTCGACCTCGACGTGCACGCGTGCCCGATTGAGGCCGGCCTCGGAGAGGAACTCGCCCAGGTCGGAGACGGCACTCTGGTAGCGGCCGTCGAGCGGGCTGAGGGGCTGGGCGGGCAGGCTCATGGGGATCCCTGTCTGAGTTCGGGAGAGGAAGGTGGCGTCGAGAGCCGGCAGCGCCGAGCAGCGACTGCTCTATCATCCCAAGAAAGCACGGGCATCCCAAAGGCGCCGGTGCCGTGCTGGCCCGGTGTGGCCGGCCAGGACCACGGAAGAGGGGTATCCCCGTGCCGGACGCTCCGGATGCCGACATCGTCGTCGACCCGCACCTCGTCGAGCGTCTCGTGCGCAGCCAGCGCCCCGATCTGGTCGGCGCGTTGCGGCTCGTGGCCAACGGCTGGGACAACGCCGTCTTCAGGCTCGGCGACGACCTCGCGGTGCGGATGCCGCGACGCAGCACGGCAGCTCACCTCATCGAGCACGAGCAGGAGTGGCTGCCGTCGATCGCCGCCCGCGTTCCCGTCGCCGTTCCGGTTCCGCTGCACGCTGGAAGCCCCGCCGCCGAGTTCCCCTGGCCGTGGTCGATCGTGCCCTGGTTCGCGGGACGGTCGGCGGCATCCGTCGACCCGGCATCGCGAGCCGGGATGGCACGGCCGCTCGCCGACTTCGTGCACGCGCTCGCCGTTCCGGCACCCGCCGGGGCCCCTCGCAATCCCTATCGGGGCGTGCCGTTGGCCGATCGCGAAGAGGTCGTCTGGGAACGCCTCGCCGGACGCCGGGTGCACCGCGCCGCCGAGCTCGCCGTGCTGTGGGATCACCTCGTGCAGGTGGAACCCTGGTCGGGGCCGCCGCTCTGGGTGCACGGCGACCTGCATCCCGGCAACATCGTGGTGACGGATGCCGCCCCCGATGTGGCCGGAGAGTCCGTTGACCTCGTCGCCGTCGTCGACTTCGGGGACCTCACCGCCGGCGACCCGGCTACGGACCTTGCGGTGGCGTGGCTGGCCTTCGATGTCGGCGGGCGGGCGGCGTTCCGCGCACGCATGGACGAACTCGGGCCCTATGACGACGCAACGTGGCAGCGCGCCCGCGCCTGGGCGCTCGTGTGGGCCACCGCCGTGGCCGACTCCACGGACGGCGATGGACCGATCTCGGCGATCGGCAGGCACGCCGCCTCCCAGGTTTTGCTCGAGGAGTGAGAAGCGACGCTCAGCCGCGGTGCCGCAGGGCGGGCGCCAATTGCCGGAACAGTGCGGCGGTCGCGCGCTCGATCATCACGAGCACGGCGTCGAACATGACGCGGTCGGAGTAGTAGGGGTCTGGAACGTCGCGCAGGGCCGCCTGCTCCGGATCGAAGCTCAGCAGCATGCGCACCTTGTCGCGCTGGTCGTCGTTCTGGGCCCAGTTGCGGAGGATCCTCTCCTGCGACCCGTCGAACACCACGATCAGGTCGTAGTCGTCGAAGGCCAGAGGATCGAACTGCCGCGCGCGGTGGAGTGAACCGTCGAGACCGTGTTCGTTCAGCGCTTCGATGGTGCGCTCGTCCGCCTGCTCGCCGACGTGCCAGTCGCCGGTGCCGGCCGACGACACCTGGATCTGGGCGGTGAGGCCGGCGCGCGCCACCTGTTCGCGCATGGCGACCTCGGCCATGGGCGAGCGGCAGATGTTGCCGGTGCACACGAACGAGATGCGGAACGGAGTCGGGTCGTCCGTGGGTCCAGCGGGCATGGCCCCATTCTGGCCGACCGCGGCACTCCTGCACAGGGCTCCGGCGACGTCGACCGCCCCCCGATCGGGATGATCCGGGCCTGTGCCGGCGCCGAGCGGACCACGATCGGACGAGCACGATGCACTGAAGCCGGAGGGGAAGATGCCGATATGGGGATCGGATGCCGCTTCGACGGCGACACCGACGGCGACGGAGCGGGCGGATCTCGAGACGCTGGCCGTCGTGCTGGCCAGGCTCCGGGGCGAGGTCGACGAGGCGATCGGTGGCGCTGTGCTCGAACCGGGCGTCTGGAGTTCCCCCGCCCGAGATGCCTGCGCTGCCAGGGTCGACGAGTTGCGAGCTGCGCTCGGAACCCTGCAGGGCCTGCTCGATGACGCCGCTGAGGGGGCGCGTGCCCGGATCGGAGCGCTCGACTCGCTCGGAGCACTCGGATGACCCGGCGCTCCGGTGACACGGGCACGGGTACGGGCACGGGCATGGACCCGGACACTGGTGCGGATGCGGCCGCGGAAGCGGCGACGGTATCGGCGCACCCGGATGCCGTGTCGCCACAGCAGGGCGGGCCACTGGTGATCTCGGGTGGCGGGTCGACGGCGGTGGCGACCGACGAGCTGTTCGCCCTGGCTGCGCGGCTGCACGCGATCGCGGCATCCGCAGAGCACTGGGTCGATGCGCTCGGGACTCTCGGCTGGCTCGCACCGCGCGGCATGCTCGCCGGGACGTTCGCTGCGGCGGGCTCGGCCGCCGGAGTCGTCGCGGCGGACGCGAAGGACATCGCCGGTGCCCTCGATCGCTCCGCCGAGGGCTACGGGGAGATGGAACGCCGCGGGGTCGGCCTGCAGCAGGCGGTCGGGTCACTGCTCGGCTGGGTGGGCGGCTTCCTCGCCGTCGGCATGCTCCCCGCTCTGGCCTGGGGCGCCGGGTTGCTCGCGGTCGACGTGGTGCTGGCCTGGTTCTTCGTCCAGGGGGCCAACCGCCTGCTGGGTCGGCCGGTCGACGATCCGGCGGACTGGCTGGAACGCAACGCGCGAGCGCTCAACTCGCCCGGGAACGTCGCATTGGTGCGCATGCTGGTCGCCTCCGTCGACGACGCTGCCGGTGGGGTGGTCCGGCTGCCGTATCCACTGGCACGGGCTCTGGGCGATGCCGGCCTCGACGTGCTGGGAGTCGGCTCGTCCGCCTTCGGCATCACCGTGCTCGGCGGCCTGTTCGGTGCTGTGCGCGAGACGGATGTGCGCATCGACCAGGTGCGTGCCGATGGCTCGAGGCTTCCGACCCGCACTCGTCGTGGGGCCGCGATCGGCCCGACTCCCGGGGTCGCCGTAGCCGCCCCGAGCACGGTGAGCGAGCTCCTCGCACGGGTTCCGACGGCAGCGCCCGACCTGCCCCAGGTTCGCGTCGAGCGCTACGGCACCGAAGACGCCCCGCACTGGGTGGCGTACATCGGCGGAACCGTGTCGTGGGAGGTGGCCGGGTCGAGTGAGCCGTGGGACCTCACCTCAAACGTGCACGCCGTGGCGGGACCGGATTCAGGCTCCTATCGCGCCGTGCTCGACGCCCTCGATCAGGCCGGCGTGCGCGAGGGGGATCGTGTCGTCGCAGTCGGGCACTCCCAGGGAGGGTTGCTCGCGGCGCAGCTCGCTTCCGATCCCCGGTACTCGGCCGCCGGACTGGTGACGGCCGGCGCGCCCATCGCGCAGCTGGCCGTTCCGGCAGACGTCCCGACACTGCAACTCGAGCACAGCGACGACATCGTGCCGGCTCTCGGCGGTTATGGAGACGCCGACCCGTCGCCCGAGCACCTGATCGCCCGGCGCGAATACCTCGCCAACCGGCTCGACCCGGTCGACGGCGCCATGCCCGCCCACGGACTGGACTCCTACCGGGAGACCGCCACCGCCGTCGACGCCTCGGAGGAGCCCCGTCTCGTCGCCCTGCGCGAGCGGCTGACCGCCGCCATCGCCGGTGGTGCCGGTGCTGCCGGTGCTGCCGGGCAGAGCGCAGGGCCCGCCTCTGCGGCATCCGGAACCGCCACCTGGTGGCGGGGCGAACGGCGCTGAGGCGGGCCCTGAGTGGAGTGTGCTGAGCTCAGTCCGCGTGACGCGGGCGGATGAAGATGCCCAGGATGCTGGCGATGATCGAGAGCACGAGCGCTCCGAGCACGGCCCACCAGAAGTTGTCGACAGTGAGACCGAAGCCCATGAGGCCACTGATCCAGGAGACGAGCAGCAGGAGCAGGGCGTTGACGACGAGCGAGATCAGGCCGAGCGTGAGGATGTAGAGCGGGAACGCCACGATGCGGATGGCCGTGCCGATGATGCCGTTCACGAGGCCGAAGATCAGCGCGATGATCAGGTAGGTGAGCACGGTTCCGACAGGCGTGTCTTCGTAGGGCGTCATGTGGACGCCGCCGTAGACGATCAGCGTGGTCAGCCAGAGGGCCAGAGCGTTGACGATGAGTCGAAGGAGGAATGCCATGGCACAACTATGGCATCGCGCATCCGCAGCCCACGAGTGATTCCGTGGGAATCGCATGCCCCCAGCGGAATCGGCCGTGTCTAGACTCGACTGCGTGACCGCTGCAACGCCCCCCTCGAACGCCGCGCCGTCCGCCGGCATCCGCCTGCGTCCGGAGATCGCCGCACTACCCGCCTACAGGCAGGGCCGAGCCGCTGCACCCGACGGCTTCAAGCTGTCGAGCAACGAGAACCCGTACGACCCGCTGCCCGGCGTCGCCGAGGCGGTTGCCGCGGCCTCCGACTTCAACCGCTACCCCGATGCCAGTGCTCTCGCCCTGCGCGAGAAGCTCGCCGAGCGTTTCGGTCGCACGGCCGACGAGGTGCACATCGGTGCCGGATCGGTGGCTCTGCTCTCCCAGCTCATCCTCGCGACGTCGGGTTCTGGCGACGAGGTGGTCTACTCCTGGCGGTCGTTCGAGGCCTACCCGGGTCTCGTCACGGTCGCCGGGGCCACGAGCGTTCAGGTTCCGAACCGCGCCGACCACTCCCACGACCTGGTCGCGATGGCCGCAGCCGTGACGGATGCCACCAGGCTCGTGATCGTCTGCTCCCCCAACAACCCCACGGGGACGATCGTCTCGGCCGAGGAGTTCTCGGCGTTCCTGGCCGACGTCCCGGACGACGTGCTCGTCGTGCTCGATGAGGCCTATGCCGAGTTCGTCACCGAACCGCGCGCCGTGGACGGCGTGCCCCTTTTGGCGCGTCACCAGAACCTCGTGGTCCTCCGCACGTTCTCGAAGGCCTACGGCCTGGCCGGGCTGCGGGTGGGCTACGCGCTCGGTCCCGTCGCCGTGCTCGATGCGGCACGCGCCACCGCGATCCCGTTGTCGGTCACCGGGCAGGCCTCGGCTGCAGCGATCGCGTCGCTCGATGCCGAGGACGAACTGTTGGAGCGGGTGCGCCACATCATCGCCCGACGTGACGCCGTCTACGACGGCCTGCGCGAGCAGGGCTGGGACGCCCCGAAGCCTTCCGGCAACTTCATCTGGTTGCCGACCGGCGAGCACACGGCCGCGGCGGCGGAACGGCTCTACGACGCCGGGCTCGTGGTGCGGGCGTTCGCACCCGAAGGCATCAGGGTGTCGATCGGAGAGGAAGAATCGGTGGAGAAACTCCTACAGATCTCCGAAGAGATTGTGCGCTCTCTACCAGAAGGGCACTCCGCACGGCGGATAGCGTAGAGAAATGGCAGCCAACTCGAACGACTTCAGCGTGCCGACTGTGCAGCTGCTCGCGCCGGATGGAACCTTCGCCCCCACCGAGGCGGCCGAGGAGTTCGTGCCCTACTTCGAACGCCTGACCGACGCCGACCACGAACGCTTCTACCGCGAGATGGTCGTCATCCGCCGCTTCGACCGCGAGGCGGCGAACCTGCAGCGCCAGGGTCAGCTCGCCCTCTGGGTTCCGAGCCACGGCCAGGAGGCCGCCCAGGTGGGGTCGGCATTCGCCACCCGCCCGCAGGACCACATCTTCCCGTCGTACCGCGAGCACGTCGTGGGCAAGATCCGCGGTCTCGACGTCGTCGACGTGCTGCGGATGCTCAAGGGACTCACCCTCGGAGGCTGGGTTCCCGAGGAGAACGGAAACTTCCACCTCTATACCCTCGTGCTCGCATCGCAGACGCTGCACGCCACCGGCTACGCCATGGGGATGCAGTTCGACGGCGCCACCGCCACGGGCGATCCCGAGCGCGATGAGGCCGTGATCGTCTACTTCGGCGACGGCGCATCATCGCAGGGCGACGCCAACGAGGCCCTCGTCTTCGCAGCGAGCTACCAGACCCCGCAGGTGTTCTTCCTGCAGAACAACGGCTGGGCCATCTCCGTGCCCGCCAGTCGGCAGTCGCGTACGCCGTTCGCTCTCCGCGGCCACGGCTTCGGGATGCGGTCCAACCGCGTCGACGGCAACGACGTGTTCGCCAGCTACGCCGTCACGGCCAAGCACCTCGACGACGCTCGTGCCGGTCACGGACCCGCTCTCATCGAGGCGATGACCTACAGGGTCGGAGCGCACACGACGGCCGACGACCCGACCAAGTACAGGCTCGACGCCGACCTCGCCGACTGGGTCGCCAAGGATCCCATCGTGCGACTGAAGGCGTACCTCGAGAAGCGCGGCGTCGCCCAGGCCTTCCTCGACGACGTCGAGCAGGAGGCGGCCGACTTCGCCTCCGATGCCCGCAAGCGCGCACTCGAGGTGGTCGCCCCCGACCAGGACGTCATCTTCGACAACGTCTACGCCGAGGCGAACGCCTCTCTCGTCGAGGAGCGCGCCTGGTTCGAAGCGTACGAGGCATCCTTCGAGGAGGCGCAGTCATGACCGACACAGACACCAGGCCGGCGGCATCCGCAACTGAGTCGGCCGCTCGCCGCTCCGGCACCGAGAACCTGCCGCTCGGCAAGGCCATCACGGCCGGCCTCCGCCAGGCGATGCTCGACGACCCCAAGGTGCTCATGATGGGCGAGGACATCGGCCCGCTCGGCGGCGTCTTCAGGGTGACCGAGGGCCTGATCCAGGAGTTCGGCGACAAGCGGGTGCTCGACACCCCCCTCGCGGAGTCCGGCATCGTCGGCACCGCCATCGGCCTCGCCATGCGCGGCTACAGGCCGGTCATCGAGATCCAGTTCGACGGATTCATCTTCCCGGCCTTCGACCAGATCACCACCCAGCTCGCGCGCATGCGCAATCGGCACGAGGGCGGCGTGATCATGCCCGTCGTCATCAGAGTGCCCTACGGCGGACACATCGGCTCGATCGAACACCACCAGGAGAGTCCGGAGGCGTACTTCGCGCACACCCCGGGGCTGCGCGTGGTGAGCCCGTCGACACCGAACGACGCGTACTGGATGATCCAGCAGGCCATCCGGAGCGACGACCCGGTGCTGTTCTTCGAACCGAAGAGCCGCTACTGGCCGAAGGGCCCCGTCGACTTCGACAGCGAGCCCGCTCCCCTGCACGCGACGCGTGTCGTGCGACAGGGATCGGCCGTGACCGTCGTCGGTCACGGCGCGATGGTCACGACGCTCCTCGAGGCGGCCGACATCGCCGCCGAGGAGGGAACGAGCCTCGAGGTCATCGACATCCGCTCGATCTCACCGCTCGACTACGGCCCCATCCTCTCCTCGGTCGAGAAGACCGGGCGCCTCATCGTGGCTCAGGAGGCGTCGGGATTCGTGAGCGTCGGATCCGAGATCGCCGCCACGGTCGCCGAGCGCGCCTTCTACCTGCTGCAGGCGCCCGTGCTGCGGGTCTCCAGCTACGACACCCCGTTCCCGCCGGCCGCCGTCGAGACGCAGTTCCTGCCGAGCCCCGACCGGGTGCTCGAGGCCGTCGACCGCGCCCTGGCGTACTGAGAGGCTGCATCTGATGAGCGACCTGACCTTCCGCCTGCCGGACGTCGGTGAAGGACTGACCGAGGCCGAGATCGTGCAGTGGCGCGTCTCCCCCGGCGACACCGTTGCCGTGAACGACGTGCTCGTCGAGATCGAGACCGCCAAGTCCCTCGTCGAACTGCCTTCGCCGTATGCGGGCGTCGTCGGAGCGCTGCTCGTGGGCGAGGGCCAGACAGTCGACGTCGGCACCGCCATCATCACGGTGGCCTCGGATGCCGCCGGCGACGCCGCGACAGCGCCCGCCGCATCCGCCGCTGCACCTGCCGCGACACCGGTCGAGGCGGTTACCGGCTACACCCTTCCCTCGGAGGCCGCAGCGTCCGAGGCCGAGAAGCCCGAACCGATGCTCGTCGGCCACGGCAGCTCGGCGGGCGGCGGCACCCGCCGTCGGCGCACGCGTACGGCCCCGACGCCCCATGAGCACCTGGCGCCGGCGCCCGTCCACCAGACGACAGCGGCGCCGCTCGAGCGGCCCCTGCCTGCGGCATCCGTCGGCCCGGTGCTGGCGAAGCCGCCCATCCGCAAACTCGCGAAGGACCTCGGCGTCGACCTCTCGATCGTCACGCCCACGGGTCCGGTGGGCGATGTGACGCGCGACGACGTGATCCGCGAGGCCAGCCAGGTGAGCGTGTTCCGCAACATCCAGACGCCGGAGTGGCCCGAGACCCGCGAGGAGCGCATCCCGGTCAAGGGCGTGCGCAAGATGATCGCGCAGACCATGGTCAAGAGTGCATACAGTGCACCTCACGTGAGCTTGTTCGTCGACGTCGACGCCACCCGCACCATGGAGTACGTGAAGCGGCTGAAGGCCGGCACCGACTACGCCGGCATCCGCATCTCCCCCCTGCTCGTCATGGCGAAGGCGATCATCTGGGCCGTGCGTCGCAACCCGACGGTGAACGCGCAGTGGACCGACGAGGAGATCATCGTCAAGCACTACGTGAACCTCGGCATCGCAGCAGCGACGCCGCGCGGCCTCATCGTTCCGAACGTCAAGGACGCTCAGGCGATGAGCATGGTGCAGCTGGCCTCGGCCCTCGAGCAGCTCACCATCACGGCCCGCGAGGGCAAGACCAGCCCGGCGCAGATGGCCGGCGGCACCATCACCATCACGAACATCGGCGTCTTCGGGATGGACACGGGAACGCCGATCCTCAACTCCGACGAGGTCGGCATCGTGGCCCTCGGCACCATCAAGCCCAAGCCGTGGGTCGTCGACGGCGAGGTGCGCGTGCGCCAGGTGACCACGATCGGTGCGTCGTTCGACCACCGGGTCGTCGACGGCGACGTCGCCAGTCGCTTCCTCGCCGACGTGGCGTCGATCATCGAGGAGCCGGCGCTGCTGCTGGAGTAGGCGCCAGTCCGGCGCGCTTCGGACGGTCGCTTCGCTCGGTCCTCAGCGAGCGAGGGGGGAGTTGCGCTACCGAAACTCCGGCGCGCGCCCGATATTCGAGGCGCGCGGCCGAGAATCGGCAGCGTGGCTCGGGTCGACGAGGGCGGGTCGACGAGGGCGGGACGACGCAGCCCCCGCCGTTCAGGGGAACGACGGGGGCTGGAGTCTCGTGGCGGTGAGGTCGATCAGCTCGTCGCGAGGATGTCGATCACGAAGACGAGCGTCTCGCCGGCGAGCTCCGCCGTATTGCTGTCGCTCTTCTCGCCGTAGCCGAGTGCCGGCGGGATGACGACGATGACCTGCGAGCCGACGGTCTGGCCGGCGATGGCCTGGGCGAAGCCGGGAACCACTCCGGAGAGGGCGAACGAGCTGGCGCCGCGGCCCCAACTCTGATCGAAGACCGAGCCGTCGGACCACTTGGTGCCCTGGTACTGCACGGTGACGGTGGCGTCATCCGCGACGACCTCGCCGTCGCCCTTCTTGAGCACGCCGATCTTCAGCTCGGTGGGCGCGTCACCCTCGGGCAGGGTCACGGTCGGCGTGCCGTCGTCGGCGAGCTTCACCGTCGGGAGTCCCTCGGGAGCGGGCTGGTCGGCGCCCCACGCCTTGCTGGGCACGACGTCCTTCACGTCGACCACGACGACGAGCGAGTCGTCGGCCGCGATCTTCAGGTCGGAGTTGCCCGTGGTGCCGAAGGCGTCGGCCGGCGGGATCACGGACACGACGCGCGAGCCCTCGGTGACGCATCCGATGGACTTGGCGAGGCCGGCCATGAGGGAGTCGACGCTGGCGGTGAACGTGGGAACCTCTCCCCCGCCGTATCCGGCTGCGTCGATGCGCTCGCCGGTGGTGCCGTTGAACACGACATAGGCGACGGATGCGCTGCCGCCGGCCGCGAGCTCATCGCCCTTGCCCTTCACGACGACCGAGCGCTCGGTCTCGGAGGAGCTGAGCCCCTTCTCGAAGGTGGCCGTGGGCTCGGCGGCGAGGTCGGTCGAGACCTTCACCGCGTCGGATGCCTTCCCGGACGGAGTCGCGCAGACGTCGACGTCGGCGGCAGCAGCGGCTGTCGACGACGACGGTGTCGGCGAATCGTTCGAGCACGCCGCAAGGGTGGCGACGAGCGCCACGGCGGCGAATGAGGCGAGAACGGGCGCAGTGCGACGACGCATGAGTCACTTTCGATAGAGGGCGTGAGCAGCGACAGGCTATCGGGCGCAGCGGTGAGGCGGCTGGCAGGTGGCTGGCAGGCCCCTATGACCGGTACGCATGGACGGGCCGAGGTGAGGAGACGTGTGGACGGCATCCGACTGCCACGGGACGACCGGCGCCTACTGGTTTTGACAATCATTATCAATAACAGCTATGGTCGAGGACGTGAAGAGACGCATCAGACTGACGGCGGCCCTTGCTACGGCGATCGGCGCAACGCTCCTGCTCGCCGGCTGCATCGGCGATGACAACGGCGTCGGCGGTGTCGGCGCCCAGCTCGGAACGCTCAAGGTGGTGGCAACGACCACCCAGGTGGCCGACTTCACGCGAGAGGTGGCGGGGGATGGGGCATCCGTGACCCAGCTCATCCAGCCCAACCAGAGCGCGCACAGCTACGACCCGTCGGCAGCCGACCTGATGGCGCTGTCGAGGGCAGACGTGCTCGTGCAGAACGGCGCCGGTCTCGAGGAATGGCTCGATGACGCCGTCGAGGCGTCGGGCTTCAGCGGCGTCACCGTCGATGCGAGCACCGGAATCGAGCTCGACGAGACCGACTCGGATGCCGACTCCGACCACGCCGACGAAACCGAGGCCGAGCACGCCGACGAGGCCGACGACCACGGGCATGACCATGCCGCAGGCAACCCGCACATCTGGACCGACCCGAAGAACGCCGAGCAGATGGTGGAGACCATCACGACAGCCCTCAGCACCTCGTACCCGGCGAAGGCGGCAGACTTCCGCACGAACGCCGACGCTTACATCGCGAAGCTGACCGCCCTCGACGACTGGTCGCGCACCAACATCGACACGGTGCCCGAGGCTCGGCGCCTCTTCGTGAGCAACCACGATGCCTTCAGCTACTTCGTCGATGCCTACGACATCGACTATGTGGGAAGCGTCATCCCGAGCTTCGACGACAGCGCCGAGCCCAGCGCAGCCGAGATCGACGAGCTCGTCGCCGACATCAAGGCCACAGGCACGAAGGCGGTCTTCTCCGAGACGTCGCTCTCGCCCAAGACGGCGAACACGATCGCGAAGGAGGCGGGCGTCGAGGTGTACTCGGGTGACGACGCCCTCTACGGCGACTCGCTCGGCCCGGCCGACAGTGACGGGGCGACGTACATCGCCGCGCAGCTGCACAACGTGCGCATGCTCCTGCAGTCGTGGGGCGTGACGCCCACCGCCCTTCCGGCATCCTTGCAAGAATGACCGATGTGACGAGCGATGCCGTGATGGCCGGGGGAGTGGCGGATGCGTCAGCTCCCGTGCTGTCGTTGCGCGACGCCGCGTTCTCCTACGGAGGGGCGCCGGCGATCCACGGCGTCAGCGTCGACGTGCACGCGGGGGAGGCCGTCGCGCTCATCGGCCCGAACGGCTCGGGCAAGTCCACGCTGCTCAAAGGACTGCTCGGGCTGATCCCGGTGACGGCAGGACGCTTCGAGGCGTTCGGTGCCGCCCGCAGCGGATTGACCGGCAGGCAGGCGGATGCCGCTGCCCGTCTCTCGCGCCGCGACATCGGCTATCTTCCGCAGAGCGACGAGCTCGACCCCGAGTTCCCGATCTCGCTCGAGCAGGTCGTGATGATGGGCCGCTACCGCGCTCTCGGCTTCTTCCGCTGGCCCGGCCGCGCCGATCGGGCGGCCGTGGCCGAAGCGCTCGCCACGGTGGGGTTGTCGCACCGGGCGAAGGCGCGATTCGGAGAGTTGTCCGGCGGACAGCAGCAGCGGGGGCTCCTCGCCCGCGCTCTCGCATCCGGACCCCGTCTCCTCCTGCTCGACGAGCCGTTCAACGGCCTCGACCAGGCCAACCGCGATGCGCTCGTCGAGACCCTTCTCCTGTTGAAGACGCGCGGCGTCGCCATGATCGTCTCCACCCACGACCTCGAACTCGCCCGTGAGGTCTGCGACATCGTCCTTCTGCTGAACGCCGAGCAGGTGGCCTGCGGGCGCACCGCCGACGTGCTCACCCTGCCCAACGTGCAGGCGGCGTTCGGCGAGGTGGGCGTCGAGGTCGACGAGCACACCCTCGTCGTCCCCGGCCACGAAGGCCACTGATGGGCGACATCCTCTCCTCCTGGTTCGTGGAGCCGTTCTCCCTCCCGTTCATGGCGCGCGCCCTCGGCATGCTGCTGGCGCTGGCGGTCGTGGCTGGCGTCGTCGGCGTGATCGTGAACCTGCGCGGCCTCGAGTTCATCAGCGACGGCCTGACCCACGCCGTGTTCCCCGGCATCGCGATCGGCTTCGTCGCGGGCGGCCGTGACGGGCTCTTCCTCGGGGCCGTGGTCACTGCGGTGCTCGCCGCCGTCGTCCTCACCCTGCTCACGCGCAGCGGGGTCGCCTCCGATGCCGCCATCGCCATCGTGCTCACCGGCTTCTTCTCCGTCGGCGTGCTGGTGGTCTCGCGCCAGACCGACTACGCCGGCCAGCTCGACGCCCTGCTGTTCGGGCGCCTGCTGACCGTGACGGATGCCGATCTCTGGCGCACCGTCGCCCTCTGCGCCGTCGCCCTCGTCGCCGTGCTGGTCACGCTGCCCGGCCAGCTGTACCGCGCCTTCGATGCGCGGGGGAGCGAGGCGTCGGGATTCCGTCCGCTCATGAACGACTTGATCCTCACCTGCTCGATCGCGCTCGTCGTCGTGGCGGCATCGAGTGCCGTCGGAAACCTGCTGGTGCTCGCAGTGCTCGTCGTTCCCGGAGCCGTCGGGCGCCTGCTCACACGCCGGCTCTGGCTGCTGTTCCCCCTCGGCGCCCTCGTGACGGCGCTCGCCGCCTGGATCGGGCTGGGCATCGGCTTCGGCGTCTCGGTCGACGACGGGATCAGCCTGCCGGCGGGCGCCACAGTCGTCGTGACCCTCGTGTGCCTCTACGCCATCGTGCTCGTCGGCAGACTCGCGGTCGACAGGGTGGCAGGGGTGCGGGGCGCGCGCGATGCGCGCAACGCCACCGTGGGCGCCGACGCCGACCGCGCCACCATTCCCGGGTCCATCGAGGTGAACGCCTGATGGGCTACTTCGAACTCGCACTGCTCGCCGCTGTCGTCATCGGGGCGGCCGGCGGCCTGGTCGGCACCATCGTCGTGCTGCGCAAGCGGGTGTTCTTCGCCCAGGCGCTCACGCACGCCACCTTCCCCGGCGCCGTGGCCGCCGCGCTGCTCGGCATCAGCATCCCGCTCGGCGCCGCCCTCGCGAGCATCGTGATCGTCGGAATCATGGCCATGATCAGCCGGGTGCGTCGACAGGGCACCCAGGTGGCCGCCGGCATCGTGCTCACGGCGGGCTTCGCCCTCGGCGCCGTGCTGCAGGCACTGCATCCCGGGGTGCCGATCGAGATCGAGTCATTCCTCGTCGGGTCCATCCTCTCGGTGAGCACCTCCGATGTGGTGCTGGCATCGACGGTGCTGCTGATCACGGTGCTGGCGCTGCTCGCCTTCGGCAAGGAGTTGGTGTTCCAGACCTTCGACCGCCGTGGCTACGCGGCTTCCGGCTACAGGGAGTGGCCGATGGAGCTGCTCGCCCTCGTGCTGATCACCGCCACCGTCGTCACGGCCATGCCCGCCGTGGGCGCGATCCTGGCCATCGCCCTCATCGCGGCGCCCGCAGCGGCGGCGCGGGTGGTCGCACCGTCGCCTCGCTGGATGTTCGTGATAGCGCCCGTGATCGGGGCGGCATCCGGGATCATCGGCGTCGTGCTCTCGCGGGTGGCCGACGTGGCGGCGGGCCCCACCATCGCGCTCGTGGCGGCCGGCTTCTTCCTGCTCGCACTGCTGGTGCGACGGATGCCGCGGATAGGCTGGAGAAGCGGAGTGGAGACAGTATGAAGCGCAACACGTGGCAACGTGAGGCCGTGCGAGAGGCGCTGGACACCTCCGGCGGGTTCATCAGCGCCCAGGGCCTGCATTCGGCCCTGCACGCCGGCGGATCGCCGATCGGCCTGGCGACCGTCTACCGCGCGCTCTCGGACCTCGCCGACCAGGGCGAGGCCGACTCGCTGCAGTCGCCCGACGGCGAGAGCCTGTACCGAGCCTGCTCGACGACCGGCCACCATCACCACCTCATCTGCCGCAACTGCGGACTCACGGTGGAGATCGGCGCAGACGAGGTCGAGGCCTGGGCGAAACGGGTGGCGGGGGAGCACGGCTTCACCGAGGCCGCCCACGTCGTCGACGTCTTCGGCCTGTGCGCGAACTGCTCGGTGTCTGCCCGCTGACCATCCCCGGTCCGCGCTGGTCGAGTAGCGAGCGAGCGCAGCGAGCACGCGTATCGAGACCCGTCGAGCTCGCACAGCGGTGGGGAGCGGGCGAGCGGGATTTCGGTACGCGTCCGACTTCGTCGGGCGCTACTCAATCAGGGGGGCGAGGTCGGGCGCTACTCGATCAGCGGGCGGCGGAGCGGGGCCGGGCGAGCTGCTGCCCGCCCGGCCCCGTCGTCACTCAGGCGTCACTCGTCATTCGCCCGTTCGAGCGTGCCGATCTTCTTGCCCGTCTCGTCCATGACGGTCATGGAATCCCCGTCGATCGTGGCCGACGTGGCGGTGCCCAGCCAGGCATCGACGTCGTCGCACGCCATCATCGTGGAGGAGAAGGTGCCGAACGTGACGCCGTCGTCCGCCTTCTCCCACGTGCCGTTGAGCTGATTGCAACCGTCGGTGCCTGCGACGGCACCATCGCTCTCGAGCGTGAGCTCGGGTGCACCGGTTGCGTCGGACTCCGCCCAGATGCCGACGGGATCCGACCCGTCACCCCCGGACGACCCGTTCGCACAGCCGCTCACGGCGAACCCGATCACGACGGCGAGAGCGATGAACGGGGTGTAGCGACGCGCGCTCACAGGGCGGCCTTCCCGGTCGAACCGGCCGCACCAGATGGACCGTCCGTGGCGGTCGTGCCAGCCGTGCCCGTGGTAGCCGACGCCGGCGGGTTGACGAGCACGTCGTCGAAGGTCGCCTTCTCCTCCGCGGTGCGCTGGTCCCAGGTGGGTTTGCGCACGGCGTAGAAGATCAACGGCGGCACGCCCAGCGCGATCACGATGGCACCGACGAGCACGGGATAGACCCAGCCGGGGGCTCCGTCGCCGAAGCCGGCCGGCGGGATGAATCCCAGGCAGAAGGCGGCGAGGCAGGCGATGAAGCCGACGGCCGCGATTAACGTCATCGCCGGCACGCGATAGGAGCGCACGACGTGAGGCTGCTTCGACCGCAGCCGGATGGCCGCGGCGAACATCATCATGTACATGATGAGGTAGAGCGCAGCTGCCATGTCGACGAGCAGGATGAACGCCGTGTTGATGTTCGGCACGAAGATGAACAGCGAGGCGAGCAGCGTCACCACGATGCCCTGCACGCTCAGGATGCCGACCTGCACGCCCGCCTTGTTGCGACGCTGGAGGAAGACCGGGAGGTACCCGCTCCGCGCTGCCGCGAGGAGGCCGCGCGACGGGCCGGCGATCCAGGTCACCACCGAGGCGAAGGCGCCCAGGGCGATGAGGAGCGACAGGACCGGCGTGAGCCACGAGACTCCGAATGCGTCGAAGTACGCCTTGAACGCCAGATTGATGCCTGTCGTCAGTCCGAGCTGATCCGACGGCACCACGAGGCCGATCGCGATCGTCGGCACGATGAAGATGCCGAGGATGAGGAACGACGCGATGAGCACGGTCTTCGGATACTGCTTGCCCGGGTTCTTGAGGTCGTTCGCGTGCACCGCGTTGACCTCCATACCCGCGTACGCGAGCACGTTCGACACGATCAGCACGATCGAGGCGATGCCGGTGAACGGCGGGATGATCGACGAAGCGGTCAGCGGGATCTGGCTGGGGTTGCCGCTCGCCACCCAGAAGATTCCGAAGATGATCAGCAGGATGCCCGGGAAGATGGTGCCGGCGAGGCCGCTCCACGAGCCCACCTTGGCGAACAGGTTGCCGCCTTTCAAGGTGATGAAGGTCGAGAACCAGTACAGCACCAGGATGATGATCGCCGTGTAGAGGCCGGAGTTCGCCAGGTTCGGATCGAGGAAGACGAACGCGAGCGATGCGGCGATGAAGGCGATCTGCGTCGGGTACCAGACGACGTTCTGCACCCACTGCAGCCAGATGGCCTGGAAGCCCCACTTCTCCCCGAACGCCTGGCGCACCCAGGTGAAGATGCCGCCCTTCCACCCCGTCGCCAATTCAGCGGCGACGAGCGCGGTCGGGACGAGGAAGAAGATGGCCGGGATGATGAACAGGGTGATCGAACCGAGGCCGAATCCGGCCATGGCCGGCAGGCTGCGGAGCGACGCGACGGCGACGACCGTGAGGATCGCCAACTGCATCAGGGACATGAACTTCTGGGAACTGGCGGCAGGAGCACCGATCGCCGGCTTGTGGGGCACCTGATCGAACGGATGCGCCTTCACGTGCTCCGGCGAGGGTGCGACCGTTCCGTCCGCCCGCTTCGGCAGCTCCGAACCCGTGGCAGCCGCCCCGGGACGTGTTGTGGTCATGATGCCCGCCTAGTGGGTGTACGAGGACACTTGGCCCTCGGTCGGCATGGGGGACTCGAGGCGATCGAGGTAGTCGACTGCCTCCCTGATGTCGAGCATCAGTGACTCCGCGAGGTTGCGGCTCAGCCCGTTGCGCACCACGATGCGCTGCACGACGAGATCCGAGATGTCGTCCGGCATCGGATAGGCCGGGATGAGCCAGCCCTTCAGTCTCAGGCGCTCGGAGAGGTGGTAGAGGTTCCAGTTCTCCGTGTGACCCTTCTTCAGCTGCCATGCGAAGACCGGGATGTCGGTTCCGTCGTTCCAGAGCTCGAAGGCGTCGATCTTCGCGATCTCGCTGGACAGGTAGACGGCGACATCCTGCGACGCCTGCTGCACCTTTCGGTACCCGTCCCATCCGAGCCGGAGGAACAGGTAGTACTGCAGCAGCACCTGTGCGCCCGGGCGGGAGAAGTTGAGGGCGAACGTCGGCATGTGACCGCCGAGGTACGTGACGTCGAAGACCAGGTCGCTCGGCAGGTCGTCGATGGTGCGCCACACGACCCAGCCGAGACCGGGGTAGACGAGTCCGTACTTGTGGGCCGAGGTGCTGATGGACACGACGCGGTCGACCCTGAAGTCCCATTCGAGGTCGGGCTGCAGGAAGGGCGCGATCATGCCGCCGGATGCTCCGTCGACGTGGATCTTCACGTCGAGCCCTGTGTCGGCCTGGATCTTGTCGAGCGCCTCGGCGATCTGCTTCACCGGCTCGTACATGCCCGTGTAGGTGACGCCCATGATGGCGACGACGCCGATCGTGTTCTCGTCGACGTACTTGTCGAGGTCGTGGCCGTCGAGCACCTTGTGCTCGTCGCTGATGGGCACGTAGCGTGCCTCGACGTCCCAGTAGTTGCAGAACTTCTCCCAGCAGACCTGCACCGCGCTCGAGAGGATGAGGTTGGGCTTCTCCGTCGACTTGCCCGCCGCACGTCGCGCGACCTGCCAGCGGCGCTTCAGAGCGAGACCTCCGAGCATGCACGCCTCGGATGAGCCGATGGTCGACGTGCCGATGGCCCCGTCGGCGCTCGGCGCGTTCCACAGACTGGCGATCATCTTCCAGCAGCGCGTCTCGATGGCCGCAGTCTGCGGGTACTCGTCCTTGTCGATCATGTTCTTGTCGGCCGACTCGGCGTAGAGCTTCGCGGCGTACGGGTCCATCCAGGTTCCGACGAACGTCGCCAGGTTGAGGCGCGCGTTGCCATCGAGCATCGCCTCGTCATGAACGATCTGGTAGGCGGTCTCGGGCAGGGATTCGGAGTCGGGAAGTTGGTTGAGCGGGAAGTCCGTCGCCTCGCCTTCCCTGGCGAAGATGGGATTCAGTTGGTTGCGTCCGCTGATTCCGGTGAACGCGTGCGTCGAATCATCGGGCTGCACCTTGGCGTCGGCACTTCCGCGGACCGATGCGTTGGGATTGAGATCTTCCATTGCCTGTTTCCCCCTTGGGATTGCCCGCGCGTGGCTACGGCGGCCAGCCATCGACAGCCAAGCGAGGTGGAGTGGGTGGATCGTGTTGGGTGGAGCGAATCTGAGCGAGTCTCAGCCGTACGGTTTCGTTCTACTCTCTCCGCGACAGAGACGTCAACAGTCCGGGGATGTCGACGGGGTGACCAGCTCGGGCGGTTTGCCCCGGTGGAAGGAGGTTTCTGCCGAGCGGTAGGGTCGGGAACCATGACGGGTTCTCCAGCACGCGCCACACGCCTGCGGCGCGAGGCGTGGGGATTCGCGATCGGCTCCCTCGCGTTCCTCATCGGGGCCCTGCCGCCGTACGCCGAGGCCGTCGGAGCCGTCGTCACGAACGTCACGTTCTTCGTGGGCTCCATCTTCTTCACCCTGGCGGCCTTCGTTCAGCTGAGCCTCAGCGGGCGCAAGGTGTTGCCGCGGCACATGAACCTTGTCGACCGCTTCGACTGGTGGGCTGCAGCCTCCCAGTTCCTCGGAACTCTCTTCTTCAACGTGAGCACGGCCGAAGCGCTGCGCAGCGCTCTCCTCGACCCCGACGCGATCGGGGCAGGATGGCGGCCCGATGCATTCGGATCGGCCCTGTTCCTGATCTCGAGCGGGCTCGCCGTCGTGGCGACACGCGACCGTGGTCGCTTGTGGGATCCCGACGCCAGGTCATGGCACGGACTCTGGCTGAATGCCGTCGGATCCGTTGCCTTCGCAGCCTCGGCTGTCGGCGCCTGGGTGACTCCGGAGACGGGCACGTACCTCAGCCTGTTCTGGGCGAACCTCGGAACCCTGATCGGGGCTGCGTGCTTCCTGACGGCAGCACTGCTGTCCCGTCGCGGATCGGACTGACCGGCGCGTCGACACGGGTCATCGCACGAGTGCGTCCAACACCGCGAACGGACGCTCCACGTGCGCGAAGTGCCCGGTGTCGTCGACGGTTCGGGCCGACAGCTGGGGCACGACCCCGCCCAGTCGCTCGAGGTCGTCGCGTGCGAGGAAGACGTCGTGCTCACCCCGAAGGGCGGTGACCGGGCAGGTCACCATCGGCCAGATGTCCTCCGCGGGGTAGGCGCCTGCGGCATCCGACGCCAGAGTGAATGCCCGCGGGCGCACCTCCTCGGCGAGAGCGTCGTAGACCGACCCGTCGATGTATCCGGGATGCCGGAACAGCGGGGAGGCGAGGCCCCGCATGAAGCCGACCCTGCCGAGCCCGCGCACGACGGCGCGGCCGGCCCCCTCGCGCCAGTCGAGCATCCGCATGGCCTGGCGCATGCCCACGTAGGCGGGAAGTGCGGCGAGGCCAGCTGAGGGATGCCGGATCGCATCGAACACCCCGAACGTCGTCGGCGACACCAGGGTGAGTCCGGTCGTCGCGCGCGGCTCGGTGGCCGCGAGATGCAGGGCCAGGGTGGCGCCGAACGAGTGACCGACGATTCGCCAGCGCTCATAGCCCAGCCCGCGCAGCGCCGTGGCGATGGCACGCGTCACGTGATCGATCGTGAAGTGGGCGGCATCCGAGGGAAACGGGCTCGCACCCCACCCCGGGAGGTCGGGGATCACGAGATTGTCGAGAGCGCGGTCGCCCCGCAGCTCGACGGCCTGCAGCAGCGGAGTGAAGGTCGTCCATGATCCGGCTGCACCGTGCAGCATCAGGGTGGCGGTCTCGTCGGTCCGATCCCGTCGGCCGGTCTGCACCCGCAGCTCCCCGATGGCGGTGTGCACGGTGTGCGTCTCGAGATCGAGGTCGGCTGCGTGCGTGACGAGGCCGAACGGCGCGTAGGCCGTCGAGGTCTGCTCTGCGATCATGGGAGGAGTTCGGAGCTGGCGTCGGAACGGATGCCTCCTACTCCCAAGCCGACCGCGTTTTGCGCGACACGCCGTCGATAGCGTAGACTCTCCCCTTGGCTAGGCGTGATCTCAGCGCCTGGATTCGTATGCCGCCTCCCCGACTCGAAAGAACCCGGGGGAAACGCATGCCGACAAGAGATCTTGGGAGGGGCAACCGCCCCTCGGTATTGGAGGAATCACAATGGCAGCAGTGTGCCAGGTGACAGGAGCCGTTCCCGGCTTCGGTCACAACATCTCGCACTCGCACCGACGCACCAAGCGTCGTTTCGACCCGAACGTGCAGCGCAAGACGTACTACGTCCCGTCGCTTCGCCGTAGCGTCACCCTGAACGTCAGCGCCAAGGGCATCAAGGTCATCGACGCCCGTGGCATCGAGTCCGTCGTCAAGGACATTCTCGCTCGTGGGGTGAAGATCTAATGGCAAAGCAGCAGGACATCCGTCCCATCATCAAGCTCCGTTCGACGGCAGGCACCGGTTACACCTACGTGACCCGCAAGAACCGTCGCAACAACCCCGATCGTCTCGTGCTCAAGAAGTACGACCCCGTAGTGCGCAAGCACGTCGACTTCCGCGAGGAGCGCTAAACATATGGCTAAGAAGAGCAAGATCGCCCGCAACGAGCAGCGCAAGGTCATCGTCGCGCGCTACGCCACGAAGCGCGCCGAGCTGAAGAAGGCTCTCGTCGACCCCAACGGAACCGACGAGTCGCGCGAGGCAGCTCGCGTCGGCCTCCAGAAGCTTCCCCGCAACGCTTCGCCCATCCGCGTTCGCAGCCGCGACGCCATCGACGGCCGCCCCCGCGGTGTCCTCACGAAGTTCGGCGTCTCGCGCGTCCGCTTCCGTGACATGGCACACCGTGGCGAGCTGCCCGGCATCACCAAGTCGAGCTGGTAGCAACCACTCTCGCCTTGATGGCCTGAACATCCTGAACGGGATGCCGATTTCATATCGGCATCCCGTTCGGTGTTTAACGGTCGACCCGCGGATGCCGGCGGACGGCGTGGACGCTGAAACGACCCCGATGTGCCGCATCCGGGGGCGACTGAAGAGACGAATGTGGCCAATGCGACCGATTCCGCGTGTCGCGAACGCCCATACGGGCCCGAAATCCGCGGAATCTCGCGGATCTCTGTTACATTCGAGGCGGTCATCCGACCAAGAGGGGCAGGCGGAAGCGCCCACCCCGCCATCTCGAAAAGCTGTACGGCTCGAAATCGAGTCGGCACGCAGATGTACGTCCGAGGAGGACACTCAATGGCTGACAAGTCGCTTAACAAGACCGAGCTCGTCGCAAAGATCGCTGCGTCAACGGGTCAGAGCCAGGCCACGGTCGACGGCGTTCTCGGCGGTTTCTTCGACGCTCTCGCCGAGTCGGTCGGCAACGACGTCAAGGTCTCGATCCCGGGATGGCTCGCTGTCGAGCGCACCCACCGCGCTGCACGCACGGGCCGCAACCCGCAGACCGGCGCCACCATCGAGATCGCTGCCGGTTACTCGGTCAAGGTTTCGGCTGGTTCGAAGCTCAAGGCTGCTGCCAAGTAGTCTCTGCACCACGCCCGCGAGGGGCCCGGCTTCGGCCGGGCCCCTCGCGTCGTTAACCGGCGGCCCCGCTGATCGAGTAGCGCCGGACGCAGTCCGACGCGTATCGAGATCCGTCAACGACGGCGCTCCTCGACATGGCGGTCGGTTCTCGACGTGGTCTCGATACGCGTCCTCGCTGCGCTCGGTCGCTACTCGACCGGCGGAGCGGGGGGCTGAGCGGAAGGGATCGGCCGGAGCTGGAACGTAGACTTGTCAGGTGAAGCGATCCGCCCGAGTGCTCGGCCCCGCCGTGCTCGTGGCGGCAGCGCTGGTCGCGCTCATCGCCGCCCTCGGCTACGGCGGGGGAGCGGCACCGCAGGCCCTGGAGGATCCGGGCGCCGTCGTGCGATGGGGTCTTCCCGCCGCGAAGCTGCTCGTGAACCTCGGTGCAGCCGGCATGATCGGCGCTCTCGTGCTGGTGTGCTGGGCGCTGAGTCCCGATGAGGACGAGTTCGATGGGGCGCTCGACGTGGCAGCCGCATCCGCCGGCGTCTTCACGGTGGCGGCCGGAGCCACCGGGTTCCTCACCTTCCTCTCGGTCACCAACACCCCGGTGACCCTCGACGATCGCTTCGGAGCCACGCTCAGCCAGTTCCTCACCGCGATCCCCCTGGGCCAGGCCTGGCTCGCCACCACCCTCATCGGCGCCCTGGTGACAGTGCTGTGCTTCGCCGTGCGCAACCACACGGCCCTGGTCTTCGTGACCGTCGTCGCGATCGCCGCGCTGGTTCCGATGGCGCAGCAGGGCCACGCGGCAGGCACCGCCGGTCACAACGCCGCCATTATCGCGCTCGGCCTGCATCTGGTGTTCGCCGCGGTCTGGCTGGGCGGTCTGCTCACCATCGTGCTGCTGCGCACGAAGCTGCAGCCCGGCCGCCTCGTCGTCGTGCTCGGCCGGTACTCGACCGTCGCCCTCATCTGCTTCATCGTGGTGGCGGCATCCGGCTACGTGAGTGCCGCCCTGCGCATCGGCACCTTCGACAACCTGCTCACGCCCTACGGGGTTCTGGTGTTCGGCAAGATCGCCGCCCTCCTGGCTCTCGGATGCTTCGGAGCCGTGCAGCGTCGCTACGCGATCGGACGCATCGCCCGCTCGGCCGAGAAGGGCACGGGCAGCGCCCGCGGCTGGTTCTGGGGCATCGTGGTCGTCGAGCTCGCCTTCATGGGCATCGCCGCCGGTCTGGCTGCCGCGTTGGCCCGCACCGCTACCCCGATCGCCGAGACACCACCAGGTGCCGGAACCCCCGCCGAGCTGCTCACCGGGGAGCCGCTGCCGCCGGTGCTCACGGGCAGCCGCTACCTCACGGAGTGGAACTGGGACCTGCTCTGGGTGCTGGCCTGCGCCTTCGGCGCGTTCTTCTACCTGGCCGGGGTCTGGCGACTGCACCGTCGTGGCGACAAGTGGCCCGTCTTCCGCACCATCTCGTGGCTCGCCGGACTCGTGGTGCTGTTCTACGTGACGAACGGCGCCGTGAACCTGTACGGCCAGTACCTGTTCAGCGCCCACATGCTCGCCCACATGGTGCTCACCATGGGCGTGCCCGTTCTGCTGGTTCCCGGCGCCCCGGTCACCCTGGCCCTGCGGAGCATCCGCCCGCGCAAGGACGGCAGCCGAGGCGGCCGCGAGTGGATCATGCTCGCCGTGCACTCGCGCTTCGCCGGCGTCATCGCCAATCCCATCGTCGCGGCCGTGCTCTTCGCCTCGAGCCTCTGGATCTTCTACTACACGACCCTGTTCAGCTGGGCGACCACCGACCACCTCGGGCACGAGTGGATGACGGGGCACTTCCTGCTCACCGGCTACCTGTTCGTGCAGTCCATCATCGGCATCGACCCGGTGCCCTACAGGCTTCCGTACCCGTTCAGGCTGCTGCTCCTCCTGCTCACCATGGCGTTCCACGCCTTCTTCGGTCTGGCGATCATGACCGGCACCGGGCTGCTTCTCGCCGACTGGTACGGCGCGATGGGCTGGGGAACGGATGCGCTCGCCGACCAGCAGCTGGGCGGTGGCATCGCGTGGAGCGTGGGCGAGATCCCGACGGTGGCGTTGGCCATCGCCGTGGCCATCCAGTGGAGCCGGGCCGACGAGCGCGAGACCAAGCGCCGCGACCGCAACGCCGACCGCACCAACGAGGCCGAGCTCGAGGCCTACAACGCCCGCCTCGAGGCCATGGCGCAGCGGGACACGTCGGTTCGCTGAGGTCGGCTCGCTGGTCGAGTAGCGACCGAGCGAAGCGAGGACGCGTATCGAGACCACGGGACGGGTGGCTCCCGTGCGGGGTGCGCTGATGGTGTGATCTCGATACGCGTCGGACTGCGTCCGGCGCTACTCGATCGGCGGAGGGGGCTGCGTCCGGCGCTACTCGATCGGCGGAGGGGGCTGCGTCCGGCGCTACTCGATCAGCGGAGGGACTGCGTCCGGCGCTACTCGATCGGCGGAGGGGGCTGCGTCCGGCGCTACTCGATCGGCGGAGAGGGGCTGCGTCCGGCGCTACTCGATCAGCGGACGGGGGGGGGTCAGTGCAGCTGGATGTTGAGGTTGCCGTCCGGCCCGATCACGACCGTGGCGCCCATCGAGTAGCCCTCGTCGCGCTCGACGGTCGACTCCTCGCCGTCGTAGAGCGACTGCACTCCGACCGAGATGTGCGCGATCCCCTGCGTGGACGGCATCTGGAAGGCCGTGTCATCCGGAGTGAGGGTCACCTCGGGGTAACTCACGATGCTCCAGACCGGATCACTGATGACCCGGTCGTCGATCACGGTGCCGAAGGGGCAGCCCGTGGGCTGCAGCACCTTCTGGGTGGCGCACTGGTCGAGGAATCCGTTGATCTCGGCCTGCACCTCGTCGACGAAGGCCTGCGTCGGCTGCACGTCGATGGAGACATCCTGAGTGCCGACCTTCGTCACGGTCACGTCCTGAGGCTTGGCCTCCAGCTGCAGCGACGATCGGCTGAACTCGTAGAGGGCCGGCGCCAGCACCAGGTAGTCGGCCGAGTTGTTGAAGCTCGGGGCGGCGTCGGGTGCCGCGTGGGCGCGAGCGTCGAGCGTGAGCCCGTTGACGGTGAAGGTGTCGTCGTGGAGCACCGTCACGGTGAGGGCGGAGATGGGGCTCGTGGCGAACCGCCAGGAGTGGAAGACCCCGCCCCAGCTTCCAGCGCGCTCGACGTCGAAGGTCATCGTCTCGGTGGTGCCGCCCAGCTTCACCCGGTAGGTGACACTGTGGTGCCCCTCGTCGTCGTTCGTGTCGCTCACCAGCTCGACCGAGCTCGGTCCGCGCAGAACCGAGCTGCGCAGCAGCGTGTCGGCGGACTTCGGCGGCAGCCCGGCCGATGCGAGGTCCTCCGGGGCGATACGCACCCCCGGCATGGACAGAGCCGCGCTTGCGTCGCCGTCCTCGATGGCCGAGAGGTACTGCTCCACGAACCCGGCCGCACTGTAGATGCCGCGGTTGAGCGACCCGACCGTGGCGAGGAGTGCAGCGATGAGGAGCAGGGCGAGGGTCAGCCAGAGCAGCACCGCCGCGGCGGGATTCGTTACCCGGCTCTGCGTCGTCACGGATGCCGGCTCCGGCAACACGGCCGTGCCGGCCACGTAGGCACCGAGGCGGGGGCCCGGATCTCCGGCGGCGTGGGCACCGTGGTGCCCGATGCCCAGTTCGCGGTCCGAGACGATCGGCACGGGAACGGTGATGCCGAAAGGGCTCGTCGCAGGAACCGAGGTCGGCTCGATGTCCGGATCGTCCGAGGGATGCACGAGGGCCGGCTCCGGCTCCGGGCCCTGCACGATGGCCGGGAGAGCCTCGGGATCGGAGGCCGGCGTCGGCTCGGGTGCGATCTCCGGTTCAGGAGGGGGCGCGGATGCAGGCGCGCCGTCGCGCTCCTCGTCCCACCCCGGTTCCACGTGGTCATTCTATGGTGGGCCTCGCCGCCGAGCCCCGACGCGACCCGGACAGTACAGTGGGATGACCGTCTCCGTCGTGAAAGGCCGCTGTGTCAGTCCCCGCTCTGTCGGCCGAGCAGGCCGCGGTCTTCGAGGCCATCGAGGCCACCCGCGACCACGTCTTCGTGACGGGTCGTGCCGGCACGGGGAAATCGACCCTGCTCAATCACCTCAACTGGCACACCGAGAAGCAGATCGTCATCGCCGCGCCCACCGGGGTGGCAGCTCTCAACGTGGGCGGACAGACGATCCACTCGTTGTTCCGGCTGCCGATCGGCCTCATCGCCGACCACGACATCGACCAGAACGATGCCACCCGCAAGCTGCTGAACACCATCGACACTCTGGTCATCGACGAGGTGAGCATGGTGAGCGCCGACCTCATCGACGCCATGGACCGGAGCCTCCGTCAGGCTCGCAAGAAGCCATTCACGGCATTCGGCGGGGTGCAGGTGGTGCTGTTCGGCGACCCGTACCAGCTGGCACCGGTGCCGGGAGACGCCGACGAGCGCGCCTACTTCACCGACCACTACAGGTCGATGTGGTTCTTCGACGCCAAGGTGTGGCAGGAGGCCGACCTGCGCATCTTCGAACTCGGGCAGATCCACCGCCAGAACGACGCCGAGTTCCGGCACATGCTGAACGCCGTGCGGCACGGCCAGGTCACGGCGGAGGTGGGCGGACGACTCAACTACATGGGAGCGCGCAGGCCGCTGCCCGAGGAGGGCGCCATCACGCTCGCGACGCGCAACGACGCCGTCAACCGCATCAACGCATCGGCCCTCGCCCGACTGAGAGGCAAGTCGCAGGCCAACGAGGCCGACATCTCCGGCGACTTCGCCGGCCGCGCGTACCCGGCCGACCTGAAGCTCGAGCTCAAGGTGGGCGCCCAGGTCATGTTCCTGCGCAACGACTCGGCCATCGACGGCGGGCCGCGCTGGGTGAACGGCACCATCGGCGTGGTCACGGGCATCACCGACACCGTGCAGGTCGAGGTCGACGGCGAGGTGCATCACGTGGAGCCGGCGACCTGGGAGAAGTTCAAGTACACCTACAACGCCACCACCAAGAAGCTCTCGAAGGACATCGTCGCGGAGTTCACGCAGTTCCCGTTGCGGTTGGCCTGGGCCGTCACCATCCACAAGTCGCAGGGCGCCAGCTACGACACCGCCATCGTCGATCTCGGTCCGCGGGCGTTCAGCCCCGGCCAGACCTACGTCGCCTTGAGCAGACTGACCCGGCTCGAGGGGCTCTACCTCACGCGTCCCCTGCGCCCCAGCGACATCATCGTCGATGACGACGTGCGCCGATTCATGGACTCGGCGACGCAGATCCCGGCGATCGAGGCCGACGCCGCGCTCTGACGGCGCATCCGATTCGGCGGCGCCTGCCTTCTCGAGCGGGGAGGCTGGCGCCTAGTGCTCGTGGCCGGGAACGACGAGCTCCACGCTGTGCTCGCCGTGCGGGTGGGCGTACTGCCCGGCTTCGGTGGCGGCGAGAGCAGGGGTCGCGATGGCCGACACCAGAGCGGCGCTCGCCGCGAAGGCTCCGACGAAGCGCCATCCGCTGGAGGCCGGGACCGGGGCGACGGATGCTTGTGGCGCACCCGCGGCTGGCGTGGCCGGGCCGATGGAACCGGTTGATGCGGTTACGGTGGCGGCCGCATCCGTTCGTCGCAGCGATCGTGCGCAGATTCCTGCGACGGACAGCGTGAACAGTGTCGCCGCAAGAAGGGGGATCAGGGGAACGGATGCTGCCGGTTCGGCGGCTCCGACGGCCACGAGGGAGAAAGCGACGCCCACCCACAGCGCCGACGACGCCGACGACACGACGAGCGCCAGTCGGAGGAGAACAGGGTGCCCGGCGCGGAGCACGGCGATGCCCCATGCGACCTCGGCGATGCCGATCGCGGCGAGCAGCACCGCGAGTACCGCCGGGGCGCTCGCCGCGACGGCGAGGTGGATGAGACCCGCGCCCAAGGCCGCGAGCGGTGGCCAGGCCCGTGCCACCAGGGACGCCGACGGGAACGGCGACGTCTCTGATGGAACAGGAGCCGGGGTCGTCGCGGCCGACTCGGTCACTGCGGCCGGGGGGACCGGAGCCATCGAGGGGCGCGGGCGGCTCATCCGAGCGCTCATGGCAGTTACGCCACGGCCGCGTTCGTGCGAACGCCGCGCTCGGCTCCCAGACCGACGCCGAGCAGCAGGATCGCGCTGGCGAGGTGCAGGAAGTGGTCAGGCGTGTTGAGCGCCAGGATGTTCGCCGAGGTGCCGGCCAGGAAGAAGCCGACGATGCCGAGCAGCAGGTAGGCGGCGCCGATCACGGTGTTCACGCCCTTCGCGGCCTTCACGCTCGAGAGTCCGCCGATCAGCAGCACCGCGCCGATGAGGAGGTGGGCGATGTTGTGGAACGGGTTCACCTCGAAGATGCCGAGGAGGAGGCCGCCTCGGGTCGCCACGAAGTCGACTCCGTTGGTGACGAAGAAGCCGAGGACTCCCACGAGGAGGTAGACGGCGCCGAAGATGACTCCGACGATGCGGTTGGGTGAGGAATTCATGGCTTTCGCCTCCAGATTCTTGTCGGCGCGGCATCCGCCTCGCAGATCATGCGTGACTCCTGTCGCGCTCAGAGGGTTCGCCGCAGGAGCACCTATCGGATTGGGAGCCGTTCGTTATACGCCGTGCACAGGGCGTGATGGCCCGCGCGGTTAGGATCTAGTGAGCGGAACTCGAGGGGGATCGAAGTGACCGGCAGGACAAGAGCGCGTGGCTTCGCCAGTGCGGCGATCCTCGCGGTCGTCGCCCTTGTCGTGACCGCGTGTTCGAGCACCGGCGCCGCTCGCGCCGCCCTTCCAGAGCAGGTCGACACGCCGTTCGGCGCGAGCGTCGAGGAATCTCTCAGCGACGCTCTGAAGAACGCGATCGCACTCTCCGACGCGACGGGTGGAGTCGCCGGCGTGTGGGCACCGTGGAGCGGCCAATGGCTGGCCGCCAGCGGCAAGCTCGGCCTCAAGGACAAGTCTCCCGTCACCACCGACACCCACTTCCGCATCGGCGAACTGACGCAGGGCATGACCTGCACGGTTCTCATGAGACTCGTCGATGAGAAGGTCGTTAGCCTCGACGACTTCGTCTCGCACGTCCTTCCGTCGATCCCGGGCACCGCCGGGATCACCCTCGGCCAGCTCTGCCAGGGCACGTCGGGCATCGCCGACACCCGGGGAGCCCTCGGCGCCCAGTTCTCCAAGAATCCCGAGCGCCCCTGGCCGCCCATCGAGATCGTCTCCAACGCCCTCGCCCTGCCGCGCACCGGAGCTCCCGGTGAGAAGTGGGCGCCCTCCGACGGTGGCTACATGCTGCTCGGGCTCGCCCTCGAGGCGGCGACCGGGCGCAGCTGGAGCGACCTCGAGAAGCAGTACGTGCTCGATCCTCTCGGCCTCGACGAGACCACCATTCCCGGCGAGTCCACCATCGAGGTTCCCGGCGCTCACCCGGCCGGGTACGTCACCCCGGTCGTCGACGGTGCGCCGAAGTGCGACGCCATCCGTGCCGTCTCGAAGCTCTCGCCGTCCATGGCAGGCACCTCGGGCGGCGCTGTGTCGACGGTGCCGGAGCTCAAGGTCCTCGTTCAGTCGCTCGCGTCGGGGACGACGCTCACCGAGAAGACCCACAAGCTCCAGTGGAAGACCGTGCCGCTCGGAGGCGAAGCTCCGCAGTGGGAGCGCCAGGGCTACGGCGGCACCCAGATCGGTCCGTTGCGCGGCGGTTCCGGCAACTTCGGCGGCTACATCAGCGCCGCATACTCCGACCCCAGCAGTGGGCTCACGGTGGTCGTCATGCTGAACAACGCCACCGCGGGCCGCGAGTTCGCGAAGAACTTCGCGCTTCAGCTGGCTTCGCTCGGGGCCAGGACTGATGCCGCGGCCAAGTCGGGCCTCGACAAGCCGGTGATCGAGCTCCCGTGGTCGGCCGAACAGATGGCCGACAAGTTGAAAGCCGCGGCGATCTGCGTGCCCAAGGGCGACTAGCAGCCCGACGCGACTAGCGGCCAGCGGCCAGCGCAGCGTGCGTGGACGCCACCGGTCGCCGACGGACATTTCTGCGAGCATGGACTGATGACCGAATCGACGAAGGATGCCGCCCTCTCCGTTCTCCGTCGACTGGTCGGCAACGACGAGGCCCAGTTCCACGAGGGGCAGTTCGAGGCCATCGAGACTCTCGTCGACGACCGCCGACGCGCCCTCGTGGTGCAGCGCACGGGGTGGGGCAAATCGGCGGTCTACTTCGTGGCGACCCTGCTGCTGCGCCAGCGGGGTGCCGGCCCCACCATCCTGGTCTCGCCCCTGCTCGCGCTCATGCGCGACCAGATCGCGGCCGCGGCCCGTGCCGGCGTGCGCGCCGTCGCCATCAACTCCACGAATGCCCACGAGTGGGACGAGGTGCTCGCCCAGCTGGCCGCCGACGAGGTCGACGTGCTGCTGGTCTCACCCGAGCGGTTGAACAACCCGTCCTTCCGCGAGCAGCAGCTGCCAGCCCTCGTGCAGCGCGTCGGACTGCTCGTCGTCGACGAGGCGCACTGCATCAGCGACTGGGGGCACGACTTCCGGCCGGACTACAGGCGGTTGCGCGACCTCATCGCCCGCATGCCGGCGTCCGTGCCGGTGCTGGCCACCACGGCGACGGCCAACAGCCGGGTCGTCGCCGACGTGGCCGAGCAGCTCGGCGCCGGTGCCGACGGCACTGCCGTCGACGTCGTGACCATCCGCGGCCCGCTGGCCAGGGCATCGCTCCGCCTGGGGGTGCTGCGGCTTCCCGACGCCCAGGCGCGCCTGGCCTGGCTGCTCAGCCATCTCGGTGAGCTCCCGGCATCTGGCATCATCTACACGCTCACGGTTGCAGCAGCCGAGGACACCGCGAGGCTGCTGCGCCAGGCGGGCCACAACGTGCGCGCCTACACCGGGCAGACCGACCCGGGCGAGCGCGAGGAGTCCGAGGGCATGCTGAAGCGCAACGAGGTGAAGGCGCTCATCGCGACGAGCGCACTCGGCATGGGCTTCGACAAGCCCGATCTGGGGTTCGTGCTGCACCTCGGCGCGCCGTCGTCGCCCGTCGCCTACTACCAGCAGGTCGGCCGCGCCGGCCGCGCCACCGACAACGCCGACGTCCTGTTGCTGCCCGGCCGGGAGGATCCGGACATTTGGCACTACTTCGCCACCGCCTCGATGCCCAACCAGATCCGGGCCGAACGGGTGATCGCCGAGCTGGCTGCCTCATCGACGCCGACGTCGACCCCCGCGCTCGAGGCGCTGGTCGACATCCGTCGTACCCCGCTCGAGTTGCTCCTCAAGGTGCTCGACGTCGATGGGGCCGTCAAGCGGGTGCAGGGCGGCTGGATCGCCACCGGGCAGCCGTGGACCTACGACGCCGAGCGCTACGCCCGCATCGCAGCGGAGCGCACGGCCGAACAGCAGCACATGCTGGAGTACGAGACGACGACCGGCTGCCGCATGGAGTTCCTGCAGCGGGCCCTCGACGACGAGACGGCGGCGCCGTGCGGTCGCTGCGACAACTGCGCGGGCATCTGGTACCCGAAGGACCTCGCCGAGGGAGCAGCGGCCACGGCGTCGTCGGCTCTCGACCGCGTCGGGGTTCCCATCGACCCCCGTGCGCAGTGGCCGACCGGAGCCGACAAGCTCGGCGTTCCGGTCAAAGGACGCATCGCCGTCGACGAGCGGATGCTCGAGGGCCGCGCTCTCGCCCGCCTCACCGACCTGGGGTGGGGCGGCACCCTGCGTGCCGTCTTCGCGGCACGAGCACCGGATGCCGCAGTCTCGCCAGCCGTTCTCGACGCCTGCGTGCGGGTGCTCGCTGAGTGGGGCTGGGTCACGCGTCCCGTCGGAGTGGTGGCGGTGCCGTCGCGGCGGCATCCGCTGCTCGTGGACTCGCTCGCCCGGGGCCTCGCAAGCGTCGGCCGCCTGCCCTACCTGGGCGAGCTCGGCACGCGCAACGGCGGCCCGACCGGTGAACCCGGCGGAAACAGCGTGTACCGCCTCGGCGGGCTCTGGGACCGCTTCGACACCTCGACGCTCGACCTGGCCACGGCGGCGTCCGGGCCGGTGCTGCTCGTCGACGACCTGGTCGACAGTCGCTGGACCCTCACCGTTGCCGCCCGCGAGCTGCGCCGGGCCGGCGTTCCGGACGTGCTCCCGTTCGCGCTCGCTCTGCGCGGGTGACGCTCGCTTCTCAGCTCGGCGACGCGTACGAGTCAGCGGAGTCCGGCGTGCCTGCGGCAGGGGAACGGGCGGATTCGGGCTGTTCTCGTGGTGAAATCCGCTGACTCGTCCGGGCTTAGGCGCTCGGAGGCCACCCCCACAACGAGCATGACCGCCGTGGCGACGGGCGCTCGGCCCGTCGTCACTTGATAGCGTCTCGGGGGCGATCCGCCCGCACGACGACCACCAGCTTGCCGAGGCTCTGCAGATGAAACCCCGTTCCACGCGCCCACGCGCGACCCGAGCCCGCCTCGCTGGCGTGGCATCGGTCATCGCCGCGTGCGTGATCGCCATCGTCAGTGTCGGGCTCGCCGGCGATCCCGGACTGGGAGGCCCAGCGGGCGCGGGATCGAGCGCGACGGATGCTGCCCCGTCATCGTCGCGCTCTCCCTCCGCGGGCTCGTCCCCGAGATCGTCCGCGGTGGCGACCCCGACGCCTTCGCGGGCGGCCTCACCGACACCGAACGCGACGCCCACGTCCACATCCACACCGACTCCCTCCCCTGTCGGCACCGCGCTCGCCGTGCTCGAGGCCCTGCCGATCAAGGGGCGAGCCCCCAAGACCGGATACGACCGGGAGGGCGACTTCGGACACGCCTGGAAGGACATCGACCGCAACGGCTGCGACACCCGGAACGACGTGCTGGCCCGGGATCTCATCGCGATCGCGAAGGCGGGGCCGTGCAAGGTCATGACCGGGACGCTCGTCTCCCCGTACACCGGCGCGACCATCGAGTTCGTGCGAGGACAGGACACGAGCGCCCTCGTGCAGATCGACCATCTCGTGGCGCTGTCGAACGCCTGGCAGACGGGTGCCCAGCAGCTGACGCAGGTGCAGCGCGAGGCCCTGGCCAACGACCCACTCAACCTGCTGGCCGTCGACGGGCGCTCGAACATGCAGAAGGGCGACGGTGACGCCGCCACCTGGCTTCCGGCGCAGAAGTCGGTGCGCTGCAGCTACGTCGCGCGGCAGGTCTCGGTCAAGTCGGCCTACGGACTCTGGGTCACGCAGGCGGAGCACGACGCGATCGAGCGCATCCTCACGACGTGTCCGGAGCAGCGCGCGTATGCGGCGGAGGCGCCCGCTCGCTGAGGCCCGGGCGGAGCCCGCGGTTGAAGCCTGCGCGCCGTTCGATGCGCTTCGGGCGGTCGCTGCGCTCGGCCCTCAGCGAGCGGGGGGCGGGGGCGGGGGCGTGTGAGGGTGGTCTCGATACGCGTCCGACTTCGTCGGGCGCTACTCGACCAGCGGGTGGGGGTCGGGCGCTACTCGACCAGCGGGTGGGGGTCGGGCGCTACTCGACCAGCGGGTGGGGGTCGGGCCCTACTCGACCAGCGGGGCCAGCGGAGCGGACACGGGCGGGGTCAGTGCCGCCAGCTCGTACTGCCTCACCCGCAGCTGCCGGGTGGCCGAGCAGGTCGAGAGCAGGGGGTCGGACGATGACTCCGTGAGCTCGACTGTCACGGGGCCGGCATCAGTTCCGAGGGACACCGTCCACCCCGCCCGTCCGTCGTGCCCGGTCGTCGCCTGCTCGTCGAGCGGCGGGTACGCCTCGATGCCCTCGTCCCCGAGCGCCAGTCGTGCGTAGTGCTGCGCCGCCTGCACGGGATGCGACAGCGAGCTTCGTCCGCGATAGTGCTCCTCGACGACGCGCCCGTCGAGGTAGGCGTCGGCGATGCGCACGGCGTCTCCATCGTCGGCGTTGCCGTAGTACAGCCCGTGCGGCAGCATCACGAGCGTGCCGGCGAACCGGTCACCGCCCAGGTGCGAGCACTCCCAGGTCTCCTCGGGGAAGGCTTGTGCGAGCGTCGTGACGACCTGTCGTCCGCGCACGGCGCAGCACTGGTCGTGGCGCGCGTGGGCGCAGACGGCGAAGATCGGCCGGTCGGATGCCTCACCCGTCGAGCCGTCGAGCGGAACGTCGAGCAAGTGCTCCGGTCGGTCGACCGATCCCCAGCGCACGGACTCCTGCCCGGGCCGGGAGTCGACGCTCGCCCACGACCACGAGGTCTGCTCGGGGCGGCGTCCGGTGCGACGGATGGCGAGAGGGCGCATGCCGGCGCCCTCGATGCGCTGGATGAGCGCTCGCCCCAGCGTGGTGTCGAACGGCGGGTCAAGAAACGCCCGCGATCCCCACGGTCCGGAGACCTCGATGAGGAACCACTGCATGCCGCGCGAACCGGTACCGGCGAGTGGGTCCCCTCGCTCGCGCGCACGGTCGCTGCACGGCTGCCACCCGCTGTCGCCGAACGGTCCGTCCGTGCTCACGAGGCCGCCGGCCGGGTCGTCACTCGAGCGCCACGAGGAAGCCCTCGCGCAGCAGGCGCCGCGCCACGACCAGGGCATCCGACTCGTCGAGGCCGGGAATGTCGGCGACGGCTGTCGCGACGCCCGTGATCAGATGCCGGAGACCCGCTGCCGCCTCACCGGGAAGCGTGAGGGTGGTGAGCCGCGAGACTAGCCTCACCTTGTCTCCGACCTGCTCGACGCGGGCGCCCAGCGATCCGCGCCAGCGCACCCGGGTGGTTGCGGTGAGGTGCGCGATCGCGTCGACGGTGGCGAGGGGAGCGATCGGCTCGGGGCGGGTCGCCGCCATCAGCCGCGACGACAATCGGCGGGCGACGGTGGAGGCCGTGGTCGTTGCTGCTGCGTCGTCGGCCCGCGCCGACTCGAGCACGGCGACGAGCTGCTCCGCCGTCTGCTCGACGATGGCGCGCACGGCTGCGGCATCCGTCAGGTCGATGCCCAGCGGAAGAGAGGAGCGCAGGGCCTGTGAATCGGCGGCAGCCGCGACGAGCGTCTGCACGACGTCGGCGCGTGTGTAGGCGGCCATGCCGATGGTCAGGTGCACCGACGTGTCTCCGAGGGCCTCGGCGGAGTGGATCCAGCCGCGCGGCAGGTAGAGGGCGTCGCCAGGACGCAGCACGGCGTCGATGACGGGTGCGTGGGTCGCCGCCTCGGACACGGCGGCGCTGTGGTCGCTCCACGGCTGATCCCGCAGGGGGTCGACGTGCACGGGGGCATGGATGCGCCAGTGCTTCTCACCGCTGATCTGCAGCACGAACACGTCGTGCACGTCGTAGTGCGGGTCGAAGCCGCGCGACGACGCCGGAGTCACGTACGCGTTCACCTGAGCCGGATGAGAGATGTCATCGATGAGTCGCCTGGTGAAGTCGATGAGTGGGGGCCAGAGCCGATGCAGGCCCTGCAGCACGATGGTGGCGCCGGCGGCGAACTCGGCCAGAACCTTGTCGGAGCTGACCTGGTCACCCACCTCGGCGCCGAAACCGCCGGGCGCTGTGTACGACTCGGGCTTCAACACCAAACCCTCGTGCGCCATGCGGATGAAGGGGGTGCGGAGGCCGCGCTCGGTCACGAGTTCGTCGACGGCATCCGTTGAGAACAGGTCGTCGAAGGCCCCGCTCAGGGTTGCGGCCTCGGAGAGCAGTGGTCGCCGGCCCCAGTACTCCCGGGCGAACTCGTCGGCCGGAACTCGGATGCAGCGCGAAAGCGCGGGCCGGTCGCCCGGCCCGCGTTCCGTGTCGTTCATCTCAGGCAGAGCCGTCGGCGCCGCCGTCGTGGCCGTCGGGGTTCGCGCCCCCGTCGGCTGTGCCCTCGCCGGCAGAGCCGTCTGCTCCGCCGTCGTGGCCACCGGGGTTCGCGCCGCCGTCAGCCGGGCCCTCGCCGCCCGAGGCCGAGCCGTCTGCTCCGCCGTCGTGGCCGCCCGGGTTGGCTCCGCCGTCCGCGACGCCTTCGCCGCCGCCAGCGGCCTCGTTCGTGATGTCCTCGTCGTTGATCGCCATAGTCATCCTTCCCACCATGCGGCGTGGTCGCCGCGACTCTTCACAGTACGCCCGCCGCACCCAGGATTTCACCCCCTTGCGTCACGGGCGAGAACGAGTGCCCTTCAGTCCGATGCCTCCATCGACGACGTGCCGTCCGGATGCCAGGTGAAGGCGAAATCGCTCACGTTCGGCTGCCCGGGAAGGTCGCGATAGGGGGTCATGCTCTGCCATCTCAGCTGCAGGCCGCTCGCATCGATGTCGGCCTCCGGGCTGCACGTGGCCGCGAAGTCCTGCGTCTGGATGACGACGATCAGGCAGATCTCGTCGTCGACGTTGCGGGCGAGGTAGAGGGTGTCGAGGCCGGCTTCGAGCAGCTGGCGGAAGGATCCGGCGACGAATCTGTCGCCGAGTGGGATGTCGGGGACGTCGGCCTGGCCCTGCGGTCTGGCGAAGGCGACGGCTGCTGCCGACGGCTCCGGAGTCGCCGTCGCGCCGAGCGCTCCGGAGACGGCATCGCTGATCGGGCGCGATGACGTGACGCCGATGGCCACACCGACGATGAGGGCGACGACGGCGCACGCCGCGGCGAACAGGATGCCGCTGCGGCGACGAGCACGAGGGGTGGATGGTGCCGGTGAGGAGACTGCGGTCGCGGGCAGGGCTGCGCTGGCGCCACCGTCCGTCGACGCGGACGACGACGTCACGCCGACCGCGGGCAGCCCCGACTGCCCCAGCTCCGCGGCCCGCTCCGCCTCGAGAGCTCGCAGTTCCTCGATCACGGCGTCGCGGGAGGCATCCGTCACGGCATCGGCCGAGTACAGGCGACGCTGCAGCTGCCGGATGCGCTCGTCGCGCTCAGCGGGCGGCATGGGTCACCCGCTGTAGGCGGCGGCGCAGGTCTGCGTGGTCGCCGTGACACCCGTGAGGCCTTCGATGACCTGCGACGGCGCGGCGCCGGGAGCCTCCGGAACGCCGGCGGCTATGACCTCGGGGTCCTCGGTGGCCGGCGGCGTCGGCGTGGCGGGGTCCGGCGGCGTCGCGCTCGGATCGAGGATCGCGCCCCGGCCGAGCGAGTTCTCACCCAGGGCGATCGGCTGGTCGGCGGAGATGGCGGCGAACAGCTGGTCGGCGACCTCGGTGTCGGGGACCACCTTGCCCGGGAAGTTCGCGTCGTCGGTTCCACCGGGGTACTGCACGAACACCAACCGGTCGAGATCGACGTCCTTGAGGGCGTACGCCATGGCCACGATGGAGTCGAGGCTGGAGAGGTTGCTCGAGAGCTTCACGTTGGCGGTCGCCGCCCGAGCGAGACTGTAGAGCGTGCCGAGGTTGCCCAGCGTGTCCGCGCTCTTCATGGTGCGCATGAGAGAGGACATGTAGGTCTGCTGCGATGAGATGCGGCTCAGGTCGCTGCCGTCCCCCACGCCGTGGCGACTGCGCAGGAAGCCGAGTGCCGTGGCTCCCGAGATGGTCGAGGTCCCGGCCGGGAGGACGAGGGCTGCATCCGGGTCGTCGATGGCCTCCTCGACGCAGACGGGAACGCCTCCGACCGCATCCGTCATCGCGATCACGCCATTGAAGGAGATCGTTCCGGCGTAGGGGATGGGCTGGCCGGTGAGCCCGGACACCGTCGCGACCACGCAGCCGAGGCCGCCGCGCGACCAGGCCTCGTTCAGCGGCGCCGCCGACATGGCGTAGAACTCCTCGCCCGTCTCGGGATCGACGCAGTCGGGATGCTCCACGATGAGGTCGCGCGGAAGGCTGACGACGACACCGGAGGTGTGATCGGCTGAGACGTGCAGCAGGATGTTCACGTCGTTGAGGGTGGTCTCGCGAACGCCGTACGCATCGCCCTGGGCCGCGTCGTTGTCGGTGCCGACCAGGAGGAAGTTGAAGCCGCCCTCGATGGCGCCGATACGGGGCACAGGCAGGGGAGTGGCCGGCTCGGTGCCGTTGGAGATGTCGATGCTGTTCGCGGCCACCTGGCGGCCGATCTGGTCGAGCTCGAAGGCGCCGATGCCTCCGGCGGCGATCACCGCCACGGCCGCTGCCATGCCCACGGCCTTCAGCAGGGACAGGCCTGCGTGCGACCGGCGCAGCCGCCCGTGGCGCGGAGGGTGATACGGCAATTGCCGCGGTGCGCGCGGTTCGGGATCATCCGTGCCGGTCATCGGCTCGTCCCTCCCTCACTCGTCGCTGAGTTCATGCTGCCATGAGTATGTTTCGAAAGCCGTCACTCCGGCTTCGGCACTACCCCCAGAGATGGTTCGTCCGATGCCGACACTGTGAGCACGACGCGGGCCAGGTGCGGATCGCGTTCGAGATCCTTCTCGATTCGGCGCAGCTCCAGCGCGAGCGCGTCCTCCCGCACATTGCCGGCGAGATCGACGGCCGCGATGAGGAACAGCTGTGCTGGACCGATGAACTCCACGTGCAGGCTGGTCACCCGATCGATGTCGGGCCGGTGGAGGAGCCTGGCGAGAACCTCCTGCTCGTCCTCAGCCCCGATCGCCTCTCCGAGGAGGAATGCCCGATTGCGGCTGATGAGCACGATGGCGACGACGCCGAGGAGCAGGCCGACGCCGATGGACCCGATGGCGTCGAAGGTCGACGAGCCCGTGAGCTGGTGCAACAGGATGCCGAGGAAGGCGATGACGAGCCCGATCAGGGCGGCGGCATCCTCGGCGAACACCGCTCGCAGGGTCGGATTCGAACTGGCTATGACGTGCTGCAGGGTGCCGCGGTGCACCTCGCGTGCGCTCTGGCGGGCCTCGCGCAGCGCTCGCACGAAGGAGATGCCCTCGAGCACGAACGAGACGCCGAGCACGATGTAGGCGATGGAGTAGTCGGTGGCCGGCTCGGGGTCGAGCAGCCCCTGGATGCCGTGCTGGATCGACACGACGGCGCCGGCCGTGAACAGCCCGAACGCCGCGAACATCGACCAGATGTAGGCGTCCTTGCCGTAGCCCAGCGGATGCCGCACATCGGGCGCGCGCTGCGACCGCCTCTCGGCGATCAGCAGGAGCACCTCATTGCCGGCATCCGCCCACGAGTGCGCGGCCTCCGCGAGCATCGAGGCCGACCCGGTGATGGCAGCGGCGACGCTCTTGGCGATCGCGATGAGCACGTTCGCCGCGAAGGCCACGAGCACGGTGACCAGCGTGTCCCCGGTTCTGGGTGGAGGGGCGGCGACATCGTCGGCGGCGATGGTGGCGCCCGTCGTCGGGGCCACGTCGATCCTGATGTCGGGGTGCTGCTTCTGATCGCGCGGGGCGACGCCGGACTGCTCGACACCCATGACGATCTCCTTCCGCGTGCTTTTCTCGACCCGTCGAGTCTGACACCGACGCATCCGCCGGTCGAGGGCACGCCGGTGGCCCCGCCTAGGATCGAGAAGTGACGGACGAGCGGACTGCGGCGAACGCCGGCGCAGCACCCGACTCGCGCCGCGCGACGGTCGGTGCGCTCACCCAGGTGGGCACCGAGGTGAGCATCAATCTCGGATCGTCACTGGCCGGCGTCGTCATCCCCGTGGTCGGATCGTTCGTCGTGGTGGCCGTGCGGCAGGTGGTCATGGCGATCGTGGTGCTGCCCCTCTATCGTCCGAAGCGGGCGGAACTCACCTGGGTGCGGCTCTGGCCCGCCCCGGCGCTGGGTGTGGTGCTGGCCGTCATGAACCTGGCGTTCTACGAGTCCGTGCACCTGCTCGGACTCGGCGTCGCTGCGACCATCGAGTTCCTCGGGCCGCTCCTGCTCGCCCTGACGACATCGCGGCGGCTTCTCGACGTGATCTGCGTTCTCGCGGCAGGCGTCGGCGTGGTTCTGCTCACCGGTCTCGACGGGACCATCAACGCCTGGGGCGTCGTGCTGGCGCTCACCGCGGCGGCCAGCTGGGCCGCGTACATCCTGTTGACCCGTCGCGTCGCTCTCCGGTTGCCCGGCCTCGAGGGCCTCACCGTCGCGAGCATCGTGAGCCTGGTGCTGCTGCTTCCCCCGGCGCTGCTCACACTCGACATCTCGGTGATCGACTGGCGGGTACTCGGGCTGCTGATCGCCATCGGCGTGCTGTCATCGGCGCTGCCCTACAGCCTCGACACCTTCATCCTCCGTCGCATCCCGGCTCGCGTGTACGCCATCATCACGTCGTTCGGTCCGGTGATCGCGGCGATCTTCGGTTGGCTCATCCTGTCGGAGCAGTTCACCCTGGTGCAGGTGTTCGCCATCGCCCTGGTGTGCGGTGCGGCGGGTACAGCACTCGCGACGCAGCGCGATTCCCCGAGTTCCGACCTGGAGATGACCGCCGAGGGGCAGCACTAGCGTCGGTGACCGGCGCTTGAGGCGGCCGCTGCGCTCGGCCGTCGCCGAGCGGAGCTCAGAGGTTCGTCAGCCCGGCTCCGAAGATGGTGACGCCGACCATGAGCAGCACGATGAACGTGATCACGCCGCTCTTCTCGAGGATGTAGTCGCGCATGCGCACCAGCCTGTCCGCCATCGCCTCCTGGCGCGCGAGCGTCATGATGACGGGCACGCTCACCGTCACGGAACTCAGCACCGTGTACAGGATGAGGCAGGCCAACCATTCGCCCGGACTGAGGTTCGCGGTTCCGATCGCGAGCCCGGCGGCCGTGGCGAGCAGGAGCGCCTTCGGGCGCACATTGAGCAGCAGGGCGAACCCGACGGCAGGCCAGACCCCGAACGTCGCCACCCTGTCGAGCATGGCGTTCGACGTCTTGGGCTCGCGACCGCGAGTGCGTAGGAACTCGATGATCGCGAGAGCGATGAGGAGCAGCCCGAGCACGACCTCGACGACGCCGAGGCTCGTTCCGCGACGCACGTGGCGGGGCAGCGAGGCCAGCCCGAAGCTGAGCACGGCGGCCACGCCGAACATCCCGACCACGTACACCAGCAGGTACGGCAGCGCCGTGCTGTCACGCTTCGGCGACAGCAGCAGGATGACCGTCGTCAGGAAGGGAACGGAGCTCAGCGCCATCGCGAGGGAGATCGGGAGGAGTGCGCCGATGGCCTGCAGCATCCGTGGTCCTCATTCCGGGGCCGAATATGTTCGTGAGTCATGCTCAGGCGAGCACAGTGGTCACGCTATCGTGGCCACGTACGGCGCGCGCGCACTGTTCGCACCGGGTTGGAGGCGCACGTGTTCTGGTTCGGGAAGAAGAAGCCCCCGGTCGAACCCCATCACGACCTCGAGGAGGCCGTGGACCTCAGCGCTCCGCCCAACCGCAACGCCATGATCCTCATCGGACTCGGCGGCGCCACCATCACGGGCTTCGGCCTCGCGGCGACGCAGGGCGTCGTCGCGCCGATCTTCCTCGCCCTCGTGCTGACCATCTGCGTTCACCCTCTGCGCATCGCGCTGGAGCGGCGGGGTGTTCCGCGAGGGATCGCGACAGTCTCGGTCGTGCTCGCGGTCTTCATCCTGCTGGCGGCGTTCGTGACGGCGCTCATCGTCGCCTTCGCCCAGTTCGCGACTCTGCTTCCCCAATTCGCTCCCCAGATCCAGGACATCGGGGCGACGATCGGAAAGTGGCTGACGCAGGTGGGCTTCGGAGCCGACCAGGTGCAGGCCATCGTGAAGGGATTCGATCCGAGCAAGCTGGTCGGTCTGGTGTCGGGAGTGCTCGGAAGCATCACGAACATCACCGTCGCGCTGGTCATCATCCTGACGCTGCTGCTGCTCATGGCCATGGACGCCGGCTACCTCCAGACGCTGTTCCGCCAGCTGCGCCCGCGCCGCCCCCACATGGTCTCCGCCCTCGAGAGCTTCGCGCACGGGGTGCGCAAGTACATGGTGGCCACGACCGGGTTGGGCGTCGCCCAGGGCGTGCTCAACTGGGTGGCGCTGCTCATCCTGCAGGTGCCGGGCGCTCTGCTCTGGGGCCTGCTGTCCTTCCTGTGCAGCTTCATCCCGAACGTCGGCTACTTCATCGCCATCATCCCGCCGGTCGTCTTCGGTGCCCTGGTGGGCGGTTGGCAGACGGCCGTGGCCATCATCGTGATCTACGGGGTGATCAACGCCATCGTGCAGTCGGTCGTGCAGCCCCGCATCGTCGGCAACGCCGTGGCGCTCAGCCAGACCATCACCTTCGCCTCGGTGCTCGTCTGGCTGGTGATCCTCGGTCCGATCGGAGCGATCCTCGCCGTGCCGCTGACTCTCGTGGTGCGGATGATCCTCATCGACTCCAACCCCAACGCCCATTGGTGGAGACCTGTGCTCGGCGACTTCGACGAGACGAAGGTCATCATGAAGGCCGAGGACGTTCAGGCCAAACAGGCGAAGACAGCACGCAAGGCCGCGAAGAAGTAGGGAGCTCGGCCTAGTCTGGGGGCGATGCCCCACGACTACGCCCTGCACACCGCGCTCCAGGCGCGCTGCCTCTGCTGCGGATCGCTGCAGCCGTTCACGTTCTCCTCGCCGTCGGACCAGGTGGTGTGCGCCCACTGCCGCTCGCACCTCGGACCCGAGAAGGCCGAGCGCCGAGACCTGGCTCACATAGCGCTCTGGCGGGGGATCTCGGAGGCGCAGGCGCTGGCCGCCGCTGATGCTGCAGAGCAGGCGGAGACCGATGCCGCGGCCGCGAGCGCCCGCATCAGCGAGCTCGAAGCGAAGGTGACCGAGCTGTCGGCGACGGTCATCGGCCAGTTCGACTCGGCTCCGGCATCCGGAATTCGAGAAGAACTGCAGAGCGATCTCGTGCGGCGGGCGGAGCGAGCCACGGAGCTCGCCAACCGACGCACCGACCGCATGATGGCCGTGTTGTGGCGGGCGGCGACGCTGCACCATGTCGCGGCCGGCGCGGCGGCGTGCAGCTGCGGAAAGCCCGCCGCGACGTGCCCGGAGTTGCGCATCCTGAACTCGGAGCAGCAGGCGCTGCGGGACTGGGAGGCGAAGAACGTGGCGCTCGCCGCGTCGGGTGCCCGGCACGCGCTGCCGCCGGAGCATCCTGCGGTGCCGGATGCCGCTGGCACGGCAGGCGGGGCGACCGCGTACTCTTCGCGCCGGAAGCAGCGGAACTAGCCCGCTGCGGCTCCTGCCGCCGCGCGGTCGGCCTCGATCTGCAGGTACGACGGAGCGTCGCTCTCGCGCATGACGAGCATGCCGCCCTCGCTGAAGGCGCTGGCGTCGAGGGCCTGCAGCCACTGACGGTTGAGCTCGGGCGGACGCGAGCCCGAGAAGTGGAACTGCAGGGGAATCGACGGCGACGCCCAGATGCTGATGCGGCCCGAGCCCTGGTTCGAAGGGATGGCCCACGAGACGTAGAACGACTCCTGACGGCGCAGGCGCAGTCCGGTGGCCACCTTGATGTGCGCCAGGGTACGGTCATCCATCTCGTATGACGTCCCGGCTCCGTAGATCAGTTCTCCCACTGCGCAAGCATCTCACTTTCCAGGTCGGCTATTTCGTCGTTCCGCGGAGATTTCGAGCGGATCGACGACAGTGAAGGCCACAGAGGCCGCCGCGTCAACCCCTGATGGGCGACCGGGGCCCCGGCGTAGTCTCCATTGATGCTGCCCCAGACACTGACCATCGCCGATCCGGTGTCACCTGAGGGCGAGGCAGCCGACCACTCCGGCGACGGGCATCGCCCTGTCTCGTTGGGAGCTCTGGGCTGGCAGGAGAACTCCCCGCTGCTCGAGAGCATCCTGCACTCGACGCCGGAGCGGCCCATCGCGCTGAGCGAAGCGCTGGCCTGGTGCGTCGGGGTCGGAGTCGGGCTTCCGAGGCCGGGCTTCGGGGACACCGCTCTGGTGTGGGAGGTGCTGGCCTCCGTGGCGGCTGTCGACCTGAGCCTCGCCCGCATGCTCGAGCCTCATCTCGACGCCTTGGCGATCCTCGACCAGGCCGGTATCGACGACGTGGCCACGGCACTGGGCACCATCGGCGCGAGCGCCGACAGCAGCTGGGGCGTCTTCGCCGCCGAGGGACCCGACAAGAGGGTCACAGCCAGCCACACGGAGGACGGATGGCGGCTCACAGGGGTGAAGCCGTGGTGCTCCCTGGCGGGCAGCCTCTCTCACGCCCTGGTCACAGCCCACACCGAGGGCGGCCGGCGCCTGTTCGCGGTCGACCTGCGCGGCGATGGTGTCGAGGCATGGGATGGACCGTGGGTCTCGCGCGGATTGGCCGACATCGTCAGCGCCCCGGTGACCTTCACGGATGCTCCCGCGATTCCCATCGGCGACGACGACTGGTACCTGCGTCGCCCGGGCTTCGCCTGGGGCGGCGTGGGGGTGGCGGCCTGCTGGTGGGGCGGCGTCGTCGGGCTGGCTCGCACCCTGTATGCGGCATCCGAGGCCAGGGAGCCTGATCAGATCGGTCTCGCCCACCTCGGCGCCGTGGACATCGCCGTGGAGAGCGGCCGCCTCGCCCTCGCGGGCGCCGCCATGATCGTCGATGGCGCGGCGGAGCCGGCACAGCGGCCGGGAGTGATCGCCAGACGCGTGCGTTCCATCGTGGTCGACGCCGCAGAGTCCACCCTCGACCATGTGAACCACGCGATGGGGCCGCTGCCCCTCGTGGCAGACGACGATCACGCACGCCGCGTGGCCGACCTGCAGATCTACCTGAGACAACACCATGCAGTACGCGACGAGGCGGCACTCGGCCGAGCGTTGCTCGAGGCTGGAGGTGCACCGTGGTGACGTTCGACAGTTCCCAGACCGGCACGCTGGAGTCCGAGTGGGCTCACGCCGACCGATGGCAGCGCCTGCCGCGCTACAGCGGACCGACCGAGCACCTCGTGGTGCTCGCGGCTCATCCCGACGACGAGACTCTGGGCGCTGGTGGGCTCATCGAGAACGCCGGACGAGACGGCGCCCGCATCACGATCGTGGTGGCGACGGACGGCGAAGGGTCGCACCCGGCGTCGCCGACGCACACCCCATGGCAGCTCAGCCGCATCCGTCGTCGCGAGATGCGCAAGGCGATCGATCATCTGGCCCCGGATGCCGAGATCCACCACTGCGAGATCGCGGACGGCCGGCTCTCCGAGCACGTCGATGAGGTCACGGCCTGCATCGTCAGCGTGATCGAGGAGGCGGGCACCTCCGCCACCATCGTGGCTCCGTGGAACGGCGACGGTCACCCCGACCACCGTGCCGCAGCCGAGGGTGCGCGTGCCGCCGCCGAGAAGACGGGCAGCGAGTTCCTCGAATACCCGATCTGGATGTGGCATTGGGGCCGCCCCGACGACGACGGCCTGCCCTGGGGCGACATGGTCGCCATCGACCTCGACCCCGAGACCCGCATGGCGAAGAGCTCAGCTCTCATCGAGCATCTCAGCCAGACCGCTCCGCTCTCCGACCGTGCCGGTGACGAGGCCGTCATCGGCGTGGAGATGCGCAGTCATTTCGAGCGCCCGTTCGAGGTGTTCTTCTCGGGCAGGCACGGTGCTTCGCCGAAATCCGAACCGGCCGGTGCGTCGAATTCCGCGACCCCGAAGGATGGGGCTTCGTCGACGGATGCGGCATCCGGGACCCTCGGCCGCGACTTCTTCGATGACTTCTACAACGGTCGTGATGACCCGTGGGGCTTCGAGACCCGCTGGTACGAGAAGCGCAAGCGCGCCATCGTGCTGGCCTCGCTGCCGACCGAGCAGTACGGTCGCACGCTCGAGGTCGGCTGTTCGACCGGCAAGCTCACCGAAGCGCTCGCCGCCCGCAGCGACTCGGTGCTGGGAGTCGACATCGCTGCGGCGCCCCTGCGTGTGGCCGAGGAGCGCCTGGCCGGAAGCCCTCACGTTGAGCTGCGGCAGATGCAGGTTCCCGAGGAGTGGCCCGATGGGCGCTTCGATCTCGTCGTGCTCTCCGAGGTGGGCTACTACTGGAGCCCGGAGGACCTGGACCTGGCACTGAGCCGGGCGATCGGCGCGCTGAGTGAGGATGGAACCCTCGTGGCATGCCACTGGCGCCATCGCGTGGCGGAGTATCCGCTGTCCGGCGATGACGTGCACACCGCACTCGCCCGGCGGACCGAACTCGTCGCAACGGTGCTGCACCGCGAGGAGGACTTCATTCTCGAGGTCTTCCGTCGCCCGCCCGGCGTCTCGGTGGCGCGCGAGACGGGCCTGCTGTGATCGGCCTCTGGCGTGACGTCGTCGATGCGATCGGTGTGGTGATCCCCGTCAATGATGAGGAGGGCCTGCTTCCGCGGTGTCTCGCCGCGCTGCGCGAGGCCCTCGACGAACTCGCGGTGCAGCGCCGGTATCCGCCGGCCGTCTATGTCGTGCTGGTTCTGGACGACTGCACGGACGGGTCGGCTGCCATCGCCGCGGCGTCGGGCTTCGAGGTACTCGAAGTGTCAGCGCGCAACGTCGGCATGGCCCGATGCATCGGCGCATCCGCCGTCTTCGCCCATGTCGCCGAGGCCGGTGCCCTGAGCGGTGCACCGACCGACGCCGCGCACATCTGGATCGCGAACACCGACGCCGACTCCGCCGTTCCGCGCACCTGGCTCACGACGCAGCTCGCGCTGGCAGAGGAGGGCGCCGACCTGATGGTCGGTACCGTGCGCCCCGACTTCGCCGATCTCACACCGGCGCAGACGGCAGTCTGGCTGTCGACCCATGTTCTCGGCCACGCAGGCGGCCATGTGCACGGCGCGAACCTCGGCGTGCGCGGAGACAGCTACCTCGCGGCCGGCGGGTTCGCCGCGCTCGCCGAGCATGAGGATGTCCTGCTGGTCGAGAGCCTGCGGGCGCACCCGGACACGCGCGAGGTGCGCACCGACGCCTGCTGGGTGCTCACCTCCGGCCGCATGGCCGGACGGACTCCCGGCGGCTATGCCCAGCACCTGATGTCGACCCTTCCCCCGTCCAACCCGCTCACAGCGGACCCCGATCCCACTGCAGAGGAGAGCATCACCCGTGTCTGAGAACCCCTACGCCGCCCGCAATCCGCTCGACGCCTACCCGCAGCCGCCGTTCCCCGAGCAGAAGCAGTCCGAGCCCGGGCACACCTTCCAGATGGACCCGGTGCCCGATCACGGTGAGGAGTCCTACATCGGCCACGGCCGGTTGCAGGGACGCCGAGCGCTGATCACGGGTGCGGACTCCGGGATCGGCCGTGCTGTCGCCATCGCCTTCGCCCGCGAGGGCGCCGACGTGGCGCTCGTCTACCTGCCCGAAGAGCAGACCGACGCCGAGAGCACCGCTGCGCTCGTCACCGAGGCGGGCCGTACGGCCGTGCTGCTCCCCGGAGACATCAGCGACGAGGGCTTCTGCGCGACCGCGGTGACGGATGCAGTCGACGGTCTCGGCGGCCTCGACCTGCTCGTCATGGTGGCCGGCGACATGCAGACCGTCGACGGCATCGAGGACTTCACCACCGAGGTGCTCGAGAAGACCCTGCGCACGAACGTGCACTCGCTGTTCTGGCTGACGAAGGCCTCGCTCGAGCACTTCGAGCCCGGCGCCGCGATCATCACGACGTCGTCCATCCAGGGGTTCCAGCCGTCGCCGCAACTCGTGGAGTACGCGGTGTCGAAGGCGGGCATCGTCAACATCACCAGGGCCATGGCCGAGCAGTTGGCCGAGCGCGGCATCCGCGTCAACGGCGTCGCGCCCGGGCCGTTCTGGACTCCGCTGCAGCCGTCATCGGTTCCGCTGGACAAGCTGAAGTCGTTCGGCGAGCAGACGCCGTTCAATCGTCCGGGGCAGCCGGCAGAGCTGGCCTCGACGTATGTGTACCTCGCCTCGCAGGAGTCGAGCTACACCAGTGGCGAGACCATCATCGTGAACGGCGGGCAGGCCGGCCACTAGCCGCGGCCGAGGGCGCTTCGGCCGGCCCTCGGCGGGCGGGGGACGGACATGAGGGCGCTTCCGCCGCGGACTTCGTCCGGGCCTCAGCGAGCAGGGGTCGCACACCCGTTCGCTGAGGGCCGAGCGGAGCGACCGCCCGAAGCGCCTCAGCGGACGGACGGGCCTAGCGCTTCTTCGCGGGCGTGCGGTTCTCGGCGCTGACCATCCAGGCGTACTGCTCGAGCTTCTCGATGATGGCGTGGAGCACATCGGCGCTGGTCGGGTCCTCTTCGTCGACGTCGTCGTGCACGCGACGCATGGTCCCGACCGTGGCCTCGAGGCGCTGGGTGATGAGGTCCACGGTCGTGGCCGTGTCGACCTCACCGTGGGGATACTCGGGAAGCGTCGTCGTGGCGGCCACGGTGTCGCTGCGTCCATCGGGCAGTCCGTGGAGGGCCCGCATCCGCTCGGCGACGACATCGCTGAATTCGCGGGCCGACTCGATGATCTCGTCGAGCTGCAGGTGCAGGTCGCGGAAGTTCTTGCCGACGACGTTCCAGTGCGCCTGCTTGCCCTGGAGGTGCAACTCGATGAGGTCGACGAGCACGTCCTGCAGGGAATCGGTCAGCTTCTTCGAGGCCGTGAAGCCCTTCTCGGCGTTCTGACGCCGGGTGAGCTTGGCGCCGGATCCGGCGGGTGCCGTCGTGGTGGTTGGGCGTTCTGCTGTCGTAGTCATGACTTCGACGCTACTCCCGCCCCAGACGGATTTCAGGGGGTTGCTATTCGGAGACCGCCGCTGCCTGAGCCGCCGTCGGGGGCGCGGTCGGGTCTTCGCCGACGATGACCATGCCGCCCGTCGTGCTGGCTGCGCGCAGCAGGCGCTCCACCCATTCCGTGTTGATCTCGGGCGCCGTTGCCGTCTCGAATTCCCAGCGGATGAAACTCGCCGGGTCGATCCAGAGCGACGTGCGGCCGCCCTCGCGGCCGGGAGGGTGCACCCAGGACAGGGTGAACGACTCGCCGCGTCGAAGCTTCTGGGTGATCGCGACCTTGAGGTGCGCGAGCAGCCTGTCGTCGAATTCGAGGGGCGATGACATCTCGCCGTAGTAAAGGAGGCCCACGAGAGTGAGATTACGCCTAACCCGGCTGGAACGCCGAACAAATCGCCCGCGGTGACCGCGGCGGACGGGAGGGACGGAAGGGCGGGGAGCGCGGCCCCTCACCTGAGGGAGGGGCCGCGGCAGACTCGGCGTAACGCTCGAGCCGCATCGATCGGGAATCCACCCAGAACCCGACCGATGCATCACTTTACGGAAACCAGCAACTGGCCCGTTGACCCTTGACAACGGGCCTCCATCCATGCAGAGATCAAGTGACACCTGTGTTTCAGCGCTCGGTATTCACCAGTGAGCCACGACGTCGTCGGCCGTCCGGTCGGGCCGACCAGGTGCGTGTCCCAGGAGATGTCTGTGCTCGATTCGATCGACAAGCCGACCGGCGAGCCGACACGACAGTCCACCTCTCGATACGAGTTCCTCGAGCACCTCGGGAGCGGAGGAATGGCCGAGGTCTTCAGGGCGCGCGACAACGAGCTCGGGCGCGAACTGGCGATCAAGCTGTTCCGGGAGGGCGGGGACAGCCCGTTCGACGAACTGCGTCGAGAGCGCGAGATCCAGCTGCTCGCCGCCCTCCACCACCCGGGCCTCGTGGAGATCTACGACGCCGGCACCTTCGACGATCGCGGTCGTCCCCGTCGCTTCATCGCCATGGAGTTCGTGGCCGGGCGCTCGCTGGCCGCCCGCATCCGCTCCGGCATCCCGACCCACCGACAGGTGGCCGACATCGGTGCCCAGGTGGCCGACGCTCTCGCCTACGTGCACAGCCGGGACATCGTGCATCGCGACGTGAAGCCCGACAACATCCTGGTCACCGATGACCCGGCCTTCGGCTACACGCTGATCGCCAAGCTCGCCGACTTCGGGATAGCGCAGTTCATCGACGGCTCGAGGTTCACCAATCACGACTCCGTTCTCGGCACGGCGTCGTACATCTCGCCTGAGCAGGCTCTCGGCGAAGACGTGGGAACCCCGAGCGACATCTACTCGCTCGGCCTCGTGCTGCTCGAGGCGCTCACCGGTGAACGGGAGTACCGTGGGGCCCCGCTCGAGGCTGCGATGGAGCGTCTGCATCGGTCGCCGGTGGTTCCCGAGAGCCTGCCCGAGGAGTGGGTGCAGCTGCTGACGGCCATGACGCTGAGTGATCCGTCGGCGCGACCGACGGCGCACGACGTCGCAGCCACCACTCGAGACATCATCCGGGCGTCCATCATCGCCTCGCGGAATGCCGGCGGCAGGAGACGGGTCGGCGGATCGCGCGGTTCCGGCGCGCGCACCCGGTCGGGCGGCGGGTCGGATGCGACTGGACAGCGTGCGGGCTCGATGCGCCTCATCGCTCTCGTCGCCGTCGGCAACGCCGTGATCGGCCTCGGCATCGGAGTGCTGCTCGGCCTGCACGTCTGGGGCTGACCGTCTAGCGGCTCGCTGTCTGGGGCTAAGGCCCCGCGCGCTACTCCGCCTTGATGTCGGCGAGCACCTTGGCGAACTCCTCGTCGGAGAGCTCGATGCCCGAGTCGCCGAGTCGCCGGCGGAGGTCCTCCTCGGGATCGGGGCTCACGCCACTGTGGAAGTCGTGCCGGATCTGGGCAACGAGCCCGCGCAGCTTCTCGTCCTGGCCCGCCTCGTCGCTGCCGTCCTGGATGGGGCTGTCCTGGGTGCCGTTGCTGTCAGTCATGTGGCCAGACTAGGCAACCCGGCTGGGAGCCCATCAGGGGTTGACGGCGGAACGCAACAGGGTGAAGGAGACGTCGCGCACGATGATCGTCTCGCCCTCGCCCGTCACGGCCTGCTCGGGGTCGCTGCTCGCGACGAGTTCCCACGCCCCGCCCGGCGCCGCGGGAATGGTGAACTCGACTCCGTTCTCGGCCGCGTTGAGGGCCAGCGCGAAGCTGTCAGCGCCGGCGTGCTCCAAGACGAACAGGATCGAGCGGGCGTCGGGATTGTCCCAGTCCGAATCGGCGAAGGGCTGGGCATCGGAGCGGAGCACCACGACGGTGTCGGTGTCGCCGTGCTCCGGGGCCTGGCGGAACCAGAGCGGGCGCAGGGCCGGGTTGTCGCGGCGCAGGGCGATGAGGCTCTGCGTGAACGCCAGCAGACCGGCATCCGTCGCCGACCAGTCGAACCAGGAGATCTCGTCGTCCTGGCAGTACGCGTTGTTGTTGCCGCCCTGGGTGCGGCCCAGTTCGTCGCCGCCGAGCAGCATCGGAACACCGGCCGAGAGGAGGAGCGTCGCGAGGAAGTTGCGGCGCTGACGGCCCCGGCGTTCATTCACCGCCTCGTTGTCGGTCGGGCCTTCTGCGCCGTTGTTCGACGAGCGGTTGTCATCCTCGCCGTCGTTGTTGTCCTCCCCGTTGGCCACATTGTGCTTCTGGGTGTACGAAGTGAGATCGGCCAGTGTGAAGCCGTCGTGGGCCGTGATGAAGTTCACGCTGGAGAGCGGCGAGCGTCGGGACTCCTCGTAGACGTCGGGGCTGCCGAGCACCCGCTGCGCGAGCGTTCCGAGCACACCGTCGGCTCCACGCCAGAAGTCGCGCACGTCGTCGCGGTACTTGCCGTTCCACTCCGACCAGGTGGCCGGGAACCCGCCGACCTGATAGCCGGCGGTGTCCCAGGGCTCGGCGATCATCTTCACGCCGGCCAGAGTCGGGTCCTGTTCGATCAAGGTGAGGAAGGCGCTGTGCAGGTCGGCATTGCCGTCCTGGCGAGTGAGCGTGGTCGCGAGGTCGAAGCGGAAGCCGTCGACGTGCATCTCCGTGACCCAGTAGCGCAGCGAGTCCATGATGAGGCCGAGAGCGGCCGGATGCCCGACATTCAGGCTGTTCCCGGTTCCGGTGGTGTCGAAGTAGCTGCCCCGGTCGCCCTCGACGAGCCGGTAGTAGGAGGCGTTGTCGATTCCCTTGAAGCTCAGCGTCGGGCCCAGGTGATTGCCTTCCGCCGTGTGGTTGTAGACGACGTCGAGGATGACCTCGAGCCCCGCGGCGTGCAGCGACTTCACCATGTACTTGAACTCGCCGACCTGGCTGCCGTCGTCTCCTGCAGCGGAATACTCGCCGTGTGGGGCGAAGAAGCCGATGGAGTTGTAGCCCCAGTAGTTGCGCAGACCCTTCTCGAGAAGGTGGCTGTCCTGCACGAACTGGTGCACCGGCATGAGCTCGACGGCGGTGACGCCGAGGGAGGTGAAGTGCTCGATGGCCGCAGGATGCGCGAGACCGGCGTAGGTTCCGCGGATGTTCTCCGGCACATCGGGGTGCAGCTTGGTGAAGCCCTTGACGTGCGTCTCGTAGACCACGGTGTCGGCCAGCGGGATCGCCGGCGGTGCGTCATCGCCCCAGTCGAAGGAGGGGTCGACCACCACGCAGCGCGGCACGCAGGCGGCGTCGTCGGACTCGTCCATGAGCAGCGGGTCGGCGTGGTTGTGGCCGAAGACCTCCTGGCCCCAGGTGTATTCGCCCTCGACGGCACGAGCGTGGGGGTCGAGGAGCAGCTTGTGGGCGTTGTGCCGCAGCCCGTTCTCCGGGTCCCAGGGCCCGTCGACGCGCAGGCCGTAGCGGGTGCCGACACCGACGCCATCGACGCGTCCGTGGAAGACGTGTCCCGTGCGCTCCGAAAGTCGGGTGCGCTGCTCTCCGTCGGCGCCGAAGACGCAGAAGTCGACGGCATCCGCGGTCTCGGAGTAGACGGCGACGTTGACGCCGCCATCCTGGAGGGTCACGCCGAGCGGGTACGGGAGGGAGCGAACCGGTGTCATGGCACCAGTATGCAACCGGCGGATGACGTGCGCGTGACGAGGGGGCACCGCCGAAACGCATGAGATTGTCAACCCCCCGCCGAGCTCCCAGCCCCCGGCATACGCTCGCTGCAACCGACAGGAAGAGATCCCATGACGGATGCAGACAACGACCGCGACGACGTTCAGCAGGGACAGGCCTCCAACGCCGCCGACGCCGCCGACAACGCGCACAACCAGGGCAAGGCCACGTCGAACCCGGATGCGCCCGACTCCGATTCGCCGCAGCCCGAGGTCGACGTGCACGGCGAACCCGAGAACCCTGCAGGCTAGACCGTGAGCGACACCGACGGCACCAGGCCGCCTCTGCCCGACGACCCCGAGGTCGCCAACGGCGCCAACCCGGGCTCGCCTGCCGAGCCTCAAGCCGACAACGCCGTCGAGCAGGACACCGTCGAGGCGACGGAACCCGGCGGCGACTCGGAGTAATTCCTCCTACACGGCGGGCGGCCGACCGTCTACCGTGATGGGCATGACGGAATCCGTTGCGCCCCCGGATCGAATCGCCCGCGGTCTCGAGCGCCGGAAGCGCTGGGAGTCCTTCACCACGATTCCGCTCGTGGTGCTCGGCGTCGGCTTCATCGTCTTCTACTCGATCTACGTGCTGGTGCCGGATGCCGCCCCGTGGTTGCGTGTCGTCCTCGGAGTCGAGCTGATCGCCACCTGGGCCGTCTTCGTCATCGATTACCTCGTGCGCCTGCTGCTGACGCCGAGAACTCGACGCTGGATGTTCGTGCGCCAGAACCCCATCGACCTGCTCTCGGTCATCCTGCCGCTGTTCCGCGCGCTGCGCGTGCTCGTCCTCCTGCGAGACGTGCCGTACTTCCGCAACCACACAGGGGCGTCGATCCGCGCCGAGGTGATCACGTACGCGAGCGCCTTCACGGTCACCTTCGTGTACTTCATCGCTCTCGCCACCCTGCACGTCGAGCGCGATGCGCCCGGGGCCACCATCACGTCGTTCGGCGAGTCCATCTGGTGGGCGTGCGTGACGCTGGCCACAGTCGGCTACGGCGACGCCTATCCGATCACCTTCATCGGCCGGTGCTACGCCGTGCTGCTCATGGTCGGCGGGGTCGCCATCGTCGGCACCGCATCCGCCATCGTGATCTCCTACCTGAGCGAGCGGATGGCGCGGCTGCACCTGCGCCCGTCGCCCGCAGACAAGGCGACGCCCATGACGGGCGCCGATCCGGGTGTCGGGCCCGAAGCCGAGCCGGCGGAGCCCTCCGACTTCCCCGGGCTGCAGGCCGCGGCCAAACGACTGGATGACGGCGTCAACCAGTTTAGAATCGATGGATGAGCACCGCGGAGCCTTCTGTCGCCGACGTCGATGAGGCGTGGTCCTCGTTCCAACGTCTGCGGACGCAGCTCACGGGCCGCATCAATCGTGAGCTCACGCAATCGACGGGATTGTCGGAGGCCGACTTCGACATCCTGTTCGCCCTCGACGAGTCCGAGGACAAGTCGTTGCGCGCCCTCGCGTTGCGGTGCGGCCTCGACTGGGAGAAGAGCCGACTGTCGCACCAGCTGCGCCGTATGGAGTCGCGGGGTCTCGTGGCCAAGGAGGCCTGCATCGAGGACGCCCGCGGAACGACCATCGTACTGACGGATGCCGGCCGAGCCGCCATCGCCGCTGCGCGGGACTGCCACGCAGCGGCCGTGTCGCGCTACTTCGGTGAGGTGCTCTCGGCCGAGCAGCTGGCCGCCCTGAGTTCGATCTCGAGTGCCGTGCTGGAGCGTCTCGCCGAGGATGCGCCGGAGCCGGTGCACGGGAAGTAGGGGCGGGGCCGCTCTGGTCTCGATCCTTCGCGCGCCGAGGCCCGGCCGAAGTCTGCGGCCAAAGTCCGCGGCCGGGGCGGCATCCGTCATCGAGGCGCTTCGGGCGGTCGCTTCGCTCGGCCCTCAGCGAGCGGCACCCGCTATCCGCTCCACCACATTGAAGTTGTCCCTGAACAGGTTCTGCGGATCGATCTCGGCCTTGAGGGCCCTGAGCCTCGCCAGCGTCGCAGGGGGAAAAGCATCCGCGACCCGTTCCGGCCGCAGGTCGGTGTCGAAGCTCAGGTAGAGCCCCGTGAAGTGCTCGAGCAGCTGATCCCAGGCGGCGTCGACTCGCTCGCGGCTGGCACCGATGGCGACGACGGAGAAGTTGGCCGACCGGTGGGCATAGGCGGTGGCATCGGGTGCGACGTCGCCGACGGCGCCCCCGGCCGCGCGGATCTGGAAGAAGTGCACCGCCCCGCTGGAGATCAGCCCGGCCGCCGCCTCGGCGAAGTCGGCGTCGATGTGTTCGAGCAGCCCCGACCGCGAGGTGGGTTCTCCCTGGCCGTTGTGCGCTGCGTCGCTGGCGTTGGCCATGACGCCGGCATAGCTGGTGAGCACCACCGACTGGTCGAGCAGTGGTCCGAGGTCGACGAAGGGGTTCAGCCGATCCATGATCACGTCGGGGTCGGCTGAGTCGACCATGGCGAACACGATCGCGGACGCGCCACGCCCGCCGCGGGGAGGCGCGACGAGCACGAAGCTCGTGAGATCGCGTGGGGCGTTCTCCACGAGTGCGCCCCACCGCTCGAGGAATCCTGAAGTGTCGGAGGCGTCGAAGGTGAGCTGGGCCCAGCCGACGTCGCCCACCTCGTCGACCTCGAACTCGAACGACGTCACGATGCCGAAGTTCGCTCCGGCACCGCGCACGGCCCAGAAGAGCTCGGCGTTCTCGTCGTCGCTGGCGCGCACGACCGAACCGTCGGCGAGCACCATCTCGACGGCGCGGAGGTGATCGATCGTGAGCCCGTGCTCGCGCACCAGGAAGCCGATGCCTCCGGCCGTCGCCAGGCCGCCGACACCCACTCCGCCGTAGTCGCCCGAGCTCAGCGCCCAGCCGTGCTCGCCGAGCGCTGCCGCGACGTCCATCCAGCGGGCTCCCGGGCCGAGGCGCACGCGCCGGCTGGCGGCATCCGTCACCTCGATGACGTTCATCGCGGAGAGGTCGATGACGATGCCGCCGTCGTTGGTCGAGCGTCCGCTGATCCCGTGGCCGCCGCTTCGAACTGCGAGGGGCACCGCCGGGTGTGCCCGCGCGAAGGCCACGGCGTCGACGACCTCGGCTGTCGTCCGAACGGGCAGCACGATTCCCGGCGATCCTCCGCGCATATAGGTGGAGCGCACGCGCGAGAACTTCGCGTCGCCCGGTTCGATGGCGGATGCGGCCAGTGAGGCGCCCACGGAGTCGTAGTCGATGCCCTCTCGGCGCTTCGCGAGTGCAGTCCTGCTGCGCACCCGCGCGCCGGGAGCGGCTTGACCGGCGCCCCGCGACGCCAGTTCGGAGTCGACGGCCTCTCGCAGCGCCGGTGCGACCTCCTCGGCGAAGCGCTGCATCGTGCCGGGGTCGTCACTGGCGAGGATGAAGGTGCCCACGCCGTCATCGAGCACGTAGGGCAGCAACTCGTCGACCCACTGAGCGCTCGGCCCGCTGAGGAAGCCGCCGTTCGACGGGGTGAAGCGGCCCCCGATGTTCACGAGGCGGCGGATCTCGCGCGGATCGCGGCCGGCCTCGATGGCCGACTCATCGATGGTGGCGTTGCCGCGCGCGAGGTCGCCGGGCTTCAGATAGGCCAGGGAGGGCAGCCAGCCGTCACCCTTCCGCCCGATGAGCCGCAGCATCCGGGGCTTCAACGCCCCGATCCAGAGGGGGATGTCGTGGGCCGGTGCCGGGCCGCGCTTGGCGCCGTCGAGGGTGTAGTAGTCGCTGTCGAGGCGAAGCACGCTGCGGTCGTTCACGTCCCAGATGCCGCGGATCACGTCGATCGCCTCGCTCAGGGCGTCGACGGCCTGGCCGGGAGTGAGTCGGCGGCCGCCCATCGCCTCGATCGCGTCCCAGAATCCGCCTGCGCCCAGCGCCAACTCGAATCGACCGCCCGAGAGCAGGTCGAGGCTCGCGGCGGCGCGGGCGGTGACGGCTGCGGGGCGCAGCGGAACGTTGAGCACGTTCGGTGCGATGCGGATGCGCTCGGTCTGCGCCGCGACCCAGGTCATCAGGGTCCACGTGTCGGAGAAGGCCGGCTGGTAGGGGTGGTCCTGGAAGGTGACGAGGTCGAAGCCGAGTCGTTCGCTCAGCTGCGCTCGCACGACAGGTCCGTTCGCCGGGTCGTGCGACGGCGTGATGAAGGTTCCGAACTCGAGGGAGTGGCCGTAGTGCATAAGAAAGATGATACATCAACCAATTCGTCTTTCCCCTTGCCTCCTCTCGGCCCAGCGCATCCCGCCCGGCCCGCCTCCGGGCGGTCGGCCGGCGGTGCGGGAATGCCTCGCCGTCGGCTCCGGTTGCCACGAGGAGTGCCCCATCCCTGACGAAAGGCCGCTGCATGCCCACCATCGGATCGTCCGACCTCGACATCTTCCCGCTCGCCCTCGGCGGCAACACCTTCGGCTGGACCTCGGATGCCGCGGCCTCCTCCGCCGTGCTCGACGCCTTCACGGCGGGCGGCGGCAACTTCATCGACACGGCCGACGGCTACTCCTCGTGGGTTCCCGGCAACACCGGCGGTGAGTCGGAGACGATCATCGGCGAGTGGATGCGCGCTCGCGGCAACCGCGACGACGTCGTCATCGGCACCAAGGTGAGCCAGCACCCCGACTTCCAGGGCCTGTCATCGTTCAACGTGACCGCGGCATCCGAAGCGTCGCTCGCGCGTCTCGGCACCGACCACATCGACCTCTACTACGCGCACTTCGATGACGCCGAGACGCCGCTCGAGGAGACCGTCGCCGCCTTCGACGCACTCGTGACTGCCGGAAAGATCCGCTACGTCGGCGTCTCGAACTACTCGGCTGCACGCGTGCAGGAGTGGATCGACATCGCCACCCGCGAGGGCTTCGCCCTCCCGATCGCCCTGCAGCCGCACTACAACCTGGTGCACCGCGAGCCCTTCGAGAGCGAACTCGCTCCCGTCGCCGCCGAGCATGGCCTCAGCGTCGTGCCCTACTTCTCGCTCGCGAGTGGATTCCTCACCGGCAAGTACCGCACGGCGGCCGACCTCGAGGGTGCGGCACGGGCAGGGGGAGCAGGCGGCTACCTCACCGAGAACGGCCTCGCCGTCATCGACGCGCTCGACGCCGTCGCGTCAGCCCACGACGCCGCTCTCGCCACCACAGCGCTCGCCTGGCTGCTCGCTAAGCCCACCGTGGTCGCGCCTCTCGCCAGCGCTCGCACGGTCGAGCAGCTGCCCGAGTTGCTCGCCGTGGCCGAGCTGACGCTCACGGACGCCGAGATCGCGACGCTCGACGCCGCCTCCTCGCCCCTGGCCGACGCGGCGTAGCGCCTAGCACCTGGCGCCCCGGCACCTGGTGCGCCAGCTGCCCGACCCTCGGGCCCGAAGCAGGCCGGATGCTCCGGAACAGGCCCAGCTGGCCTGTTCCGGCGGCCGAACGCTCATCCGGCCTGTTCTGGCGCCTGGAGCTTCAGCGCTCGTCGAGGTCAGCCCGAGCCGCCTCGGCCACCGACTCAGCGCGTTTCAGCGCTGCCTCGGCCTTGTCGCGCTCGTCCTCCCGCTTCGATAGATCGTCCTCGGCCTCCGTGAGCTTCTTGGTCGCCAGCCGCAGGCGGTCCTCGAGGTCGTCACGCTCGTGCTCGGCCTCGCCGCGCCGCCGTTCTGCCGTGGCGATTCTTCCCTGGGCATCGTCGAGGGCGCGGCGTGCGGATGCCGCCGCCTTGTCGGCCTCGTTCGCGGCCTGTTCGCGCCGCTTCTTCTCGCGGCGCGCAGCCAGGTCCTCAACGGGCCGCATGGGCTGCGCCACCGGAGCTGGGCCGCCGGCCACGGCTCCATCGAGGTCGACCGGGTCGAAGCCCACGGTCATCAACGGCCGCAGCAGGCGACCTGACAGCACTGCATCGGTCGCCGCTGCGTCCGCGATGCCGGCCGTCACAGTCTGCTCCACCTCATCGAGGGTCGGGCGCCCGACCGACGAGCCGAGCTCCTCGGCCAGCGCAGCGGCGTCGCGCCCCAAGTCTGCGACGGCAGTGCGTCGCGTGCGTGTGAGGCGTGAGAGCTCGGGACCGTCGCGCCGCTCCTGGGCGTCACGCAGCTCGTCACCGAGGTCCAGCACCTCGCGCAGTTCTGCCGAGCGATGGCGCACCAACTGATTCACGAGCCAGGCAGCCGGGGTCGGCTTCTTGAGCGCACGGATGCTCTCCGACAGGGCGCGATCATCCGACCGCACGGCCTGCGCACGCGCGTTGCGCGCCGCCGTGAACTCGCTCGGGGCGAGGGCGTAGAGCTCGTCGGCCACGGCGATCAGGGCGTCTTCAGGCATGCGCCCATACTCCCGCTTTCGGCGGCGGCTCGCTCAGTGCCCGCGCAACGCGTCGATCAGATCCTTCTTGCGCTTGCCCGAGTAGCCCGTGAGGCCGATCTCCTTCGCGCGCTTGCGCAACTGGGGCACGGTCCAGTCGTCGTAGTCACCGGATTCTCCGCCGCGATGACCGACGGCCTTGCGTCCGTCGCGGGCGGCGGCGTTGGAGATGCGCGCGGCCTTCTCCTTCGAATTGCCGTCGTCGCGCAGCTTCTCGTACAGCTCCGGATCCTTCAGGCTCGAATTGCTCTTGCCCGGCATGGGCCCCTCCTTCACTGATGTGAGGCGGCCGTCGTGCCGCATCCGTTCCCATTCTGCGAGCGGATGCCCCGAGCCGAGTAGTGCTTGACAGGAGGCGTGCGGGTGGCGTTCTCGCCCGGGTGTCGCGCGCTAGTCGAGCTGGTCGACCCACGAGCGCACGAGCGTGATGAAGGCGGGTTCCGCGACCGCCGCCTGCTGGTCGCTGGTGATCGTGACGACGAATCGGTTGCGGTCGAGGCGCTTCGCTAGCCCTGCCGGGTCGTCGATGACGATCTCCGGATGCTCGGGCTTGGGCTTGGCTCCCGTGTGCAGGATCACCTGGACGGCGTTCGGTCGGCGCAGGCTGAAGGTGGCGAAGTCGTCGGTTGTGGCGAAGTTCGGCGCCTTCCACTTGATCGATTCGACGATCGACGGGGAGACGCCGAGGATCGCCGTGCGCAGGCGGAGGGCGGCATCCGTCAACGGATGCTCGAGATCGTCGAACCAGAGGTCGACCTCGGAGCCTGACTCGGGCGGCATGCTGCCAGTATGACGAGGCGAGGCATCCGGACGCACGTGTCCGGTTCGTGGCAGGATGGCCTTCCGTCCAACGAGGAGGATGCATGTCGGCTTTCCACCCGGATCTCGCCATCGCTCGCTACATCCCGAAGTTCTCCTTCGGGCCGCGCGTGACCCGACTGATGCAGAAGGGGAAGCCGCGGGTTCCGGATGCTCCAGACGACATCCGGATCGAGAACATCAGCGTGCCGGGCCCAGACGGCGCCGGGCCGGTGTCGTTGCGGGTCTACCGACCTCGTTCGCTGCGCGGAACTGCTCCGGCCCTGTTCTGGATTCACGGCGGCGGCTTCATCAGCGGGTCGCCCGAGCAGGATGAGGCCTCGAGCATCGGCTTCGCACGGTCACTCGGCATCACCGTGGTCGCCCTGCGCTATCGACTCGCGCCGGCGCATCCGTCACTCGCGGCCGTCGAAGACGCCTATGCCGGGCTGCGCTGGGTGTTCGCGAACGCCGCCGACCGGGGCATCGATGCGTCGCGGATCGCCGTCGGTGGTGCGAGTGCCGGGGGAGGGCTGGCGGCCGGGCTGGTGCTGTACGCGCACGACAGGGGCGAGGTGGCGCCGGCGTTCCAGTTGCTCGTGTATCCGATGCTCGACGATCGCACGGTGCTGCGCACCGACATGGACACCCGCAATGTGCGCATCTGGTCGTCCGGGAGCAACCGCTTCGGCTGGACGTCGTACCTGGGCGCAGAGCCGGGGTCGGACGGCGTCTCGCCCTACGCAGCGCCCGCGAGGCGGGAGGACCTGACCGGCCTTCCGCCGGCGTGGATCGGCGTGGGGACGCTCGATCTGTTCCACGACGAGGACATCGCCTACGCGGCTCGCCTGAACGCGAGCGGTGTTCCGTGCGAGGTCGTGACGATTCCCGGTGCACCCCATGGGTTCGACGCCGTCTTCCGCAAGGCGAACGTGTCGCGCGAGTTCTGGCGCACCCAGGCGGAGGTGCTCCGGCGGGAGTTGTTCCCGGTCGACGCCCCGCCGCCCACCACCCGCTGATCGAGTAGCGCCCACCCGCTGATCGAGTAGCGCCCACCCGCTGATCGAGTAGTGACCACCCGCTGATCGAGTAGCCACCACCCGCTGATCGAGTAGCGCCGGACGGAGTCCGACGCGTATCGAGATCAACCGAGGCCGGCCGCCGCGTGGGCCTGCGGCATCCGTGGCGTGGTCTCGATACGTGTCCTCGCTCCGCTCGGGCACTACTCGACCAGCGGGCGTGTGTCCTCGCTGCGCTCGGGCACTACTCGACCAGCGGGCGCGGTGGTCTCGATACGTGTCCTCGCTCCGCTCGGGCACTACTCGACCAGCGGTGTGTGTCTCCCCGCAGTGAGCGATGATGGACCCGATGACGAAACTCGCCAGACTCAGCCCAGACGGACTCACCTTCGTCACCGACCGCCACCTGGCCACGCTCTCGACGATTGCGCCCGACGGCAGCATCCATGTCGTCGCTGTCGGCTTCACCGTGGAACAGCGGGACTCGGGTGAGCTGATCGCGCGCATCATCACCTCGGGCCCATCGCAGAAGGTGCGCAACGTCGAACGCGGCGTGCTCGCCACCATCGGCCAGGTCGAGGGCCGGCACTGGCTCTCTCTGGCGGGAACCGCCCAGATCCTGCGCGATCCGGAGAGCGTCGCGGATGCCGTCGAGCGGTACTCCGCCCGCTATCGTCAGCCCCAGCCGAATCCGTTGCGCGTGGTCATCGCGATCACTGTGACGAAGGTGCTCGGTTCGCCGGGCCTCGTTCAGAAGTAGGACGCCGTCAGGCCCGTTCCACCGGCAGCCACAACTCGCACGTCGCCGTACTGAAATCGGCAGCGCGGTCGAGCACTGCCACGATGGAGGGTCCGGGCCGGAGGCGCCACGGGTTCGACGGGAACCAGTCGGTGGCTGTTGCGGCCCAGGTGGACTGCAGTGCCGCCGGGTAGTCCCCGTCGACACGGAACACGGCCCACGTGCCTGCGGGAACCTCGATCGCGTCGAGTTCTGCCGGCACCGGTGTCTCCTCAGTGACGGCGACGCCGTGGAGATAGATGAGTTCGCTGCCCTCCGTGTAGTCGGGGTCGACATCTGCACTCACCTGGAGGAGCCCCACCGGCTCGGTGTTGCCGAGTTGCTTGAGTCTGGCGTGCTCCGACATCGGGAGGCCGGCGATGTGGGCCTGGATGTGCGGATTCGCACCGTGGTGGATGAGCGGTACGCGAGCCGAGTGGCCGACGAGTCGGAATCCGGGTCGATCCGTGATTCGAGTGTCCATGGAGGTGTTCCCTTCTACGCTCAGGCGGAACCTGAGCCGTGGTTGCGTGCGAAGGGGGCCGCCGTGGCGACGGACATCACCGACGCTGGCACCATGCACTGCTCGGAATGCACGACCGAACGCGTCAGTCGACCCGTAGCCGTAGCGCAGGGCGATCTCCAGCAGCATGTCATCTCCGACGACGTCTGCCGCCGCGGCGGTCATCCGACGTCGCCGGATGTATTCCGACAACGGCATGCCCGCCAGCGACGAGAACATGCGACGGAGGTGGTACTCGGTCGTTCCGAGGCTGCTCGCAACGCCGGCGACATCGGTCTCCTCGGCGAGGTGATCCTCGACGTGGTCGACGACCTGGTTGAGAAGTGCGATCACTGATTCCCCCTTCGCCATCAAGCATGCGCGTCAGGATCGGCCCTCGCCCGATACCTGCGGACCGATTCGATCGGCCTCGGCCTCTGCCCCGAACGCCGGACCGGTCCGCGCCGTGGTCTGGATCACAGCACCGAGGCGAGCGACTCCAATGCCTCGAACGGATAGCCCACGGGGATGAACACGCTGCTCGTCACTCCCGCGGTCGAGAGCTCGGCCAGCCTGTCGCGCACCTGCGCCGCCGTGCCGGCGAGGGCCAGCTGCGGCACCCAGTCGGCCGGCATCCGTGCGACGAAGTCCTCGCCCGAGGCGCAGTTGGCCCGCAGCGCGGCGAACTCGGCCGCGAACGGCAGCGGCGCGATGTGGGGCGCCCAGTCGGGCTCGCCGATGGCCGCGAGGCCGGGTCGCGCGGCGTCGATGGCGACATCGGCATCCGGATGCACCGAGCCGATGTTGAAGGTGACGAGCCGGTGCGGTCCCGTGGCCGCGATGTGTCCGAGGGCAGCCCGCGCGTACTCGGGGCCGGCCGGCTCGGCGAGGATCGTGCCGTCGGCGACGCGGCCCGAGACGGCGAGCGACTTGGGTCCGCGCACGCCCGCTAGCACGGGTGGCGCGGCAGCCGGAATCGACGACGGCTCGAGGCCGGCGTCTGCCAGCTTCACGTAGCGCGCCGAGTCGGCGGTGTCGACGCGCTCCCCGGCGAGCAGGCCGCGCACTGTGGTGAGGTATTCCTCGAGCAGGGTGAGCGGGCTGGCCGGCCAGGCGCCGATCGACCGCATCCACTGCGGCATCCCGTGCCCGATGCCGGCGACGAGACGCCCCGGGAACAGCTGCTCCAGCGTGGCGAGCTCCATGGCGGCGAACGCGGCGTTGCGAGCGCCGGCCGGGAGGATGCCGATGCCCAGCACGATGTGCGACGTCGAGGCGAGAACGGATGCCGCCTGCGCGATGCCACCGCGGAAGCCCAGGTCTTCGACCACCCAGAGCTCGGCGAACCCGAGCTCCTCCGCCCGTCGGGCGAACGGGATGACGTCGGCGGCGGGCAGGTCACGGGGGAGCATGACGCCGACGGCGGCGCCCTGGGATTCGGTCATCTCGCCACGCTAGCAGCGGGGTCGGAGCGGCAGCAGGCTGACGGCCGCCCTACTCCTCGGTGAAGGCCGCGCGGAAGATGCCGCGCGCTCGGTCGGCCACGTGCACGCGGTCGTCGGCATCCGTCTTCGCCAGAAGGAAGGCGAGCATGCCGATCGCCAGCATCACGTCTTCCGTCGTGACCTGCTCCCGGATGCGGCCCGAGGCGCGATCGCGGATCACCAGCGCGTCGACGAGGGTCGTCATGCGGCTGGCGAGATGTTCGGCCCGCTCGTCGTGCCGGGCGGCAGCCGTGAGCTCGATGAGTGCGGTGGAGCTCATGGCCTGCTCGGCGATGCCGTCGAAGAGGTCGACGAGCGTCGACCCGGATGCGGCGGCCAGGGACTCGAGCTCGGCGATGTTGTCGTCGAACACGGCCACGGCGAGGCCGATCCGATCGGGGAAGTGGCGGTAGAGGCTGCCCTGGCCCACTCCGGCCCGGCGGGCGACCGCGCTGAGCGGAGCGTCGAGGCCCGACTCCGCGAAGACCTCGCGAGCGGCCGTGATCAGTGCGGCCCGATTCGCCGGCCCGGCGCTGGGGCCGCGATTCGCTTTCGGGTTCTCAGGCACAGGTGTTAGCGTACAACCGGACAACGTAGTCCGGTATGTGGAGTCCAGTGGATCGCGCAGTGCTTCACGCCGCCGGGGCGGACGTCACCGACGGGACACGCCGGTCGACGAGGCATCCGATCACGTCACGACACCACGACCACCCGAGAGAACAGAAGGAAACATCAGCATGAGCACCCCAGCACCCCTCACCGGCGACTCCTCTATCAAGACCTGGCTCGAGCACCCCGTGGGCGGACCCATCCTGCGCGAGATGCTCGCGCAGTCCGGACAGGATGCCGACGTCCTGAAGCCCGTGCACCGTCTGGCGCTGAAGCGCCTCATCAAGCTCAGCAAGGGCCAGTTCTCGCAGGAGGCGGTCGACGCCCTCGTGGCGCGGGCTGCGGCCGGCGATGTTCCGGTCGCGGCGACCGGTGCTGAGGGCGCTGCGGATGCCGGCGCCGGCGGGGCATCCGTCACCACCGACACCGAAGAGGTCGTGCCCGTCGCCGAGGCTCCGGAGTGGGTCGAGAAGGTGACCGGCGGTCGCTTCGACGGCCAGACCATCATCGTCACGGGTGCGGGGTCCGGCATCGGCCGTGCCACCGCCTCCCGCGTGGCTCGCGAAGGCGGCCGCGTGATCGCCGTCGACATCTCGCAGGAGCGCCTCGACGAGTTCGCTGCCGACCACGCCGGCTCCGATGTCGTGGTCGTGTCCGGCGACATCACCGATGACGCCGCCATCGCCGCGATCGTCGACGCAGCGGGCGACCGCATCGACGGCCTGGCCAACATCGCCGGGATCATGGATGACATGACGCCCGTCGGCGAGGTGTCCGACGCCGTCTGGGACCGCGTGTTCCACATCAACGTGACCGGAACCATGAAGCTCACCCGGGCGGTCATCCCCGCCATGCTCGCGCAGGCGAAGGGCTCGATCGTGAACACGGCCTCCGAGGCTGCCCTCCGAGGCTCAGCCGCCGGAGTCGCCTACACGGCGTCGAAGCACGCCGTCGCCGGCATCACCAAGTCGACAGCCTTCATGTACGGACCGAGCGGCATCCGTGTGAACGCCGTGGCCCCCGGTCCGACCATCACGAACATCGAGGCATCGTTCGGCTCGCCCCTCGGTGCAGCGCGCGTTCAGCTCGCGATGACCCTGCTGCCGGATGCCGCCGAGGCCGAGGCGCTCGCCGCGTCGATCACGTTCCTGCTCAGCGACGACGGCGTGAACGTCAACGGCGTCATCCTCCCGTCGGACGGCGGCTGGTCGGTCGCGTAGCGACCACAGCTATCGGCGGCTCGCGCAGAGTTCCCGGCGGATCCACTCCGCCGCGGAACTCTGCGCGAGCTCTCCGCTCCGGATGCCGCTCGCGAAGGCGATCGCCGAATCGGTGAGGCGTCCGTCCGCGGAGTCGGGATGGTCGCGCCCCACATGCACCGAGAGCCAGCGCGTGAGCGGTGCCCCGAGTCGGGCGCTCACCGCGACCAGCCCGGCGAAGTGCCGCGCCTGGCCATCGCTGCCGTCATCGAACCGGCGGCGGAAGCCGCGGCCGCTGAGCACATTGCGCCCGCCCAGCCCGGCGTCGATGACCCAGAGCGGTCCGCTGCGCACCCCACCGGCGGCGGAGCCCAGCTCGACCAGGAAGCGTCGCGAGCGGTGGCCGGCCGCCGCGAGCCGGGTCGCGGTCTCGGCGAGTGAGTCGCAGGCGTTCATCCATTCAGCCTACGGATCGCGGGCTCCTGCTCGCCGAGGACCGCGCGAAGCGTGCGTCCGAAGCGTCGTTCCCTCACACAGCGCGCTTCGGCCGCGGACTTCGTGCGGGCCTCAGCGAACAGATCGCGCCGCTACTCCGCTGCCGCCGCCTTGCGCTCGCGGAACGCGATCATGTTCATGCGGCTGCCGCAGCGCACGCTGCAGAAGCGCTTGGAGCGGTTCCGCGACAGGTCGAGGATCAGGCCGGTGCAGTCGTCGGCTTCGCACACCCGCAACCGCTGCATCTCGTCCATGCGGATGACGTCCATGAGCGCCAGGGCCGCCTCGACCCGCATCCGCTCGCCCAATGGGGCGTCATCCGACGTGGCGTGCAGGTGCCAGTCGATGTCGTCGTGTCTGGCGAGGTAGGGCAGCGCGTTCGCCTCGCGGAGCATGCGGTTCACCTCGACCACGGCGGCATCCCGGTCGAGTGTCCAGAGGTGCCTGATCTGCTCCCGGGTGTCGAGAACGTCGAGGCGCTCGGCCTCGTCTCCGTCGATGCGCCCCGTGAACGGGTACTGCTGCAGAAGCGCTGCCAGCTCCTCGACGCTGCCGATCTCCTCGAGGTCGCTGCGCGAGGAGCCGGCGGCGGTGTTCCCGAGCTCGACCGCGAACTCGAGCGCCACGACCGTGTCATGGGCAAACTGCATGTTGACTCCTAACAAGGGCCGCAGTAGCGTTATGGGCTAACAGCATTTCAATCCTAACGCTTCGTCGATTCCGACGGGCCGGGTTTCGACGGAGGCATCGTGAGAATATCGTCCAGGGCATCCGGTCTGGCGATCGCCGTGCTCGCCGCAGCCTCGTTCGGCACGTCGGGTGTGCTCATGAAGCCGCTCCTGGAGGCGGGCTGGTCACCGGCCGCGGCCGTCACCGCTCGGGCCGTCGGTGGCGCGATCATTCTGCTGCCGATCACCCTGATCGCACTGCGCGGCCGCTGGAACGCGCTCTGGCGTGCCCGCTGGCGCGTGCTCGTGATGGGTGTCGTCGGAGTGGCCTCCACGCAGTTCTTCTACTTCGCCGCCATCCGCACGGTGCCGGTCTCGACGGCGATCCTCATCGAGTTGCTCGCCCCCCTGCTCCTCGTTGCGGTGGTCTGGGCGAGGACCCTCCGGATGCCGCGCCCCCTGGTCCTGGCGGGCTCCGGGCTGGCGATCGTCGGTCTCGTGATGGTCATCGGCCCCGGCTCCATCGGGGCGCCAGACCCGGTCGGCCTGCTCTTCTCGGTGCTCGCCATGGTGGCCTGCGCCGTCTACTTCGTGATCGCTGCGCGGCCGAGCGACGGCCTGCCGGCCGTCGCCTTCGCCGGCGTCGGGCTCGTCATCGGTGCGCTCACGCTGAGCTTCCTCGCCCTCATCGGCGTGCTGCCCTTCACCGCCACGTTCGGCGACCTGCCGCTCTTCGGCGCCGCGCTGCCGTGGTGGGTGCCGCTGCTCTTCGTCGCCGTCGTGAGCACCGCCCTGGCCTATGTCGCCGGCATCACGGCGGCGGAGTCGCTCGGCTCCCGGCTGGCGTCGTTCGCGGGCCTGCTCGAGGTCGTGTTCGCCGCGCTCTTCGCGTGGATCCTGCTGGGCGAGCAGCTCCAGCCGCTGCAGCTGGTGGGTGGAGCGCTCATCCTCGGCGGGATCGCGGCGGTGAGGGCGTCGGAGCCCATGGAGGATGCCGATCAGGCGGTTCCCGCGACCGTTGCGGCGAACGCCGCCGACCGCAGGCGGAGTCCCAGCATCCGTTCCTCCCGGGCGGCCTCCACGTCGAACCCGATGTAGGCGACGGGCGGCTTCCTGCGCACGTTCGCCGAGCACTCGAAGTCGGCGCACACGAGGGTTCCGGCGGTGTCGCCGTTGCGTCCGGCCGAGCCGGCGAGGCGTGCGCCGAAGAACACGACGTCATTGGGCAGCGTCACGTCCTGGCACCACGAGCACTGCGCTCGCTTCTGCGGCGAAGCCTTCGCCTGCTGCAGCATGACGCCGACGAGTTCGTCCTCGCCATCGCCGAGGCCGGGAACCACGATGTACGCGCGCCGGGCGATCCGGCGGTCGCGCCAGCCGAGGAAGTCGAGTCGTCCCCAGTCGAGGTCGGCGAACTCGGCCGGCAGGGTGATGTCGGTGATCTCCTTGCGCGAGGCGTTCACGAAGCTCGCGCGGATGGTCTTCTCGCTGATGGGCAGCATGATTGTTCTCCAGTGGTGGGCTGGTCGCATCGACGTCTCCAGAAGACGGATGCGGCCAGCAGGTTCGTTCGGATGAGGGAGGGGTAGCGACTACCTGCCGCCGGCGGGTGAAGCGCCGACGACCTCCCCACGCCCCGAGGGCAGTGCGAACGAACGTGAAGAACTCATGGCTCCACCCTATGTCGCCGTGGTGCGGTATCGCGCGTCGCTAGGGACGGTCCGTCGGGCGGGGGAGGCTGCCGTGCGCGATGAGGAGTTCGTAGATGTTCTCGAACGCCTCGGCGAGCTGGGCACCCTGCTGCGGGTTCAGTGCGTCGAAGAACACGGAGCGGACGAAGTCGATGTGGCCCGGCGATGCCCGGACGAGGAGTGCTCGGCCGTCGTCGGTGAGAGCGACATCGGTCGCCCGCCGATCGTCGGGATTGGGCTGCAGCGCGATCAGCCCCTGCGTCGCCATCCGTCGAGCCTGGTGCGAGATGCGGCTGCGTTCGGCCCCGATGCGGATGGCGAGGTCGGAGATGGTCATGGTTCCGTTGGATTCGCTGGTGAGGGCCACGAGAACGTCGTAGTCGGCGAGCGAGATTCCGCTGTCGTCGCGCAGTTGGCGGTTCATCTCGTAACGCAAGCGCAGCTGCACCTTCATGAAGGCGTACCAGGCCCGGATGTCGTGGTCGTCCAGCAACGCGAATGGCGACTCGGGCGGGACCTCGTAGCGGCTCACGGTCCCGTCATCCGTCGCGCTCACGCCAGGCCTCAGGCGAAGAGGAAGGTGTAGACGTGCGAGATCCTGCCGTCGCGAACGAACACGGCGTCGGCTCCGCGTGCGATCGGCTCGGCTCCTTCCGGGCCGAGTGCCCACCCCAGGTAGTGCAGGTCGCCTGCGGTGTAGACGCTCCCTTCGGCGCGGAACACGAATCCGGGTGCCCCGTCGAGGATCTCCTGCACCTTGGCGTCGAGCTCGTCGTAGCCGCCGACCTGGCCTTCGGGGTCTGCGGCGACGACATCCTCGGTGTACGTGCGCGCCATGGCGTCTCGCCGCTTCGCCGGGTCGCGTTCTCCGAACACCTCCAGCAGGTTCGCGTGCATCAGCTTCTCCACAACCGTGTCAGCCATCGTGCCCTCCCTCATTGCGTGAACTTTCAATCAATGTAGGTCGCGACCCGGCCAGCGTCAAGGCATCCGGACCCGGCTCGATGGTGTTGCCGGCTGGTCGACTGCGACAGGATCGGTGCATGACGACCATCACCGTGCTCAGCGGCTCCGGAGACTACGCCGACCCGTGGCATCCATTCGCCGAGACATCGCAGCGGCTTGCGGACGTGCTCGCCCCTCTCGGCGAGGTGTCTGTGCGCGACGATGTCGAGGCGGCGCTCGCCGCATTGACGGCGACGGATGCCCGCCCCGACCTGCTCGTGCTCAACATCAGTCGCACCGAGGGCGTCGAGCACTCGGCTCCGTCGGCGCCGGCGCGCGAGGGACTGCTCGCCTACCTCGGTGACGGTCGGCCGCTGCTCGCCGTGCACTCCGCCGCGCGATCCTTCGCCGACTGGCCCGACTGGTCGTCGATCCTCGGCGGCCACTGGGAGGACGGACGCACGTTCCACCCCGAGCGCGGAGCCGCGCACATCGTGCCGACCGCTCTCGCCGGCGAGCTGCTCGGCCGAACCCAGCCGTTCGACACCATCGACGAGCGCTACACGGCACTCGTAGTCGAGCCGCGCGCCCGCCCGCTCGCGATGCATGAGCACGACGGCTCGGAGCATCCGCTGGCCTGGTACGCACGCTTCGGCGACGCGGAGGTCATCTACAGCGCCCTCGGTCACGACGTCGAGGCCTACGAGGCACCGGATGCGGTCGCCCTGCTGCTCGCGGCTGCTGTCCACCTGCTGCCGACGCGGGCGTCGAGAACGTAGTGTCCGCGGGTCGCGACGCGATCACACCCGCACATCCTGCGTTCTCGGCGGATGTCAGCCGAGGTCAGGACCCCGAACCGCGGCCGATGCCGAGGCTCAAGGGCCCGAGCACGACATCCACGAGTCGTGCGGCCGTGCCCGGCGTGAGCGCCGTGCGGCTCAGCATCCGCACGATGAGCGGACCCATGAGCGCCTCGCCGATCTCCTGCACCGGTGCGTCCTCCCGGATCTCGGACGCCGCGATCGCGTCTTCGAAGCGCTCCACGAGCGCCGAGGTCGCCCCCATGCTCGCGTAGAGGCGCCGGCCGACCTCGGGGTTCTCGGCGGCCGCGGCGATGAGCGAGAGGATGAGGGACTCACCGATCGGCTGGGCGACGAGCTCGAAGATCTCCTCGAGCCAGGCGACGAGGTCGGCGCGGACGTCACCGGTGTTCGGCGGGCCGAGGCGATTGGGCAGCAGCAGCCCCTCCAGCAGGCAGTCGGCGACGAGCGCACTCTTCGAGGGCCACCATCGGTAGATCGTCTGCTTGCCGACGCCGGCCTCGGTGGCGACGCCCTCGATGGTCAGGTGGTCGTAGCCGCGGGCGGCGAAGAGGCGCGCGGTCGCCTCGAGGATGGCACGCCGCGCCGCTTCACTGCGGACGGCCCCGCGACGGTGCTCGGACATGCTCACATCGTATTCCCATTCAGCGAGACGAACCGTTGCGTATTATCAGCGAAGGCTTTCGAGAGGCGAACGACACACATGGCTGAACTCCTGTACCGCTTGGGTAGATTCGCGGCGCGGCGCGCGTGGACCGTCATCACCGCGTGGGTGCTCGTGATCGTCGTCGCGGCCGTGGGCTTCGCCGTCGGCTACACGGGGCTGTCGTCGAGCTTCGACATTCCGGGAACGGCATCCGGAGCCGTCACGGACGAGCTGCAGGAGAAGCTGCCCGACTTCAGCGGTGCGGCGGGGACCGTGGTCTTCGAGACCACGGACGGTTCGGCGTTCACCGATGAGCAGAAGAGCGAGATCACCGCCCTGGCGACGGATGCGGCCGACCTGCCCGACGTGGCCAAGGTCGTCGACCCGTTCCAGACCGAGACGGAGCGTGCCGCCCAGGAGCAGCAGCTCGCCGACGGCCGCACGCAGATCGCCGACGGCACCGCGCAGATCGATGCCGGGCAGACGCAGCTCGATGCCGGCCAGGCCCAGCTTGATGCGGGCCGGGCCCAGCTCGACGCCGCGCGCCAGCAGGCCGAGGCGGCGGGCGCGCCGGCTGAGCAGATCGCAGCCCTCGACGCCCAGCAGGCGACCCTCGACGCGCAGCAGGCCGAGATCGACGCCCAGCAGGACAAGCTCGACGCATCCCGCACCGAGATCGAGGCTCAGACCACCAAGCTCGACAACGGCGCGACGCTCATGGAGCTGTCGAAGGACATCCGCGTCGTGTCGGAGGACGGCTCGACCGCCCTCGTGAACGTCGCTTTCACGGAGCCGCGCCTCGAGCTCTCCGAGGACTCGAAGCACGCCGTGATCGACCACTTCGAGTCCGAGCCGATCGACGGCGTCGAGGTCTCGTTCTCCACCGACATCGCACAGGGCACTCCCTCGATCGTGGGAGTGGGCGAGATCGTCGGCGTCGTCTTCGCCGCCATCGTGCTTCTCGTCATGCTCGGATCGGTCATCGCAGCAGCGCTTCCGCTGGTGACGGCCATCGTCGGTGTCGCCATCGGCGCGCTCGGATCACTGGCGTTCTCGGGGGTCGTGCAGATGGCATCCGTCACCCCCGTGCTCGGCCTCATGCTCGGGCTCGCCGTGGGCATCGACTACTCGCTCTTCATCATCAATCGGCACCGCAAGCAGTTGCTGCAGGGGGCGGAGCCGCACGAGTCCGTCGGGCTCGCGAACGGCACGGCCGGCAACGCCGTCGTCTTCGCGGGGACCACCGTCATCGTCGCCCTGTTCGCCCTGAACATCACCGGTGTTCCGTTCCTCGGGCTCATGGGCACGGTGGGCGCCATCAGCGTGGCGATCGCCGTGCTCATCGCCACGAGCCTGACGCCGGCGATGCTCGGCCTGCTCGGCACCCGCATCCTGAGCCGTCGCGCCCGAGCGCGCATCGGCGAGGAGCACCACGAGGACACCAAGGCCAAGCCGATGAAGACCTGGCGCGCCGTGGTGACGGTGCTGGCCACCGCCGCCGCCCTGCTCACCATCGCCATCCCGGCGCTGTCGATGCGCGTCGGCCTTCCGGATGGCTCGTCGGAGCCCGTCGAGTCGGCCTCCTACCAGGCCTTCACCACCACCGAGGACCAGTTCGGCGCCGGAGCGACCGGTCCGCTGCTCGTCACGGCGCAGCTGCCGTCCGGACTCGACGACGACGAGGTGCTGCAGACGCAGGTCGATGTCGCCCAGACGCTCGCCGACCAGGACGACGTGGTCGCCGTCGCTCCCATCGCCGTCTCGGACGACAACCGTCTCGCGGCGTTCCAGGTGGTGCCTGCCGAGGGTCCGAACAGTGTCTCGACCGAGCAGCTCGTCATCGCCCTCCGCGACCTCGAGCCCATCGACGGCGACATCACCCTCGGCGTCGCCGGACAGGCTGCGATCAACATCGACATCTCGGCGAACCTGGCAGCGGTGCTCCCGCTCTACCTCGGTGTGGTGGTCGGGCTGTCGCTGCTCATCATGATCCTGGTGTTCCGGTCGATCCTCGTGCCGCTCATCGCGACCGGTGGGTTCATCCTGTCGCTGTTCGCCACCTTCGGTGCCGTCGTCGCGGTGTTCCAGTGGGGCTGGGGTGCCGATGCCCTCGGCATCCACACGGGTCCGATTCTGAGCTTCCTGCCGGTCATCCTCACCGGCATCCTGTTCGGGCTTGCGATGGACTACCAGCTGTTCCTGGCGTCGGGAATGCGCGAGGCCTATGTGCACGGAGCTCCGGCGCGCCTGGCCGTGGCTCGTGGCTTCAGGGCCGGTCGGGCGGTCGTCACGGCAGCCGGGCTCATCATGGTGTCGGTCTTCGGCGGATTCATCTTCTCGGAGTCGACCATGATCCGCTCGATCGGCTTCGGACTCGCCTTCGGCGTGCTCGTCGACGCCTTCGTCGTGCGGATGCTGCTGATGCCTGCGCTCATGCACCTACTGGGCGACTCGGCGTGGTGGCTGCCGCGCTGGCTCGACCGGATCCTGCCGAACGTCGACGTGGAGGGCGCCGCGCTCGAGCGACGGCACCACGCGGGCTGACGCTGAGCGGGGCGGATGCTGCCGGTCGGCGGACCTTCGCCTGTCCGGGCGCCGTGCCGCGTTTGCGTGTTGGCGTGTGCCACGCCGCGTCTAGGCGATGCGCGTCGCCCGTACCACCACGTCCCGCAGGTGAACGCTTCCGTGGCCGGCCGCGTCGACGGTGCGGTCGAGCTCGGCGGCGCTCTCGATGCGCCAGCTGTTCGTATCGAGCACCCTCGAGATCGCCGCCGCCGTCACTGTCGTCTCCTCGGGCGGATGGTGCCCGTTCGCCGTCGACGTCGATCCGTGCAGATGCCCCACGATGAGCAGCGTGCCGCCGGGCGCGACCCACGTACCGATGCGGGCGTAGAAGTCGAGCTGCGGAGTCGTCGGGTGCGCGTAGTTCGTGGTGACGAGGTCGAACTGCTCCGGCGGCTCCCAGGTCGTCAGGTCGGCTTCGACCCAGGTGACGGCGACGGATGCCGCCTCAGCCCGAGCGGCCGCCTGAGCGAGGGCACTCGCCGAGATGTCGGCGCCGGTGACCGTCCAGCCTTGATGCGCGAGCCACACGGCCTCGGCGCCGGAACCGCAACCGGCATCGAGCGCGGTTCCCGGGCGAAGGCCCGCCAGCTCGCGGGCGAGGTGGGGGTTGGCGGTGCTGGACTGAGCGGCATCCGTCACCGAAGCAGGATCGGGTTCGGGGCGCTCGTGCCAGTGCTGCTCCCAGTAGTCCCTGTCGAAGTCCGCGGTCATGATTCGATCGTGGGCCGAGCGCGACTGCGCCGCAACCTGGTTTGCCGAACCGGCAACGCGAGCCACGCGGTCGGGCCGCCTGGCCGCCGGGGCACCGGCTCGCCGGCTCGCCAGTTGTGGCCGCATCCCCGGCCGATCAGCGGCCACAGGTGGCGAGCGGGCGACTGTCACACGACCACAGGTGGCGAGCGGGCGACTGCCACGCGACCACAGGTGGCGAGCGGGCGACGGCGGTCGCGAGCACTCCGTCGGCGCCGACCTCAGATGCGGTCGTAGAGACCGATCGGGTTCTCGATGGCCCGCACGATCGAGCCCAGGAAGCGCGCAGCGTAGCCTCCGTCGCAGACCCTGTGATCGAACACGAGCGACAGCTGCACGATGCGGCGCGGAACGATGGCGCCGTCGACGACCCACGGACGCTCGATCATGCGCCCGATCCCCAGGATGGCGACCTCGGGGTGGTTGATGATCGCGGCGGATCCGTCCACGCCGAGGCTTCCGTAGTTGTTGAGCGTGAAGGTCGACCCCGTGAGATCGGCGGGCGCGGCCGTGCCGGAGCGCGCGGCGTCGGCGAGCCGCCGGATCCGAGTGTCGAGCTCGGCGATCGAGTGCCGCTCGGCGTGCCGCAGCACGGGGACCATGAGGCCGCGCGGGGTGTCGGCCGCGACGCCGAGGTTCACGCCGTCGTACTGCAGCAGCTCCGTGCCGTCGTCGCTGAGCCGTCCGCCGAGCACGGGGTGTTCCGCCAGCGCCAGCAGCACGTACTTCGCCACGAAGGCGGTGAGCGAGGGCGTGGCCTCGCCCATCGACTGCCGCAGCTGCCAGAGCGCAGTGGCGTCGACGTCGACCCAGACCGTCGCCTCCGGAATCTCGGAGCGGCTGCGCGCCAGCTTGGCGCTCACCGTGCGACGCAGCATCCCCAGCGGCTCCCGTCGCACGATCTCGAGGTCTGCCTCGCTGCGCGACGGCGCGGCACGCCCGCCCTCGAGCACGTCGGACCGTCGGATGATGCCGTCGGGCGCTGCGGGCTGGATGGTGTGCAGGTCGATGCCGCGGGTCCTGGCGAGGCTGCGCACGATCGGGGAGCGCACGGGAACGGGCCCGCTGCGTTCGCCCGTCCCGCCGCTGCCGACCACCCCGCCGCCGCCCCTGGCTCCACTGATGTCGGTGACGGATGCGCCCCCCGCGGATGCGGCAGGCCCGGTGCTGGCCGGTGCCGGGGCCGGAGCCGGAGTCGCCCGACGTCGCGTGCGTCCGCGGGCATGGTGTTCTGCGGTGCCGTACCCGATGAGCACGTTGCCCGAGCCCGCCCGCTCCTCGGCCCGGTAGGCCTCGTGCTCCGGCGCAGCGGGCTGCCGCCCCGCGGCTGGCGCGGCATCCGCGGTTTCGACGACCTCGAGGAACGGGGAACCCACGGCGAGGGTCTGGCCCTCCTCGCCATGGCGGGCGCTGACCGTGCCCGCGAACGGCGATGGGACCTCGACGATGCTCTTGGCCGTCTCCACTTCGGCGATCGGCTGGTCGACGGCCACATCGTCTCCCACGGCGACGAGCCAGTGCACGAGGTCGGCCTCGGTCAGGCCCTCGCCGAGGTCGGGCAGGCGGAACACCCGCGTGGCCATCAGGCGTCCCAGTTCAGCGAGTCGACGGCGTCGAGCACGCGGTCGACGTCGGGCAGGTAATACCGCTCGAGCTTGGGCGGGGCGAACGGAACGTCGAATCCCGTCACCCGGCGCACCGGGGCCTCGAGCCAGGAGAAGCAGCGCTCCGACACCCGCGCCGCGATCTCCGACGAGACGCTCGCGAAGCCTGGAGCCTCGGCGATCACCACGGCACGGCCCGTGGAGCGCACGGCCGCATCGACCGTCGCGTCGTCGTAGGGCGTGAGGCTGCGGAGGTCGACGACCTGGAGGCTCCGCCCCTCCTCCTCTGCGGCTTCTGCCGCCGCGAGGGCGATGGGCACCGACGTGCCGTAGGCGATGAGGGTGGCATCCGTTCCCGGCCGGACCACCTGGGCGGATCCGATCGCGACCTCCAGCGAGGTGTCGACCTCGCCCTTGGCCCAGTACAGCTTCTTGGGTTCGAGGAAGACCACCGGATCCGGGTTGCGAATGGCGGCCCTCAGGAGGCTGTAGGCATCCTGGGGAGTCGACGGGGCGACGACCAGCAGCCCGGGCGTGTGCACGTAGTAGGACTCCGAGGAATCGCAGTGGTGCTCGACACCGCCGATTCCTCCGCCATAGGGAATGCGGATGACGAGAGGCATCCGCACGCGTCCACGGGTGCGGTTCCCCATCTTGGCCACATGGCTGACGACCTGTTCGAATGCCGGGTAGGCGAAGGCGTCGAACTGCATCTCGACGACCGGGCGCATGCCGTTCATAGCCATCCCGACGGCCATGCCCATGATGCCGGCCTCGGCGAGGGGAGTGTCGAAGCAGCGGCGCTCGCCGAAGCGGGCGGTCAGCCCATCCGTCACCCGGAAGACACCGCCGAGTGCGCCGACGTCCTCGCCGAACACGAGCACGCTGTCATCGTCCGCCATCGCGTCGCTGAGAGCCCGGTTCACGGCGGCGGCCATGCTCATGGTCTCGCGGGTGGCGGATGCCGCCGCCGGCCTGTCCTGGATCATCGTCATGACTGCGCCTCCTGGCCGGTGCGGTCCAGCTCGCCCTGGAGCATGGCCGACTGCTCATCGAGCTGGGGAGTGCTGGTCGCGTAGACGAAGCGGAAGAGATCTCCCGGATCGAGCTGCGCGTCGGTGTTGAGGGCGTCACGCAGCGTCGCGGCGATGCCGTCGGCTGCTGCGGCGAACGACGCCTCGTCCTCGTCGGTGAGCAACCCCTTCCGGCGCAGATGCGAGCGCAGACGGAGCAGCGGGTCGCGATCCGCCCAGGCGCGCACCTCCGCGCTGTCGCGGTAGCGGGTGTCGTCATCGGCATTCGTGTGCGCCTGCATCCGATAGGTGTGGGCCTCGACCAGGGTCGGACCGCCGCCGTTGCGGGCACGATCCACGGCGGTCTCGAGCACAGCGAGGAGGGCAGCCAGGTCATTGCCGTCGACGCGTTCGCCGGGCATGCCGTAGCCGATCGCCTTGTGCGCGAGCGACTCGGCCGCGCTCTGTCGCGAGAGCGGAACCGAGATCGCGAAGCCGTTGTTCTGCACGAAGAAGACCACAGGCAGGTGGAACACCGCGGCGAAGTTGAGCGCCTCGTGGAAGTCGCCCTCGCTGGTGGCCCCATCGCCGCACATCGCCAGCACGACGGTGCTCTCGCCCTTGAGCACCGCGGCGTGGGCGAAGCCGACGGCGTGGAGCAACTGGGTGGCGAGGGGCGTCGCCTGGGGTGCCACGTTGTGCACATGGGGGTCGTACCCGCCGTGCCACTCGCCCTTCAGCATGAGCGTCGCCTCAGCCGGCGCGACACCCTTCAGCATCACGGCCACGGAATCCCGGTAGGTCGGGAACAGCCAGTCGTCGGCATCGAGAACCCTGACGGCCGCCACCTGGCAGGCCTCCTGGCCGTGAGAGGAGGGATACACCGCGAGCCGCCCCTGTCGCACCAGCGCGTTGCACTGGTCGTTGACCCGACGTCCGATGACGAGGGAGCGGTAGCCGTCGAGGAGATCCTCGGGTGCCGGTGTCGGGTACTCCGAATCCGCGCGGAAGGCACCGGTCGCGTCGACCAGCTGCACAGGGGTCTCCCGAGGGAGGAAGTCGGTCATTCAGTCTCCGTTGACGTGATGGACGCTCTGTCGTTCAGGATGCGCTTTTCGCCCAGAAGTCACAAGCCGGGCGCACCACGCTGGACTTTCTGCATCCAACAAGAGAAATCTCATTACAATCGGTCTCACGCCGACCCGCGCAACGAGGAGCTGGGGACCATGGAGCTGGACGATCTGGACCATCGCATCCTGCACGAGCTGCGCAAGGACGGCCGGGCGTCGGTGAGCGCCATAGCGGCGATCACGCACATCTCGCGCGCCAACGCCTATGCCCGGGTCAACAGGCTCGTCGAGTCGAAGGTGATCCAGGGCTTCGGTGCCCGCATCGATCCGGTGCTCTCAGGGCAGCATTCGTCGGCCTACGTCACCCTCACCCTCGAGCAGACGGCGTGGCAGGAGACGCGGGAGCGCCTCGCGCAGATCGCCGAGGTGGAGCACATCGCTCTGGTCGGAGGAGACTTCGACGCGATCCTGCTGGTGCGCGCCCGAGACAACGGCGACCTCCGACGGGTCGTGCTCGAGGAGCTCCAGTCCATTCCGGGGGTGCGTTCCACCAAGACGGCGCTCATCTTCGAGGACTTCGACGCGGTCTGAGCGGAGAGCAGTCGTGTCGCGCAGACCGGCCTCTCACTCCGGTCGGCCTCGCTGGACCTCGAGCTCCCATATACTGTCTGAACGATCGGTCACTAAATAGACCCACGACCTGATTTTCGCGAGCAATGAAGCTGACACGGGAGGGGAGCGATCATGCCCGAGGCCTATCTCGTCGGCGGTGTTCGCACTCCCGTCGGTCGTTACGGCGGGGTGCTGTCCGGCGTCCGGGCCGACGATCTCGCTGCCCTGGTGGTGCGCGCTGCCGTCGACCGGTCGGGCATCGACCCGGCCGTGCTCGACGAGGTCATGCTGGGGGCCGCGAACCAGGCCGGCGAGGACAACCGCAACGTGGCGCGCATGGCGGTGCTCCTGGCTGGACTGCCTGACTCGGTGCCGGGGATCACGGTCAATCGGCTGTGCGCATCGGGGATGTCGGCGATAACGATGGCCTCTCAGGCGATCCGCTGCGGCGACGCCGACGTCATCGTCGCCGGCGGGGTGGAGTCGATGACGCGAGCACCCTGGGTGCAGGCCAAGCCGGAGAAGGCCTTCGCGAAGCCCGGCGCGCAGTTCGACACCTCGATCGGCTGGCGCTTCACGAACCCACGGCTCGCTGCGCGTGACAAGGCGACGTTCTCGATGCCCGAGACCGCCGAGGAGGTGGCCCGCGTCGACGGGATCAGCCGGGCGGATGCCGATGCCTTCGCCCTGTCCAGTCACCAGCGTGCCGTCGCGGCGATCGATGCCGGGCACTTCGACGAAGAGATCGTCGGCGTGCAGACGGCGCGCGGGGTCGTCAGTGTCGACGAGGGTCCGCGTCGCGAGACGAATCTCGACGCCCTCGCCGCACTCCGCCCTGTCGTCGAGGGTGGATCGGTGGTCACGGCAGGCAACGCCAGCTCCCTGAATGACGGCTCGTCCGCCATCGTCGTCGCCAGCGGTGAGGCCGTCAAGCGCCACGGACTCACACCCCGGGCGCGCATCGTCGTCGGGACCTCGGCCGCGCTCGCCCCCGAACTCATGGGCCTCGGTCCGGTGCCGGCAACGCAGCTGGCCCTCGCCCGCGCCGGGTTGACCGTCGGCGACATCGGAGCCGTCGAGCTGAACGAGGCTTTCGCCAGCCAGTCGCTTGCCTGCATCCGTCGTCTCGGCCTCGACCCGGCAATCATCAACGCCGACGGAGGCGCCATCGCGCTGGGGCATCCGCTCGGCTCCAGCGGATCCCGCCTGATCGTGACCCTCCTCGGGCGCATGGAGCGCGAAGACGTGCGCTACGGCCTCGCCACCATGTGCGTCGGGGTGGGCCAGGGCACGGCCATGATCGTGGAGCGGATGCCGTGAGCCTCGCGATCGAGTATCAAGACGACCGCGTCGTGGCCACGCTCGACCGGCCCGAGCGCCGCAATGCGATCGATCAGGAGACCATCGACGCCCTCCACTCCGTGTGTGCGGAGTTGGAGCGGCATCCGCGCATCCTGATCCTGACGGGCTCTGGCGGGGTGTTCGCATCGGGGGCCGACATCGCCGAGCTTCGCGAGCGGAGGGCGGCCGATGCCCGCGCCGGCATCAACGCCAACGCCTTCGACCGCATCGCGCGCCTCGAGCTGCCCGTGATCGCCGCCGTCGACGGCTACGCACTGGGTGGCGGAGCGGAGCTCGCCTACGCCGCCGACATCCGCATCGCCTCGACGACGGCGCGGTTCGGCAATCCGGAGACCGGGCTCGGCATCATCGCGGCGGCCGGGGCCTCGTGGCGGCTGCCCGAGATCGTCGGGCGGGCCCGGGCGACCGAACTGCTCCTGACCGGACGCACCATCAGTGCGCCCGAGGCGCTGGCGATCGGGCTGGTGTCGGCGCTGCACGAACCGGCCGACCTGATGGGTGCGGCGCACGCCATCGCCGACGGCATCTCCGCCCGCGACCGCGCCGCCACCATCGCGATGAAGCGTGCCATCTCGGCGCCCCGTGACCGGCATCCGGAGATCGACCTCGAACTGCAGGCCGAACTGTTCGAGAGCCCGGAGAAGGAGCGCCGTATGACGGACTTCCTCGAACGGCGCAAGCGATGACCGCCACGGACCTGCCCGGGGTCGTCGGCGTGCTCGGCGGCGGGCGCATGGGCTCCGGCATCGCCCACGCCTTCGTGCTGGCCGGATGCCGCGTGATCGTCGTCGAGCGCGACAGTGCCGCGGCCGATGCCGCATCCGCCAGCATCCGTTCCTCTCTCGACGCGAGCGTGGCCCGGGGATCGACGACCTCTCCGCTGACTGAACTCGTCGCGGCGGTGCGGACGACGACAGATGTCGCAGCCTTCGCCGACGCCGGACTCGTGATCGAGGCCGTGCCGGAGGACTTCGACGTGAAGCGCTCGGCCCTCCGTCGCGTCGAGGCCGTGGTCGCGCCCGGTGCCGCCATCGCCACCAACACGTCGTCGATGTCGATCGACGCCCTGGCCGACGAGCTCGCGCGGCCGGCGCGCTTCATCGGACTGCACTTCTTCAATCCGGTGCCGGCATCGAAGCTCGTCGAGATCGTCGTCGGAACGGCGACGGATGACGCCCTCGTCGCCCGCGCCGCAGCCTGGGTGGGCGCGCTCGGGAAGACGGCGGTGACAGTCCGAGACGCGCCGGGCTTCGCCTCGTCGCGTCTGGGAGTCGCTCTCGGCCTCGAGGCGATCCGCCTGCTCGAGGATGGCGTCGCGTCGGCAGCAGACATCGACGCTGCGATGACCTTGGGATACCGGCATCCGGTCGGGCCGCTCGAGACCACCGACATCGTCGGGCTCGACGTGCGCCTCGGGATCGCGGAGTACCTGCACCGTCAGCTCGGACCTCGGTTCGAACCGCCCCAGCTGCTGCGTCGCCTCGTCGCCGAGGGCAAGCTCGGCCGCAAGACCGGTCAGGGCTTCTATGTCTGGACCGATGGACAGAAGGAGATCAGATGAGTGTCGTACTGCCCAGCTTCGTGAATGGAGCCTGGTGGACGCCGGCCACCGCCGAGGGCGCGACCGCGGTGCGCGACGCGTCGACCGGGGAGACCGTCGCACAGGTCTCGACCGACGGCCTCGATCTCGCGGCCGCCCTCGAATACGCCCGCACGACGGGGCAGGCGAGCCTCGGCGAGCTCACCTTCCACCAGCGCGCCGTGCTCCTCAAGCAGATGGCCCTCGCCCTCACGGAGCGGAAGGCGGAGCTCTACGAGATCTCGGCGCGAACGGGAGCGACGAAGGCCGACTCCTGGGTCGACATCGACGGCGGCATCGGTGTGCTCTTCACTTACTCGTCGAAGGGTCGTCGCGAATTGCCGAACACGCGGGTCTACGTCGACGGCGCCGTGGAGCAGCTCTCGAAGGACGGCTCCTTCATCGGACGCCACATCTACACGCGGCTGCCCGGCGTCGCCGTGCAGATCAACGCGTTCAACTTCCCGGTCTGGGGATCGCTGGAGAAGTACGCTCCGGCGTTCCTGGCTGGCGTGCCGTCCCTGGTGAAGCCGGCCACGCCGACCGGCTACCTCGCGGAGGCGTTCGTGCGCATCCTCGACGAATCGGGACTGCTGCCGGCGGGATCGCTGCAACTCGTCTCCGGCAGCGTTCCCGACCTGTTCGAGCACCTCCGCCTCGGAGACCTCGTCGCATTCACGGGCAGCGCCTCCACCGCGGATCGCCTGCGTTCGCACGCCAGCGTGCAGACCGGCGGCGTGCGATTCACGAACGAGACCGACTCCATCAACGCGTCCATCCTCGGAACGGATGCCGGCGCAGGCACGCCCGAGTTCGATGCCTACGTGCGTCAGCTGGTCACGGAGATGACGTCGAAGGCCGGGCAGAAGTGCACGGCCATCCGGCGGGCGCTCGTGCCGACGGCATCCGTCGACGCCGTCATCGACGCCGTGCGCTCCCGCATCGGCGAGCGCATCGTCGTCGGCGACCCGCGCACCGACGGCGTGACCATGGGGCCGCTCGCGTCCCTCGAGCAGCGCGACGAGGTGCTGCGCCAGGTCGGGCGACTGGTCGAGGCCGGAGGTGACCTCGTGATCGGCACGGGTGCGGCAGAGCCCGGACCGGGCGCTTTCGTCTCGCCGATGCTGCTGCGCTTCCAGAACACCCTGGATGACGCCGTCCACACGATCGAGGCCTTCGGGCCGGTGTCGTCGATCATCGGCTACGACAGCCTCGACCAGGCAGCCGACCTGGTGGCGCGCGGCGGTGGATCGCTGGTGACGAGCATCGCCACCCACGACACGGCCATCGCCGCAGAGCTGGCCGGGCGCATCTCGGCCTTCAACGGACGCGTGCTCCTGCTCGACCGGGACGACGCGCGGTCGTCGACCGGGCACGGATCGCCGTTGCCCCAGCTCGTGCACGGCGGGCCGGGCCGAGCCGGTGGAGGAGAGGAGCTCGGCGGCATCCGTGCGGTGCTGCACCACATGCAGCGCACGGCCGTGCAGGGTTCTCCCGAGATGCTGACCGCCCTCACGGGCATCTGGCACGCCGGCGCCGCAGCCAGGCCGGGCGGGCGGCATCCGTTCCGCAAGAGCCTGGCGGAACTCGTCATCGGCGATCAGGTGGTGTCGGGATCGCGCGAGGTGAGCCTCGACGACATCGAGACCTTCGCCCGCTTCACCGGCGACACCTTCTACGCCCACATGGACGAGGTTGCGGCCGAGGCGAACCCCTTCTTCCCGGGGCGGGTCGCCCACGGGTACCTGCTGGTGTCTTGGGCGGCGGGACTCTTCGTCGACCCTGAGCCCGGACCCGTACTGGCCAACTCCGGCCTGGAGAATCTGCGCTTCGTCACGCCGGTGTCTCCGGGGGACTCCATCCGGGTCGAGCTCACTGCCAAGCAGATCACTCCGCGCGAGACGGACGAGTACGGAGAGGTGCGCTGGGACGCCGTGCTACTCAATCAGAACGACGAGCTGGTCGCCAGCTACGACGTGCTGACCCTCGTCGCCAAGGAGCCTGCGGCGGCGTAGCAGGCTCGATGTCGTCGTGCCGCTGTGCCGCTGTGCCGCTGTGCCGCTGTGCCGCTGTGCCGCTGTGCCGACGGATGCCGACGGATGCGGCGCGGCCGTGATCAGGCGCGCTGGCGGAGTCCGTCGAGTGCGACGGCCACGACGTCGGCCGCGAGCTGGTCGGCATCCTCCGGCCCGCCCGGGCGGTACCACTCGACGATCGAGTTGATCATCCCGAACAACAACCGCTCGACCACCCGCACATCGATGTCGTCGCGAAGCGATCCCTCGTCGCGGGCCCGGCCCACGAGCTCGGTCACGGATCGGTCGAAGGCGCGTCGTCGTGCCAGCGCGCGCCGCTCGACGTCGGTGTTGCCGCGCACCCGGAGCAGCAGCGTGACGGAGGGGAGTTCGTCGACCAGCACGTGCACGGCTCCGCGGAGCACCAGCTCGAGGCGATCGGCGGCGCTCCCCGCTGCGGCATCCGAGGCGGCGAGAACGCCCTCCAGAGCGCTGAGGGCACGGTCGAGCGCGCTCTCCAGCAGGGCCTCCTTCGACGGGAAGTGGTGGTAGATCGCCGACTTCGAGATGCCGAGGCGCTCGGCGAGCACGGCGATGGACGTCGCGTCGTAGCCGTATTCGTTGAACGCGGCGACGGCGACGTCGAGCACGGCCGCCTGGTCGTAGCCGGGGCGTCCACGGCGGGCAGCGGCGGGCGGGCTCTCGGTGTGGCTCGTCATCGTGCTCCAGTGTGCCACGTGGTGACCGAACGGTCGGTCACGTGGGTGCCCCCACGGCGTCAGTGCTCCTCGGAGCCCTCGGCGGGCGCGCGGCGCGTCGAGATCGACCGGCCCCGGAACTCCGCGACGGGGGTGCCGTCGTCGGCCGTGACGGACACGTCGTACAGTCCGGTGCGACCGCTCCGCACGACTCGACGCGCTGTAGCGGTCAGTGTCTGCCCGGCGCGAGTCGACGACAGGAAGGTGATGTCGGCCCCGGCGGCCACGGTCACCGATTCGTCTTCGTTGCAGGCGATGGCGAATGCCGTGTCGGCGAGGGCGAACACCATGCCGCCGTGCGTGATGGCGAAGCCGTTCGTCATGTCGTCGCGAACGAGCATCGAGACGACGGCCAGGCCGGGTTCGTCACGCTCAACCACCATGCCGAGCGCGGCCGAGGCGCGATCACGCTGCATCATGGCCCGGGACGAGGTCGCGCCGGCATCCGTCATGACGTCCTCCTCGATGGGCGGGGTCGCGTTGCCGACCGCGGAAACCGACTATATACTAACTGAACGATCGGTTGGTAATGCCGATCACAACCGAGGAGTCGACGATGACCACCCCCGCAGACCTCACCGCCGTGGCGACCGAGCCGACGCCGGAGGAGGATCAGTTCGCCGCCATCATCGAGGCCGACGGGCGCATCGAGCCGCGCGACTGGATGCCCGACGCCTACCGCAGAACGCTCGTGCGGCAGATCTCCCAGCACGCCCACTCCGAGATCATCGGGATGCAGCCGGAGGCCAACTGGATCACCCGGGCGCCGAGCCTCAAGCGCAAGGCCATCCTCATGGCCAAGGTGCAGGACGAGGCCGGACACGGGCTCTACCTCTACTCGGCGGCGCAGACGCTGGGAACGACGCGCGACGACATGATGGACGCGCTGATCGCCGGCAAGGCGCGGTACTCGTCGATCTTCAACTACCCGACGCCCACATGGGCGGACATGGGCGCGATCGGGTGGTTGGTCGACGGAGCCGCGATCTGCAACCAGGTTCCGCTCTGCCGGGCGTCGTACGGACCCTACGGCCGCGCGATGGTGCGCATCTGCAAGGAGGAGTCGTTCCACCAGCGGCAGGGGTTCGAGATCCTGCTCGAGCTCATGCGGGGGACGCCGGCTCAGCAGCGGATGGCGCAGGATGCCGTCGATCGCTGGTACTGGCCATCCCTGCAGATGTTCGGACCGCCCGACGACCAGTCGCCCAACTCGGCGCAGTCGATGGCATGGAACATCAAGCGCTTCACGAACGATGAACTCCGCCAGCGCTTCGTCGGCATGCTCGTTCCCCAGGCCGAGGTGCTCGGCGTCACGCTTCCCGACCCCGAGTTGACACTCGATGAGGCGACCGGCCGCTACGTCATGAGCGAGATCGACTGGACCGAGTTCCACGAGGTGCTGGCCGGGCGGGGGCCGATGAACGCCGAGCGCCTGAAGCGTCGCCGGGAGGCCCACGAGGACGGCGCGTGGGTGCGGGAGGCCGCAGCCGCCTACGCCGCGAAGCGTTCGCAGGAGGCTGCCGCATGAGCACCCCGGGTCAGTCCGCGGCCGAGCCGTGGCCGCTGTGGGAGGTCTTCGTCCGAGCCGGGCGCGGCCTCAGCCATGTGCACGTCGGATCGCTGCACGCGCCCGACGCCGAGATGGCCGTGCGCAATGCCCGGGACGTGTACACCCGCCGCAATGAGGGGGTGTCGGTCTGGGTGGTACCGGCCGATGCGATCACGACGAGCGACCCCGATGCGAAGGGCGCCTGGTTCGAGAGCCCGGCCGGCAAGAACTACAGGCATGCCAGCTACTACACCGCCAGCGAGGGGGTGAAGCACCTGTGAGCACCCCCACCCCCACCCCCACCTCCGCTGATCGAGGAGCGACAGCCCCCGCCCCCGCTGATCGAGTAGCGACAGCCCCCGCCTCCGCTGATCGAGTAGCGGCCGACGGAGGCGGACGCGTATCGAGATCACCCCAGACAGCCGAACCCCACGGCGAGGTCTCCGTCGATCAGATCACCCTGTCGGCGGAGCTGGCGGGCGAGATCGATGCCGTCGCATCCGCCGACGTCGCCGAGTACGCGCTCTGGCTCGGGGATGACGCCCTCGTGCTCGCCCAGCAACTCGGATGGTGGATCTCGCGCGCACCTGAGCTCGAGGAGGACGTCGCGCTCGGAAACATCGGGCTCGACCTCATCGGCCACGCGCGGTCGCTGCTCCGGTACTCGGGCACCGCGACCGCGCGCACCGAGGACGACCTGGCGTACTGGCGCGACGAACCCGAGTTCCGCAGCGCCTGGCTGTTCGAGCAGCCGAACGGCGACTTCGCCCACACGATCGCCCGCCAGCTCATCGCCTCGATCTACCTCGTCGAACTGTATTCGCGCCTGCGGGCGTCCCAGGATGCGACCTTGGCCGCCATCGCGGAGAAGGCGGTGAAGGAGGTCGACTACCACCGCGACCACGCCACGCAGTGGACTCTCCGGCTGGCCCTCGGCACGGAGGAATCCCGCCGACGCATGACCATCGCGCTCGCCGACCTCTGGCCCTACGTCGACGAACTGTTCGTCGACGAGCCCCTGATCGACCGGCTCGAGGGCGTGGCCGTGCGGCCGTCGACCATCCGGACGGCTTTCGACGCCGTCATCGATCCCGTCCTCGACGAGGCGCAACTCGCGCGCCCCGCTGGCTTCATCGCCGCGTGCGGGGGTCGGGCCGGCAGGCACTTCCCCACGCTGGGGTACGTGCTCGCCGAGATGCAGGTGCTCGCCCGGCAGCATCCGGGGGCATCATGGTGACTCGCGCCTGGGCCGTCGCCGCCACCATCGTCGACCCCGAGATCCCGGTGCTCACGATCGAGGACCTGGGCATCCTGCGGGCCGTCGATGAGGACGGGTCGTCCGTGCGCGTGCGCATCACCCCCACCTACAGCGGATGCCCGGCCGTCGACGCCATCCGTGACGACGTGACCGATGCCCTCCGCGCATCGGGCTACGACGAGGTGACCGTCGAGCTCGTCCTCGCTCCGGCGTGGACCACCGACTGGATGAGCGAGAACGGGAAGCAGAAGCTGCGCGACTACGGGATCGCCGCACCGAGCGGTCTCGCCGCGGCACGCCCATCGGGGCCGGTCCGGGTGAGGCTGACGGTGAAGTGCCCACGCTGCGACTCCCTCGACACCCGGGAGATCGCCCGGTTCGGCTCCACCTCCTGCAAGGCGCTCTACGAATGCCGCGCCTGTCTGGAGCCGTTCGACTACTTCAAGGTGCTGTGATGGCCGCCAGGAACCTGGGGGCGGCCGCGGCAGCGACGTCCACAGCATCCGCCCGCCGTCGCGCGCGATTCCACGAACTCGAGGTCTCCGAGGTGCGGCCACTCACCGCAGACAGTGTCGAGGTCACCTTCGCCGTGCCCGACGCCCTGACCGGAGAGTACGACTACCTGCCCGGTCAACACGTGGCCCTCAGGGCGATCATCGACGGGCACGAGCTCCGCCGCAGCTACTCCATCTGTCGCCCACCCCACCGCGCTGGTGCGATGACGAGCATCTCCGTCGCCATCAAGCGCGACCTGGGCGGCCGGTTCTCCAGCTGGGCGAACAGCGAACTGCACGCCGGAGACCGGATCGACGTGATGAGTCCGCAGGGCACCTTCACCACCTCGCTCGCGGACTTCGACGGTCGGCACATCGTGGGCATCGCCGCCGGATCGGGCATCACCCCGCTCATGTCGCTAGCCCAGACCGTGCTCTCCACCTCGGAGACGGCACGCTTCACGCTCGTCTACACGAATCGGTCGAGCCTCGACGTGATGTTCCTCGACGACCTGGGAGACCTCAAGGACCGATATCCCACGAGGCTCGCGCTGCATCACGTGCTTTCGCGCGAGCAGCGGACGGCGCCCCTGCTCTCCGGGCGCATCGACGAGGACAAGCTGCGCCGGATGCTCGACGTGCTCATTCCGCCGACGACCGTCGACGAATGGTTCCTGTGCGGGCCGTTCGACCTCGTCCAACTCTGTCGCGACACACTCGAGAGCGTCGGCGTCGAGCGTTCCCACGTTCGATTCGAGCTGTTCACAACCGGAGAGGAGAACAGGCCGACCGGTGATCGCGGTCGGCCCGTCGTGGTGCGCGCCGGCGATGAGGTCGTGCGCATCGAGTTCTCCCTCGACGGACAGTCCACGACCGTCGAGAGTCCCGTCGGTGCTCATGAGTCGATCCTGAACGCCGCCCTGCGCGTGCGACCCGACGTTCCCTTCGCCTGTGCGGGTGGAGTCTGCGGCACCTGTCGGGCCCGCATCCTGGAGGGCAGCGTGCAGATGACCGAGAACTACGCGCTCGAACCCGACGAGCTGGAGCGCGGCTACATCCTCACCTGCCAGTCCCACCCCACGACGGAGCGCGTGCTCGTCGACTACGACGTCTAGGAGCCCCATGATCGAGCTGACCATCGCCGACGGCATAGCCGAAGTCGTCCTGAATGCGCCAGAGCGGATGAACGCTCTCGATCCGGCGGCGCTCGCCGAACTGCTGGAGGCCTATGTCGAGGCTGAGCGCTCCGGCGTTCGCGCCCTCGTGCTCCGTGGGGAGGGTCGCGCGTTCTGCGCCGGCCGTGACATCGCGAACGTCGACCCGGCGACCGACGATGTGCTCGGCTACCTCGGCGACCTCGTCACGCCTCTTCTCGAACAGATGAGCCGCTTCCCGGCGCCCACCTTCGCCACCGCCCACGGCGCGTGCCTGGGCGTCGGCCTCGGCCTGCTCATCGCGACGGATGTCGTCTACGTCGCTGAGACTGCGAAGATCGGTTCCCCGTTCGCCAAGCTCGGCGCGACCCTCGACTCCGGCGGGCACGCCCTGTTCTTCGAGAGGCTCGGGGCCCACAAGACCCTCGACCTGATCTACACCGGTCGGCTCATGAGCGGCACGGAGGCTGTCACGTCCGGGCTCTTCTCCCAGGTGCTGCCTGACGACCAGGTGCTCGAGTCGACCCGGGCGGCTGCCCGTGGGGCGGCATCCGGTGCCACTCGGGCCTTCCTGGAGAGCAAGCGTCTGGTCGCAGCCCTGCGTGATGAACGCCTGGGGCTCTGGCGGTCGATGGATGCGGAGAACCGTGCCCAGGCTGCACTCTGCGCAACAGCGGACTACCGGGAGGGCTTCGCTGCCTTCCGCGAGAAGCGTCGGCCGGTCTTCACCGGACGTGGCTGAGCCCGGCGCTCTCCGCTCATTGCACGACGTGCTCGACGCCCTGCCCTACGTCGATCACCACGCCTACGAACGACGGCACGACCGCGGACATCGCCGTCTGGAGCGTGTCGATCGGCGGAACCGAGCCGTCGTCGGTCGTGACGTCGATCGTGGCCGTGAGGCCGCTCCATGCGACGGCGTAGGTGCGTGCGCCCTCCTCGCCGTCGAGCCAGTCCTCCGTCGTCTGCTGGATGGCGACTCCCCACCGGGCCGTGGCGATCGAGAGCACCGAATTGACCGCGAGCGGCACGGCGATGATCGCGGTGAGCACGGCAACGACCGTATAGGCCCGTCGACGGTTCGCGCTCGGCGACGAGCTCGGATCACGGGAGTACCCGGCCACGGTGAAGACGACGCTGCCCGCGATGACCAGTGCCACGACGTTGGAGAGGAAGAGGACGAGGGCGCCAGCGGCATCCTGCCAGAGCCCCTGTCCGACGCACACGCCGACGACGCCGAGGGGAGGGACGAGCGAGATCGCGATGGCCACACCAGGAAGGATGGCGCTCAAGTCCTTCCTGCTCATCGCGAACCCGCCGGCCAGCCCGGTGGCGAGCGCCGCGACCAGGTCCATGAGGCTGGGAGACGTTCGTCCGACCACCTGGGAGTTGGCGGCGAGGCTCTCGGGTGTGGCCACGAACGCTGCGAAGGCGAGTCCGAGCAGAACGACGACGACGACACCCGCGAGAACCCACCCGATCGACCGCACGACGAGCCCCAGATGCCCGGTGACGATGCCGAGACCGATTCCCAGGATCGGGGTGCCGAGCGGCGCGATGATCATCGCGCCGATCACGGTGGCTGTCGAGTCGGTCAGGATGCCGGCGATCGCGATCGTTCCGGCGAGAACCAGCATGATGAGGAACGCGCTGCGCTTGCTCAAGCTGTTGCCGCTGTCGAGGTCGAGGGCATCGATCAGGAACTCGACGGGCTGGCGCTTCGATGGCGGTATGAGGGCATCGACAAGACGAGACATGACGGCTCCAATCGAACGGTGCTGCGTTCATGCTGGCACGCTCAGGCCGCCGAAAGCACTCACCGAGTCGAGTCGCCCAAGTTCGTCGCCAACGCATCCGTTTCGACGCGCGGATGCGACGAACTTGGGCGAGTCAGCGAAGGAAGAGTGAAGCTCCACCGCGCAATGGAGCGGATGACGGGAATCGAACCCGCGCTATCAGCTTGGGAAGCTGAAGTTCTGCCATTGAACTACATCCGCGTTACGGCAGTGAAGCCGTGCGAGAAATACTAGCAACCGCGCCGTTAGGCTGACGACGTGCTTCTCTCCGACCGTGACATCAAGGCCGATCTCGCCGCCGATCGCATCAGTCTCGAGCCCTACGACGAGGCGATGGTGCAGCCCTCGTCGATCGATGTGCGACTCGACCGCTTCTTCAGGCTGTTCGACAACCACAAGTACCCGTTCATCGATCCGGCAGAAGACCAGCCGGAGCTCACCCACCTCATCGAGGTGGCTCCCGACGAGCCGTTCATCCTGCACCCCGGCGAGTTCGTGCTCGGCAGCACGTACGAAGCCGTCACCCTTCCCGACGACATCGCCGCCCGCCTGGAGGGCAAGTCGTCGCTCGGCCGCCTCGGTCTGCTGACGCACTCCACCGCCGGCTTCATCGACCCCGGGTTCTCGGGCCACGTGACCCTCGAGCTCTCGAACGTCGCGACGCTGCCCATCAAACTCTGGCCCGGCATGAAGATCGGCCAGATGTGCTTCTTCAGGCTGACGTCGCCGGCGGAGAAGCCCTACGGGTCGGCGGAGTACTCCTCGCGCTACCAGGGACAGCGCGGGCCGACGGCATCCCGTTCGTTCCAGAACTTCCATCGCACGGATGTCTCCGCCACCGAGGCCGGTCGCCCCGGCGCCTGACTACGAAGACCTACGCGGGCGAGAACGGCTGGTACTCGTAGCCCGATTCGTCGAGGATCGCCACAGTCGCCTCCGGCACCTCGATGAAGGCGCCGGGCAGGTCGGTCAACGGCTCGGAGACCACCACGCGCGCCCGGGAGCCGAAGACGTCGAGGCGCTCGGCGTCGGGATACAGCTCCCGCAGCGCGGAGATCTCAGCGGAGTGGAACAGCGTGCGGGTGCGGCCCTCGGTCGAATACCGGAACGCCCACAGGGTCTTGCCGTTCGACACGGCCACGGTGCCCTGCATCGGGAACTCGATCCCGTGAGCGCGCCCGACGCTCTCGACCATCCGCACAGCAGCGGCCATCCCGGCGATGGGGTCGTCTCGGAGCCCGAGGGTGAGCGCCAGGTGGAAGAGCACCTCGGAATCGGTGGTGCCGTGGATCAGCGGATACAGCGACGGGTCGACCGCGAATGTGAGGTCGCGCTTCATCGCCGTGAACCCGCTGAGGAATCCGTTGTGCATGAACAGCCAGTTCTCGTAGCGGAACGGGTGGCAATTCGTCTGCTGGATGGGGGGACCGCCAGCCGCTCGCACGTGGGCGAAGAACAACGGGCTCTCCACCGCGTGCGTGATCTCGCGCAGGTTCTCGTCGTGCCAGGCAGGCTCGATGCTGTGGAAGATGGCCGGGATGCCGCCGGTTCGGTTGTCGCGCGGATACCAGCCGAACCCGAAGCCGTCTCCGTTCACGGTCTCAGCACCGAGGGGGGAGTTCAGCGACTGCGCCACGAGGGAGTGCTTCGCATCCAGGATCAGAGTGGACGGTTGGATCGGTTCACCCGAATAAGCCAGCCAACGGCACATGAAGCCACCTCCGTGATCGTCATCGATGCTCGTGATGCTACTCGCGATGCGTGAACGCGCCACCCGAGGGGTTCCATCCGTCCCGCCGCATCCGCTCGCCACCTGTGGTCGGGTCGGCAGCGCCGGCTCGCCATGTGTGGTCGCTCCACGCTCCGGCGAGCGACCACAAGTGGCGAGCGGGCGGGCGTAGGCCCGCCGCCGAGGCGTCCCCCGACGACACCTGTCCGTAACCCGGGCCGGGTATCGTCGGAGTATGAGCCCCGTCTCCACGTCCGCGTTCACGGCGGCCCTCGTCGCCGACGGGCCCGCGCCCGAGAGCAGCGTGTACGCGCGCGGCTTCGGCTCGCTGGTCGGCTCGTGGGATGTGAAGGGCCGACGCCTCGATGAGGCATCCGGCACCTGGAGGGAACGGCAGTTCACCTGGATCGTCTCCTTCATCCTCGGCGGCCACGCCATCCAGGATGTCGAGGTGGTGCCCAGCGCCGACGATCCCGAGGTGATGGAGACTCTCGCGACGGGCGTGCGTGTCTACGATCCGGATGCCGGCCTCTGGCGTGTGAGCTTCTTCGCTCCGCAGACCGGCGACTTCTGCCACCTCGTGGCGAGCACGCACCGCGACGGCATCCGCCAGGACGGATCGCAGACCGACGAACGACCGATCCGATGGAACTTCAGCGCGATCACCGAGACCAGCTACACCTGGGATGCCTGGGTCTCGAACGACGGCGGACGCACGTGGGAGCTCACCGAGCACAACGAGGCCGTGCGGATCAGCTGACGCCGCTCACGGGATGATGCGTTCGCGCGCGCCGGTAGGGTCAGGCGTCGCGGACGTATGAGGACAGCGGCGGACCCGGATGCACGACGGCGTTGACGATCGCCTCGATGGCGAATTCGCTCACGTCGGCGAGATCGACGGCGGAGGGATCGAGCAGCCACTGCAGTTGCAGGCCGTCCATCACCGCGAGGATCGATGCCGACGCCTGATCGATCCTGACGGAGTCGCGCACGTTCTCCTGGGCGCACAACTCGCGGAATGCCCCGTCGACGTCGTTGCGGAGCACGCGATAGCGCTTCTCGAAGTACTCGCGGGCGGCGTGACCGTCGGTGACCGACTCGGCGGAGAGCACCGTGTAGGCCTGAACGATGCCCGGGCGCAGCGAGTTCCGCAGTGCAGTGCCGACGAGGTGGAGGAACAGCGCTGGGCCCCCGGGAATGTGGCGCTCCGCCAGGGCGGCGACGTCGTCCCGATCGCGGTATTCGAGCACCTCCAGCAGGAGACGCTGCTTCGATCCGAAGTGGTGCAGCACGCCTGCGTGGGTCATCCCGACCTCGTCGGCGATATCGGCGAGGGTTCCGTTCGTCGATCCTTTTGCGCCGAAGATGTCGAGCGCGGCGCGGAGGATCTCGGTGCGTCTGCGCTCCGTCTCAGGACGCGCATTGCTTGTGTTCGCGGTACTCATGACACTCCGTCGGCCTCTGCTTGTGTAAGTGAAATACTATCCAGTACTCTCTGTTCAACTTACTTACTAGCAAGTAAGTAAATGACCGGTCGATCGGTCCACCCCGCACAGAGGGACACATCGATGTGTCCCACGAAGGAGAAGCAATGAGGCTCAAGAATCACCTGATCGTGGGGGGCGCAGTCCTCGCGCTCAGCGCGCTCGCACTCACCGGATGCTCTGCACCGTCATCCGGTGACGACAAGACCGCCAGCTCGGGCTCGCTCACGATCGCGAAGCCTGACGGCTCCGCCGTCCTCGCCACGCAGATCAACAACCCGTTCATCACCACCGGCTCGGGCATGTCCCTCGGATACGACCGGATGATCTACGAACCGCTCGCCATCGTGAACCCCGTCGGCAAGAACGAGACGACCCCCTGGTTGGCATCGAAGGTGGAGTGGAACAGTGACTACACCCAGCTGACCGTCACTCCGCGTGCGGACGTCAAGTGGAACGACGGAAAGCCGTTCACGGCTGACGACATCATCTTCACCTTCACCATGATCAAGAACACCCCTGCTCTCGACCTCGCGGGTCTGAAGCTCGACGACATCAAGAAGGACGGCGAGAACGTCGTCATGACCTTCAGCGAGTCGAAGTTCGTCAAGCAGGGCGATGTCCTGCAGACCACCATCGTGCCCGAGCACCTGTGGAAGGACATCAAGGACCCCTCGAAGGACCCGGTCAAGGACGCGGTCGGCACCGGCCCGTACACGGTCGACAGCTTCTCGTCGCAGGGCGTCGTGCTGAAGGCCCGCACCGACTACTGGGGCGGCGCGGTTCCTGTCGCAACGCTCAAGTACCTCGAGTACAACGACAACACCGGCCTGCTTCGCGCGCTGCAGAGCGGCGAGACGGACTGGGCGCAGATCTTCATCACGGACTACCAGACGAACTACGTCGACAAGGACCCTGAGCACAACGTCTTCTGGGGTGCCAACATCCTCAGCCCGGACATGATCCTGGTCAACACGACGAAGGCCCCGTTCGACGACGTGGCATTCCGCAAGGCCGTGAACATGGTCATCGACCGCAAGGCCCACGCCGAGAAGGCCCGCAGCAACGCCGGCCCCGAACTGACGAACGTCACGGGCATCCCCCAGCCGACTGGCGACCAGTACATCGCTCCCGAGTACCAGGACGAGACCTTCTCGATCGACGTCGACGGTGCGAAGAAGGTTCTCACCGACGCCGGCTACACCTGGGATGGCGACGCATTGGTCGATCCATCCGGCGCGAAGGTGTCCTTCACGCTGCAGGATCCGCAGGGTTGGAACGACTACGTCACCGGCATCCAGCTGGTCGCGTCGCAGGTCAAGACCGCCCTCGGTGCCGACGCCAAGGTCGCTACTCCCGACGCCAACACGTGGTTCGGGAACATCGCCTCCGGCAACTTCGACGCCGCACTCCACTGGACGGGCTCCGGCTCGAACCCGTGGCACATCTACGACGACACGATGAACGGCGCATACCTCGAGCAGGAGTCGGGCGGCCAGGTTGCCGACAACTTCGGACGATACGACAACCCGGAGGCGACGAAGCTGCTCCAGCAGTACGCCAGCGCATCGGATGACGCGACCCGCACGGATGCGCTCAACAAGCTCCAGAAGATCTTCGTCGAAGACGTGCCCGCCATCCCGATCGGTACCCACCCGACGTTGGGCGAGTACAACACCCGCTCGTTCACCGGTTGGCCCAGCGAGGACAACCAGTACGCGACAGCCGACCCGACGCAGCCGTCGGCGGTCCAGGTCCTGATGAGCCTGAAGCCCGTCAAGTAACCATCCAGTGCATCTGGGGTGGGTGGGGGATCTTCCCCACCCACCCCAGACCACGCGTGCTGTGAGCGAAGAAAGTGTTCCTCCCATGACAGATTCCCTCCTTTCCATACGCGACTTCTCCGTCGTGTACGACGTGGATCCGCCGGTCGCGGCGGTGAAGAACGTCACCATCGACATCAAGCGCGGCGAGATCGTCGGGCTGGCCGGAGAGAGCGGGAGTGGGAAGACCACGCTCGCATACGGTGTGCAGCGCCTGCTCAAGCCGCCGGCGGTGATCACGAGCGGCAGCGTCGTCTTCCACGACGCCGACGGAGACGACATCGACATCAACACCCTCGATGCTGAGGCGATGCGGCAGTTCCGCTGGGACAAGATCTCGATGGTCTTCCAAGGGGCGATGAACGCCCTCAATCCGGTCATGACGATCGGCTCGCAGCTGGACGACGTGTTCCTCGTGCACCGTCCCGAGATGAATCGCTCGGAGCGGCGTGCGGCCGTCATCGAGCTGCTCGAGATCGTCAAGGTGGGCGGACAGCGGATCCGCTCCTATCCTCACGAGCTGTCCGGTGGCATGCGCCAGCGCGTGATGATCGCCATGGCTCTCGCGCTGCGCCCTCAGCTGATGGTCATGGACGAGCCGACGACCGCCCTCGACGTGCTCGTGCAACGCGAGATCCTCAAGCAGATCTCTCAGCTCCGCCATGAATTCGGGTTCTCGGTGATCTTCATCACCCACGACCTGCCGCTGCTGCTCGAGATCAGCGACCGCATCGCGATCATGCGCGAGGGTGAGATCGTCGAAACCGCCACCTCCGAGCAGCTCTGGTCCGACCCAGAGCACGAGTACACCCGGAGCCTGCTCCGTTCGTTCCCACGCCTCACCGGCGAGAAGGGAGTGGTGGTCCGATGACCACTCTCGAGTTCAAGAACGTCACGAAGATCTACAACGTCCGCGGTTCCGGCCAACTCAAGGCCCTCGACGACGTGAGCTTCACTCTGCGCTCGCACCAGACGATCGGCCTCGTCGGCCAGTCAGGCAGCGGCAAGTCCACGATCGCGAAGATCCTCACGCAGCTGGAGACTCCCACTCGCGGCGAGGTCCTGCTCGACGGCGCCCCTATCCCCCGCAGCGGCGCTGGCCTGCGAAGGTACCGCCAGCAGCTTCGGATGGTGTTCCAGGATCCCTTCGCGTCCCTGAATCCCTCGCACTCCATCCGCCACCACATCGAGCGGCCGTTGCGACTGGACAAGGTGGTGCCCCGCCAGGAGATCGACGACGAGGTGCGCCGCCTGCTGCTGCGCGTGCGTCTGGATCCGGATTCGGTGATGGAGCGCCGCCCGCACGAACTGTCAGGCGGCCAGCGGCAGCGCGTGGCCATCGCGCGCGCACTGGCATCCCGTCCCGCACTGCTGGTGGCCGACGAACCGGTCTCGATGCTCGACGTGTCGATTCGACTCGGAGTGCTGAACCTGCTCGCCGACCTCCAGCGCGAGGAGGGGCTCGGAGTGCTCTACATCACTCACGACCTCGCCACGGCCCGCCACTTCAGCGACGAGATCATGGTGCTCAATCAGGGCAAGGTCGTCGAGCGCGGAACGGCCGACGACGTCATCCTTCGTCCGCAGGACCCTTACACGCAGGAACTGCGTGCGGCTTCACCCGATCCGGAGGAATTCTTCCGCAACCGGTCGGTACAGACTCTCGGAGGTGCGCGATGAGCGCCGACCTGTCAACCGGCCACCACGATCCCGAGACGGCGGCATCCACGGACGGCCAATCGCTCGTCACGTTGCCGGTCGACCAGCCGCCGGCAGAGACGTTGCCGGTCGATCCCACGCTCGTCGGCACGACCGCGACCAAGGCGGAGCGCGCCGGACGTCGCCTGCCGTGGCGATTCCTCGGCGGCCGCGTGCTGTTCTACGCCTTCACCGCGTGGGCGGCCATCACCATCAACTTCTTCATCCCGCGGATGATGAAGGGCGATGCGGTGCAGGCCTACATGGCGCAGAGCCGAGGTCTGCTGCAGCCTGAGGCGGAGAAGGCGCTGCGGATCCAGTTCGGCCTCGACAACTCGTCGTCGCTGTGGGAGCAGTACCTGCACTACTGGAACATGCTGTTGCACGGCGACCTGGGCGTCTCGATCTCGAGCGGCATGGCGCCGGTGGCCGACGTGATCGGGGCGGCCCTGCCTTGGACGCTCTGTCTCGTCGGGTTCGCGACCATCATCTCGTTCGTCGTCGGCACCGTCCTCGGGGCCATCGTCGGCTGGCGGCGCGGCGGGCGACTCGACCTGCTCGTCCCGGTCACGACCTTTCTGGGCACTGTGCCCTACTTCTGGCTCGGACTGATCTTCATCGCGGTCTTCGCGTCCCTCCTCGGCTGGTTCCCGGCCGGGCACGCGTACGAGCTCGGCGTGACACCGGGGTGGAACATCGAGTTCATCGGCGACGTGGTCGCCCACGCAGCACTCCCAGCGCTCACCATCGTGATCGCGTCGGTCGGCGGCTGGGTGCTCGGGATGCGCAACATGATGCTCACGGTCCTCGATGAGGACTACGTCACAGTGGCGCAGGCCAAGGGGATGCCGGACAAGCGCGTGCTCTGGCGTTACGCGGCGCGCAACGCCGTCCTGCCGCAGATCCAGAGCTTCGCCCTCGCCCTCGGGTTCATCGTGGGAGGCACGCTCGTGATGGAGATGGTGTTCTCGTACCCCGGCATCGGACTGCTGTTGCTCAACGCGACCAACGCGAAGGACTACGCCCTGATGCAGGGGATCTTCCTCGTGCTGGTCCTGGCCGTACTGGCCGCCAACATCCTGGCGGACATCGCGTACGCCATCCTCGACCCCCGCGTACGCGAGACGGAAGCCTGAACATGAATGCACCTGAAGAGAAGTCGTCGACGCTGGTTCGCCCTGCCGGCGCCGGCGCACCGGAGACCGCGAGCGTTCTCACGGCCACCCTGCCGACCGTCAGGAAGAAGACGTTCCGGAGTCAGCTGAAGACATCCCTGGCGATGTTCCGCAATCCGAAGTCGACGGCCGGACTCATCATCCTCGGAGTCTTCGTGCTCGTGGCCATCTTCGCGCCGTGGATCGCGCCGTACGACCCGACGACGCAGAACCTGGAGGAGACCCTCCAGCCGCCGTCGCTCGATCATCTGCTCGGAACGACTCACATCGGCGAGGACATCTTCAGCCAGCTCGTCTACGGAACCCGGGGCGTGCTCGTGGTCGGGTTCCTCGCGACGATCATGGCCACTGTCATGGCGATCGTGGTCGGCGTGACGGCCGGCTACCTGCGCGGCTGGAAGAGTGAATCACTCTCGGCGCTGTCGAACGTGTTCCTCGTTCTGCCCGCGCTGCCGCTGATGATCATCATCGCCTCGCAGTTCCAGGACCCTCCCCTCTGGCTCATCGCTGCCGTGCTGGGACTGACTGGATGGGCTTGGGGTGCACGAGTCCTGCGCGCCCAGACGATGTCGCTGCGCAACCGCGACTTCATCCAGGCCGCGCGCGCCAACGGCGAACCGCTGCACCGCATCATCCTGGTCGAGATGCTGCCCAACCTGTTGGCGATCATCGCATCGAGTTTCGTCGGTACGATGACGGCCGCGGTTCTCGGCCTCACCACCCTCGCGTTCATCGGCGTCATCCCGGTGTCGAACCTGAACTGGGGAACCATCCTGTTCTGGGCGCAGCAGAACAACGCCTTCCCGGACTACTGGTGGTGGTACGTGCCTGCCGGACTGTGCATCGCGCTTCTGGGTGTTGCGCTCTCGCTGATCAACTTCGGCATCGACGAGTACGTGAACCCCCGGCTCCGCTCGGCCGGCGAGCGCGCTCGCGCCATGAAGAAGAAGGGCATGGACGTGAACGCCGCCGTCACCCAGGTGCGCACGGACGTCGTCGTCCCGAGTGGCGACTCCGGCCGACCCGCGGCGGGAGGATCCAGCGCATGACCTCGACCCAGACCGTGAGCATCGAGCACGCGCAGAAGGTCCTCCCCTATCAGGATCCATCCCTGACCACCGCGGAGCGCGTCTCCGACCTCCTCGGGCGCATGACCGTCGAGGAGAAGGTCGGGCAGATGCTCCAGCTCGACGCGCGCGACGACCTGGATGACATCGTCGTGCATCGCCGTGCCGGTTCGATCCTGCACACCTCTCCGGAACGGATCCTCGAGGCGAACCGGCTCTCCGCCGGAACCCGCCTGCGCATCCCTCTGCTCGTCGCCGAGGACTGCATCCACGGGCACTCGTTCTGGCCCGGCGCGACGATCTATCCGACGCAGCTCGGCATGGCCGCAGCGTGGGACGCGGACCTCATGGAGCGGGTCGCGCGAGCGACCGCGGAGGAGGTCGCCGTCACCGGCGTGCACTGGACGTTCTCACCGGTGCTGTGCATAGCCCGGGACCTGCGCTGGGGTCGCATCAATGAGACCTTCGGTGAGGATCCGTTCCTCATCGGCGAGCTCGCAAGCGCCATGGTGCGCGGCTACCAGGGCGATGGGCTGGATGATCCGACCGCGATCCTCGCGACGGCCAAGCACTTCGCCGGGTACTCGGAGACGCAGGGCGGGCGGGATGCGAGCGAAGCCGACATCTCGCAGCGCAAGCTGCGCAGCTGGTTCCTCCCCGCGTTCGAGCGGGTCGCCCGCGAGGGATGCCGCAGCTTCATGCTCGGCTACCAGAGCATGGACGGCGTGCCCATCACGGTCAACGACTGGCTGTTGAACGACGTGCTCCGTGGCGAGTGGGGATACACCGGAACCCTCGTCACAGACTGGGACAACGTCGGCCGCATGGTCTGGGAGCAGAAGCTCCACGAGGACTACGCCCACGCCGCCGCCGCTGCTGTCAAGGCGGGCAACGACATGGTGATGGCCACGCCGAAGTTCTTCGAAGGGGCATTGGACGCGGTCGCGCGTGGCCTCCTCGCCGAGGATGCCTTCGATGAAGCCGCGGCGCGAATCCTGACCCTCAAGTTCGACCTCGGACTCTTCGAGAACCCGCGCCTTCCCATCGACGGCCTCGACGACGTGGTCGGCAGCGCCGAGCACGCGGAGCTGAACCTCGAGGTGGCACGCCGCTCGATCGTCTTGCTCGAGAACGACGGAATCCTGCCGCTACGGGCTGCAGATCCCGTGCGCGTGGCTGTGGTGGGCCCGCTCGCCGACGATGCGCAGACCCAGCTCGGCGACTGGGCCGGTGGATCCGGCCAGGCTGGCTGGCTGGACGGTCAGCCGCGCGAGATGATCACGACCGTGCTCGATGGATTCCATCAGATCGACGGCTGGACCGTCCGTCACGCACGCGGAGCCGACATCCTCACGCTCGAGAACGACCCGCAGGGATCCCTGTTTCCGGACGGACAGCCGCGGCCGCAGATCGTCGTGCCGTGTGCCCCCGACCAGGAGCTCCTCGACGAGGCCATCACGGCCGCGGAGAACTCCGATGTCGTGGTTGCCGTCGTCGGCGACCGCATCGAGCTCGTGGGCGAGGGTCGCTCCACGGCGACCCTCGAGCTGATCGGCGGGCAGATCGCGCTGCTCGAGGCCATGATCGCGACCGGCAGGCCCGTCGTCGTGGTGCTGCTGGCGTCGAAGCCGCTCGTCCTGCCGCCCTCGGTGGCCCAGGCCGCCGCCGTGATCTGGGCGGCGAATCCGGGCATGCTCGGCGGTCAGGCGATCGCCGAGATCGTCGCCGGCCGGGTCGAGCCGTCAGGGCGGCTGCCGATCTCGTTCGCACGGCATGCCGGTCAGCAGCCGACGTACTACAACCAGATCCGTGGTCAGCACGGTGACCGGTATGCGGACCTCACCATGGCGCCCGCGTGGGCGTTCGGTGAGGGCCTCTCGTACACCACCGTGGAGTACGCCGACCTGCGCCTGGCAGATCCCGTGCTCAGTAGGGGCGACACCATCGTCGCGGAGGTGACGGTGACGAACACCGGCGAACGCTCGGTGCTGGAGACCGTGCAGGTGTACGTGCGCGACTGCGTCACGAGCGTCAGCTGGACCGACAAGGAGCTGAAGGGCTACAGCAAGGTCCACCTCGCCCCGGGCGACTCGACCCGTGTGCGGATCGAACTGCCGGTCGCCGAGTGCACCATCGTCGACTCCGCCGGACACCGCCTCGTCGAGCAGGGAGATTTCGATCTGCTGGTCGGACCATCCTCCGTCGACGAGGCGCTGTTAGCCGCACGGTTCACCGTCTGGGACGAGGACTGACGAGCTGGCCGCCCGGCTCAGACTGGGACCGGCATCCGTCCGGCTTCTTCGTCGAACTCAGGTGAGTTGGTCCTGCTTCGCCTTCACCGGGATGAGCAGGAGCAGCCCGACCAGCAGCACCAGCACGATGCCCAGGATGCCCCAGTACTGCTCGCCGCCGATGGTCACGAACAGGGCGAACGCTGTGGGAGCGAGGAAGGTCGCCGCGCGGCCCGTCGTGGCGTAGAGGCCGAAGACCTCGCCCTCACGGCCAGCGGGGATGAGGCGTGACAGGAACGTGCGGCTGGCCGACTGCGCCGGGCCAACGAACAGGCAGAGCATGAGGCCGAAGATCCAGAAGACGACGGTGCCGCCGTCGTGCAGCAGGAACACCAGCGAGCCGGAGATCACGAGCCCGACGAGCGCCGTGATGATGACCGGCTTCGCGCCGAGCCTGTCGTCGAGGTAGCCGACGCTGATCGTCGAGATGCCGGCCACGACGTTCGCGGCGATGGCGAAGATGATCACGTCGCCGGGGGAGAAGCCGAAGGTGCCCGCCGCCAGCACGCCGCCGAAGGTGAAGACGCCGGTGAGTCCGTCGCGGAAGACGGCGCTCGCCAGCAGGAAGTACACCGTCTGGCGGCTGGTCTTCCACAGGCGGGCGATGTCCTTGCCGAGAACGGCATACGACTGGATGAAGCCGACCCGGGCGCGCTTGGCGGCATCCGTCACCGGAAGTTCGGGAATCGCGAACAGCACGGGCAGTGCGAAGACGGCGAACCACAGGGCGGCGATCACCATCGAGACGCGCACGGCCAGGCCGTCATCGCCTGTGACGCCGAACAGCCCCACCTCGGGCTTGATGAAGCCGAAGTAGACGATGAGCAGCAGCACGATGCCGCCGATGTAGCCCATGCCCCACCCGAACCCACTGACACGGCCCACCGTCTTCGGGGTCGAGATCTGGGCGAGCATCGCGTTGTAGTTGACGCCGGCGATCTCGAAGAACACCGTGCCGACGGCCAGCAGGATGAGCCCGAGCAGCAGGTAGTCGGGGCTCGGCTGCACCAGGAACATCAGCGCCAGACAGGCCACCACCACGGCGGTGTTCACCGCGAGCCACAGCTTGCGGCGCCCGGAGGTGTCCGAGCGCTGCCCGGTGACCGGCGCGATCAGCAGCACCACGATGCCCGCGAGCCCGAGCGCCCAACCGAGCTGGGCCGACACCGCGGCCTCTTCGCCGAATGCCTGTCCGGTGAGGTAGACGGTGAAGACGAAGGTGGTGGCGACGGCGTTGAACGCCGCCGATCCCCAGTCCCACAGGCCCCACGCGAGGACCTGTCCTCGGGTGGTCTGCGGATCGGCAACGGTGCTGGTCATGCGCTCAGGCTAGCGCCGCGTGGTGAACGACACGCTGCATCCCGGTGGCGGAATACGAGCGGCGGATGCCGGCGGCCTGCGTGCCGCCGGCCGGCGGGATCCGTGCGGCGGCATCCTGTCCCGGGCATGCGTCACCGGCATGCGTCACCACAGTTCGGCGACGAGCTCGGCGAAGAACGACTCCGCGTCCCTGTCGAGGCCGTGCCGACTGAACCAGGTGCACACGTTCGCGACGTCGCGGTGCAGGAAGTCCAGGCCGCTCGGGTTGGCTGCCACGTCGACGAGCTGCGGCAGGTCGATGACGACGACCCGGCCCTGATGCACCAGCAGGTTGTACGCGGAGAGGTCGCCGTGGGCGACGCCCGCCCTGGCGAAGGAGCGCATGATCTCGAACGTCTGGTCGAAGAGCGGCTCGAGTTCGTCGCGCCGGGCCCGCACCTGGGCGAGCCGGGGCGCCGCAGTACGTCCGTCGCCGATGAACTCCATGAGTACCTCGGTGGAGTTCACCTGCACGGGGTAGGGAACCGGGACCCCGGCCTCGTGAGCGCGGCAGAGCGCCTCGAACTCGGCGAAGGCCCACCGGCCCGATGCGACGCCGCGACCGTAGGAGGATCCACGCGCGATGGCACGGGTGTCGCGGGTGTTCCGCATCCGTCGCCCCTCCTGATACTGCGCCGAGCGGTGGAAGTCGCTGGTCTCGAGCCCGCGGTAGCGCTTGGCGGCGAGCAGGCAGCTGGGTCCGGATCTGCCGGTTCCGTCATCGGGCACTCCGCGCTCGATGAGGAACACGTCGCCCTCCTTGCCCGTCTTCACGACGCCGAGCTCGGTGTCGAATGCGGCGGCACTGGTGACGAGCCACGACGGATGCGGCTGCGGGCCGCGCTCAGACGGGGTGATGGATGGCCACGTCGACCAGCGTTGACCCTCACCGGGCTCGGCGAGGCTGAAGGCGCCGTCGAAGTCGTCGAAGCCGCTGACTGCTGCGGTACGTGAGGGGGCGGGCGTGGGCGTGGGGGTGGCGAGCGTGGATGTTGCGCGTGCCGGGGTACTGAAAGGGGTGTCGAAAGACAAGGTGATGTTCTCCGGATGAGACGGAGGCCACCGGATGTCCGCGCCACGTGAGACGCAGGGCGGGTGCTAGCGGATGACCTCGATGAAGGGGGAGTGAGCAGGTGTCACTGAGAAGACGGCCATGCGATATCACTCCCTTCGGTCTCCGGTGCATCGGATGCGCGAACGCGCGCGCTCAGCATATGCCCGCGGGCGCCGTGCGGGCAATGCCCGCCCGGGGGCCCGAGCGCCGCCCGCCGGCGCTGCACTTGCGGCTGGTGCCAGTTGAGCATGCCGACCACTACTGCGTCGCATCCGCTGTCATCGGGTCCAGCCGCGGGAGCGCAGTGCGCGATCTAGGCGGGCGAGGGCTTCGCGTTCGCTCGTGTGCCTGACCACCCGGATGACGATCCAACCGTCCTCGGAGAAGTCGTTGAGGCGCTTCACATCGGTGGCGAACTGGCCACCGTCGAGCCGATGCTGCTCGCCGTCGTACTCCAGGAGGATCTTGTACTTCCGGTAGACGAGATCGCCGTGCGTTCGACGACCGGATGAGAGGACGATGAGTCCGTTGAGCTCGGCGTCGGGATATCCGGCGCGTAGCGTCGCGAGCCTCAGCAACGTTTCGCGTGGTGACGCCGACCACTCGCGTATGTGAGGCCGGGCGTCGGCAATCCGCCGCGCTCCGGGTCGGCGGCCGAATCGCTCGATCGCGGTGTCGAGATCATCAAGGGTGGCCAGAGGATGCGGCCAGCCCACGAGTCCGTCACCTGCGACGATGGCCTCATCGAGGTCGAGACTGGAGACCATCTGGCACCAGGCGTCGCATGGCGACACTACGCGGAGTCCGTTCTGGACACCGAGAGCGACGCCGGGAAGACCGCGATGGCCGATGATGCCGCGCATACGCGGTGGCTGGCTGCCAGGGTGGGCGCTCACGTGGAGCGCAGTATCCGTCTCGACCCGCCGAGGGACAGCAAGACCCCACAACCGTGCAGCGGTCGCGTGACTGAAGTACTGGGGTGACGGCATGCGCACCGCGTAGGCCTGGCACAACCGGACAAGGGACGGTGGCTGGGCGGAGGTTCTCACCCCACGAAACGGCGACCAGAGGTCGCTCGCACGGGTCCGGGATCGAGAGACTCCCGCAGCATCAGCCTGCGCGGTGGTGAAGGGATGGCCCGCGAGCGTCGGCGGGAGATGGGCGGGGTGGCGCATCGATCCACCATCGTCGGTGTGTCGGTTCTGCGACCAAGTCCGCGGCCGGCGGTGAATCGCGTCCGTTCCACGGTCCCTGTGGAGGAAGCGTGATGACGAACTGCGCAGCACTTGAGGTCGCTATCGAGCGCCGATTCCAACCACTACTGCTGCGCCGAGCGGCGGGCGTGTGGAGCCCGTCATCATTGCAGCACGGTGACGGATGCCGCCAGCTTCGGATCGCTGACGTACACGAGGTAGCCGTCGGCGTAGACGAATCCGCCGTCGACATCGGGCGCGCCCTCGTCGGGCAGGGCGATGAAGCCGGGCCGGCTCGCGTCATCCTCGGTGGCGCCCTGAGCGATGAGGTCACCGCGCTTGGCCTGCCACAGCGCTTCGGGAATCGCGACGACACCGCCCCGGATGTCGGGCGACCCGTCCGGCGCGGTCCAGGCGCACCAGGTGCCGCCGGCGGCAGCGGCCTCGGCCATGACGTCTGGCCACGTCGACGTGGGGTCCGGCACGTAGCCCTGGTCGACAAGAGCGACAGTCTGCTCCTCGGTCAGGAACGTCTCGCAGCCCGGGGCGTAGATGGGTGATTCGGTCCCGAACGCGGACTGGTCTCGCGGGGCGACGGGCGACGACGAAGCCGGCGACGACGTCGAGGGCCCGAAGGTCGGCGTCGGGTTCGGGGAGTCGGATGCGGCATCCGATGGTGCCGGCGATCCTCCGGCGCACCCGCTGAGCGCGAGCGCGAGCGCGGCGGCGATGGCCACGGTGGCGGGCAGTGCAACGAGGGCGGTGGGCGTCCGGGTCGGCATGGCGCCATCGTAGGCAGCCGAGATCACGATTGGCCGGGAATGGCGGGGATCGTGCTGCAAGCGATATCCGTTCGACTCCGGCCGCCGCCTGACGGCCGCGAAATCGGCGCATGGTCAGGGCTTCGACAACGAGTCAAGCTGAGAGTTGAGTGGGTCCGACTCAACTTTGGCCACTTCGGCTTGACACCCTTTCGCCCCAGTGGAACACTTGAGTCATCAAGGCTCAAGTCTTGATGTACAGACTTCGGATCGCTCTCACGAGCCTGCCGAAGGGCAGGCCGCAAGGCCGAACCACAGGCCGCGGCATCACAAGCGGCAGAAGGAGAAACACACATGTCACGTGCAGTAGGTATCGACCTCGGAACCACCAACTCGGTCGTCAGCGTCCTCGAGGGTGGCGAGCCCAAGGTCATCGCGAACGCCGAGGGCTTCCGCACCACCCCGTCGGTGGTCGCGTACACGAAGGACGGCGAGGTGCTCGTCGGCGAGACCGCCAAGCGCCAGGCCGTGACCAACGTCGACCGCACCATCTCCAGCGTCAAGCGCCACATGGGCACCGACTGGAAGACCGACATCGACGGCAAGAAGTACACCGCGCAGGAGATCTCCTCGCGCATCCTCTCCAAGCTCAAGCGCGACGCGGAGCAGTACCTGGGCGACACGGTGACGGATGCCGTCATCACGGTTCCCGCTTACTTCAACGACGCCGAGCGCCAGGCCACCAAGGAGGCTGGCGAGATCGCGGGCCTCAACGTGCTTCGCATCATCAACGAGCCGACCGCCGCTGCCCTGGCGTACGGCCTCGACCGCGGCAAGGAGGACGAGCTGATCCTCGTCTTCGACCTCGGTGGTGGAACCTTCGACGTCTCCCTCCTCGAGGTGGGCAAGGACGACGACTTCTCGACCATCCAGGTGCGTGCCACCGCCGGTGACAACCGCCTCGGTGGAGACGACTGGGACCAGCGCATCGTCGACTGGCTGATCAAGCGCTTCAAGGACTCCACCGGCGTCGACGTCTCGAACGACAAGATCGCCAAGCAGCGCCTGAAGGAGGCTGCAGAGCAGGCCAAGAAGGAGCTCAGCTCCTCCATGAAGGCCACCATCCAGCTCCCGTACCTCTCGCTCACCGAGAACGGCCCGGCCAACCTCGACGAGACGCTCACCCGCGCCGAGTTCGAGAACATGACGACCGACCTGCTCGACCGCACGAAGAAGCCCTTCGAGGACGTCATCCGCGAGGCCGGCGTGAAGCTCTCCGACATCGCGCATGTCGTGCTAGTCGGTGGATCGACCCGTATGCCCGCCGTCTCCGACCTCGTGAAGAAGGAGACCGGCCAGGAGCCCAACAAGGGCGTCAACCCCGATGAGGTCGTCGCCGTGGGCGCCGCCCTCCAGGCCGGCGTTCTCAAGGGTGAGCGCAAGGACGTGCTGCTCATCGACGTCACCCCCCTCAGCCTCGGCATCGAGACCAAGGGCGGCATCATGACCAAGCTCATCGAGCGCAACACGGCCATTCCGACCAAGCGCAGCGAGACCTTCACCACGGCCGACGACAACCAGCCGTCCGTGGCCATCCAGGTCTTCCAGGGCGAGCGCGAGTTCACCCGCGACAACAAGCCGCTCGGCACCTTCGAGCTCACCGGCATCGCTCCGGCTCCCCGGGGCGTTCCGCAGGTCGAGGTCACCTTCGACATCGACGCCAACGGCATCGTGCACGTGTCCGCGAAGGACAAGGGCACCGGCACCGAGCAGTCGATGACCATCACGGGCGGCTCCTCGCTGCCCAAGGAGGACATCGAGCGCATGGTGCGTGAGGCGGAGGAGAACGCCGCAGACGACAAGAAGCGTCGTGAGTCCGCCGAGACCCGCAACTCCGCCGAGCAGCTCGTCTACTCGATCGAGAAGCTCATCAAGGACAACGAGGAGAAGCTCCCCGAGGACGTCAAGTCCGAGGTGCAGGGCGACGTCGACGCCCTCAAGAGCGCCCTCGCCGGCGATGACGACGAGGCCGTGAAGACCGCCTTCGACAAGCTCAACGCGTCGCAGGGCAAGCTCGGAGAGGCCATCTACTCGCAGTCGCAGGCTGCTCCGGATGCCGCTCCCGCCGACGGTGCAGAGCAGCCTGCCGCATCCGATGAGGATGTCGTGGACGCCGAGGTCGTCGACGACGAGGAGCAGAAGTAACCATGGCCGACGATCGGGACAACGAGAACACGGCTCCTGAGCCTGTCGACGGCCCCGAGCAGTCCCAGACCGACGGGGCGTCCGCACAGGACGCCCCCGAGGCTGGACTGTCGGGGGCCGATGTCGAGGAAGGCTTCGAGGGCCCTGATGTCGAGACGAGCCTCTCGGATGCCGACCTGAGTTTCCTCTCGGGCCAGTCGTCCGCCGAGGAACTCGCTGAACAGCACCTCACCGACCTCAAGCGGGTCACCGCCGAGTACGCGAACTACCGCAAGCGCACCGACGCGAACCGCGAGGTCGAGCGCGAGCGCTCCATGGGAGAGGTCGTCAAGATCCTCCTCCCCGTGCTCGACGACCTCGACCGTGCCGAGAAGCACGGTGACCTCGAGGGCGAGTCTGCGTTCTCGACCATCGCGTCGAAGCTGCGGACATCCGTCGAGCGACTCGGACTCACCCCATTCGGAACCGTCGGCGACCTGTTCGACCCGAACATCCACGAGGCGATCTTCCAGCAGCCGACCGACGAGGTGGAGACTGACACTGTCGCCGACGTCGTCGAGACCGGCTACTACCTGGGTTCCTCCATGCTTCGCGCGGCCAAGGTCGTCGTGAAGGTTCCGGCCTAGGCCCAGAACCTCAGAAGGGAGCCAGATGGCCAGCCAGGACTGGTTCGACAAGGACTTCTACAAGGTTCTCGGCGTCTCGAAGGATGTGACGCAGGCCGACCTGAAGAAGACCTACCGCAAGCTCGCCCGCAAGTACCACCCCGATTCCAACCCGGGGAACGCTGCGGCGGAGGCGAAGTTCAAGGAGATCAGCGAGGCGAACTCGGTGCTCTCCGACCCCGAGCAGCGCAAGGAGTACGACGCCGTGCGCGCGATGGGCGGCGGTGCCCGCTTCACAGCAGGAGGCGCCGGCGGTCAGGGTGGCTTCGAGGACGTCTTCGGCGGCATGTTCGGCGGTGGAGCGCGCGGTCAGCAGTACAGTCAGCAGACCCAGTTCGACGACCTGCTGGGCGGCATGTTCGGTGGTCAGGGTGGCCGGTTCGGACAGTCGACCGGCGGGTATCGCGGCTTCGGCGGCCCGACGCCCGGACGCGACGTCTCGGCGTCGACGACCCTGGACTTCCAGACGGCTGTCACGGGCGAGACCATCACCCTGCAGACATCGGCCGGTCGGGAGATCAAGGTCAAGATCCCGGCCGGTGTCTCCGACGGGCAGAAGATCCGGCTGCGCGGCAAGGGCGAGCCGTCGCCCGACGGCGGGGCGGCCGGTGACCTCATCCTCACGGTCGCCGTGCGCAAGCACCCCGTCTTCGAGCGCGACGGCCTCAACCTCCGCGTGACGGTGCCCGTGACCTTCGTGGAGGCCGCCCTCGGCGCCACGATCGAGGTGCCGACCCTCGGTGGGGACATCGTGAAGCTGCGCGTGGCTCCGGGAACCCCCGGCGGCCGTGTGCTGCGCGTGAAGGGTCGTGGCGTCTCCACGACGAAGGGCACGGGCGACCTTCTCGCCGTCGTGCAGATCGCCGTGCCGTCGCACCTCTCCAAGGAGGCGCAGGAGGCCGTCGAAGCTCTCGCCGCCGCTCTCCCCTCGGAGAATCCGCGTGACGAGTTGCTGGCGCGAGCCCGGGGTTGACGGGCGGTCTGCGGATGAATGAGCACAGCGCCATCTTCGGCATCTCGGTTGCCGCCGAGCTCGCCGGCATGCATCCGCAGACCCTGCGTCAGTACGACAGGCTCGGACTGGTGTCTCCGTCGCGCACCTCGGGCCAGTCACGTCGCTACTCGATGCACGATGTCGTCCAGCTGCGCGAGATCGCCCGGCTGAGCGCCGAGGGAGTGAGCCTCGAGGGCATCAAGCGGGTGCTCGAACTGGAGAACCAGGTCGTCACCCTCACCGAACGGGTGCACGAACTCGAAGCGGCACTCGCCGATGAGATGCTCCAGCGTCCGGGGCGTCGGGTGTTCGCCGCGGGGTCGAAGGGCGACGTCATCTCGTTGAAGGCCGGAACCCGCGTGCGGCGCTCCACCCAACTCGTGGTCTGGCGGCCGCTGGAGCAGAGCGAGTAGTCCCGCGAGCGCAGCGAGCAGGCGGGCCCCGCTGATCGAGTAGCCCGCGAGCGAAGCGAGCAGGCGTATCGAGATCACTCCGCGAATCCGAACGGTGGTCTCGATACGTGACCTCGCTCCGCTCGGGCACTACTCGACCAGCGGGAGCGCTCGGGCGCGTAGCCTTGGCACATGTTCGAGTTCGAGTCCCTCCGCCGGTTCCCCGACGTCGAGGCGCCGAACCTGTTCGCCTCCGACGCGGCCGACAGGCTCATCATCGACGAGGCCGGCCCGGCGCTGCTCGACGCAGCACCCGGATCCGTCGTGGTCATCGGCGACGACTACGGAGCGCTCACCCTCGGTGCCGCGGCGCTCTACGAGGTGACGGGCATCCGCACCCACCAGGATGACCTCTCGGGCGAACTGGCTCTGGCCAACAACGCGACCGCCGCCGACCTCGCCGACGTCTACTCCGCGCACGGACTCGACGAGCAGCTGCTGAGCGGCGCCTCCATCGTGCTGCTGCGGCTGCCGCGCGGCCTCGACGCCCTCGACGAGATCGCGGAGGCCATCGCGCGCTTCGCCGAACCCGACGTGCGCGTCGTGGCCGGCGGTCGCCTCAAGCACATGACACCCGCGCAGAACGATGTGCTGCTGCGCCATTTCGGCCGCGTCGACGTGAGTCTCGCGCGCCAGAAGTCGCGCGTGCTGCTCGCCACGGAGCTCCGCCGGAGCGCCGAGGGCACCCCGCCGGCGCCGCCCCGCTGGCCGCGCCGCAGTCACGACGACGCCCTCGACCTCGAGATCGTGGCCCACGCTGCCGCCTTCGCCGGGGCATCCGTCGACATGGGAACGCGGATGCTGCTCGGCCACCTGGGTCAGGCTGCACCGGATGCCACGAGCGTGATCGACCTCGGATGCGGCACGGGGGTGCTGGGCACAGCGCTGGCGCTCCGCCGCCCCGAAATCCGTGTCATCGCGACCGACCAGTCCTCGGCTGCCGTGGCATCGACCCGCGAGACCGCAGAGGCCAACGGCGTCGCCGACCGCGTTAGCGTCGTGCGCGACGACGGGCTCAGCCGGCAGGCCGATGCCAGCGCCGAGTTCATCGTGCTCAACCCGCCGTTCCACATCGGCGCCACAGTGCACACCGGCCTCGCGCACAAGCTGTTCGCCGACGCCGGACGAGTGCTGGCGCCCGGGGGCGAGCTCTGGACGGTCTGGAACACGCACCTCGGCTATCGATCGGCGCTCACCAGCCTCGTCGGGCCCACCCGTCAGGTGGCGCGCAACGACAAGTTCACCGTGACGGTCTCGACCCGCCTGTGACCCTGCCTGTTCGGGTCGCGTCGAGACGGGGCCTGGCGACTCGGGGCTCAGTGACACGGGCTTCAGCGACACCGGCCTCAGTGACACCGCCCGCCCTGCCGATGCGCCAGAGCTCCCTCACGGTCCATCCGAGCAGCACGACGAGCAGCAGGTTGCGCACGCCGAGCACGGACGCGGCCCACGGATCCAGATCGATGAGCTCGAGGTAGAACAGCGGGAACACCAGTGTGGTGGCAGCGGCGATCACCGTCAGCAGGACGGCCGGAACCCTCCAGGCTCGTCCGAGCTGTGCGATGCCGACCACCACGATGGGCGCGAGCCACAGCATGTACTGGGGAGAGCCCACCTTGTCGAACACGATGAACGCCGTCGCCAGCGCGAGGGCGCCCGTGAGGAGCAGGCGGGTCTCGCCGGCTGGCCGTGACCTCTGGTGCGCCCAGCCGATCACAACGGCGATCGCAGCGACGGCGACCAGCATCACGCCGGTGCCGTTCTCGAGAATCCAGATGTCCCCGGGTCCGCTCACCTCACGCGTCTCGAGCGCCCAGTCCTGGTAGACCTCGGCGCCGGGAACGTGGGCGATGGCCATCCACAGCCAGGGGGTCCCGAGCACCGACTCGAGCTGCAGATGTCGGCTGCCCTGGGTCGTCAGGAAGCTCGCGACATGGGTGATCCCTCCGGCGGCGACCGCGGTCGCGACGATGACGAGAGAGGTGAGCGCCGCCGAGATCGCGATGACCCGCCGTCGCCCGGAGGAGATCACGGCGGCGAGCACAACCGCGGCGGGCCACACCTTGATCCAGGCGGCGGCGGAGAGCAGTGCGGCGGCGAGCCGCGGCCGCGTCCCCAGTAGCACCAGCGCGACGATCACCATCGGTCCGGTGAATCCCTCGAGCCGCAGCAGTGCCACGGGGCTGAGCAGCAGCAGGACGCCGAGCCACCACCACGCAGCCGGGTAGGCGCTGCGCCGCCTGCCGGCATCCGTCAGCACCCAGAGCGAGACGCCGTTCGCCGCGGTGAGCAGCAGGAACCAGACCAGTTGATAGGGGCCGGCTCCGAAGACGGCCGGCAGCACGACGGGCACGAGGGCGCCCACCGGGTAGACCCAGTCGCTGTCGATGCCGACCCAGACGCCGTGATCGACGACGTGCATGGCCCACTGGCGGTAGAGCGGAAGGTCGCCGGCGACGGCGCCGGCCAGCATGAGCGGGAGCAGCCACGCGAGGAAAGCCAGGTGCAGCAGCACGAACGCGATCACCAGGGCCCGACGAGACCGCACCAGGCGTCGAGGGAGGAGCCGCCACTGGATGCCGCGGCTCCGGCCGAGGTCGGCCGGGAGTAGAAGAGTGGCGGGCACCTGCGCACGCTATGCCCGAACTCTGCATCCGGGATGGGCGTTTGCTTGGATCCTCCTATGACACGGCATCCGGATATCACCGCGCAAGCCGGATGCGCCCCGCTGCCGTTCGTGGGACGCTTGATGGGATGCCCGACACACTGGAACAGATCGACACCCGCCTCGAGGGCCAGCTGCGCGATGCCCTCGCGACGCCGTGGGTGACCATCGTCTGGAACGACCCGGTCAACCTCATGAACTACGTCGCCTACGTGTTCCGCAGCTACTTCGGCTACTCGGCCGCCGAGGCCGACCGCCTCATGCTGCTGGTGCACAACGAGGGCCGCGCCACAGTGGCCAGCGGCAATCGCGAGCAGATGGAGCGGCACGTGGCCGCCATGCACGGCTACGGGCTGCAGGCGTCCGTGGCCAGGGAAGACGCATGACGAGCGTTCAGCTGACGGATGCCGGCCGCATCCGCATCGACTTCGAACCCGACGAGGCCACGATGCTGGCCGATCTCGCCGCACAGATCGCCGACCTCATCACCGATGCCCCTCAGGACAGTGCGTTCACGCGACTGTTTCCTCCGGCGTACCGCGACGACTCGGCTGCGGCGGCCGAGTTCGAGCGCTTCGAGAAGGCCGGCCTCGCCGAGGGCAAGGTCAACGCCGCCCGCGCAGTGCACGCTGCGGCATCCGTCGGCGAACTCGATCCGGGCGAGATCGTCGAGGTCGAACTCGACGACGACGATGTCTGGCCGTGGCTCACCCACCTCACCGACGTGCGCACGGTTCTGGCCGACAGGCTCGGCATCGAGGACGACGACAGCGAGATCGAGCCCGACGACGAGCTGCTCACCCTGCTGCCGCTCTACGACTGGCTGGGGTGGCTGCAGGGTGCGATCATCGCCGCCCTGGAGTCGCTCGAGCTCGAGGGCGATGCCGAGGGTGGGGCGGCCGACTAGCTCTCGCGTCGCGTCAGCACGAAGACCGGGATGAGCCTGTCGGTCTTCTTCTGGTACTCGGCGTAGTCGGGCCAGGCCGCCACCGAGCGCTCCCACCAGGCCGCGTACTCCTCGCCGGAGACCTCGCGGGCGTCGTAGTCGTGCTTCTCGGCGCCGTCCTGCAGCTCGACATGCGGGTCGGCCTTGAGGTTGTGGTACCAGACCGGGTGCTTCGGGGCTCCCCCGAGCGAGGCGACGACGGCGTACTCCCCGTCGTGCTCCACACGCATGAGCGGTGTCTTCCGGAGCTTGCCCGACTTGGCGCCGCGGCTGGTGAGCACGATGATCGGCTTGCCGCGCATGGTGTTGTGCTTCGCGCCGTTCGAGGCCTCGAAGCCCTCGACCTGCTTGCGCGCGAAGTCTGCGCTTCCGTGTTCGTATTCGCCTTCGAGCGGCATCCGTCGTCCCCTGTCTGTTGAGAGTGCTGCACATCCACCCTGCCACGTCGTGGCGCGGCATCCACCCCGCCAGTACTGTCGAGAGAGGTCGCGGACGCGCCGCGATCGCTCCGCACCGCCCGTCGAAGGGACGCAATGCAGAAGCCGCTCGTGGGCCTGAATCGCAGCAACATCGTGCGAGAACTCACGGCCGGCGTGACTCTGCTGGCCATCGCGATCCCGTTGAACATCGGCTACGCGCAGATCGCCGGACTCCCACCGACGGCCGGGCTCTACGCCCTGGTCCTGCCGGCCGTGGTGTACGCCCTGACGGTCTCGTCGCGCCAGGTGGTGGCGTCCCCGGATGCCGCTGCAGCAGCACTCGTCGCCTCGTCGATCGGCGGACTCGCCGTCGCTGGCAGCGCCGACTACCTCACCCTCGCCCTGGCGCAGGCGATCCTCTGCGGGTTCATGTTCCTCGCCCTCGCCTGGTTCAAGCTCGGGTTCCTCGCCAACTTCCTGTCGAAGCCCATCCTCGTGGGCTTCGTCGGCGGCCTGGCGCTCGACATCCTGGTCAGCCAGATCGCCAAGATGCTGGGGGTGAAGATCGACTCGGGTGGGGAATTCGTCGACAAGGTCGTCGGTCTCGTGACCGGCATGGGCACGATGAACGCCTGGTCGTTGCTCATCTCGCTGCTCGCGCTGGCCGTGCTGATTCTCGGAAAGCGCTTCGCCCGCTCCGTGCCGTGGGCGCTCGTCGTGCTGATCCTCGCGACCGTCGCCGTGGTGGTCGGCGGACTCGACGACGCCGGTGTCGCCGTGCTCGGACCGGTCGAGGCGGGGCCGCCCACCCTCACCTGGCCGGTGATCGAGTGGACCACCTGGCTCGCCCTCATCCCGTCGGCCATGGCGCTCACTCTGGTGACCACCGCCGAGGGGCTGCTGGTCTCCCGTTCCTACGGCGAGAAGCACCGCTACGCCACCTCACCCAACCGCGACCTGTTCGCCTTCGGTGCGGCCAACATCGCCGCCGGCGCCTCGGGCGGCTTCTCGGTCGGCTCATCGACGTCGCGTACGGCGGCCATGGACCAGGCGGGGTCTCGCACGCAGCTTCCGTCGCTCGTGATGGCCGCCGGGACCGTGCTGCTCCTGGTCTTCGGCACCGCATTGCTGGCCGACATCCCATCGCCGGCGATCGGTGCCATCGTCGCCTTCGCCGTGGTTCCCCTGCTCGGCATCCGCGAATTCCGCGCACTCTGGAGGATCGACCGCTTCGAGTTCATGATCGGCGCGGTGTGCTTCCTCGTCACGCTCTTCATCGGATCGATCCCGGGCATCCTCGTCGCCTTCGTGCTCGCTCTCGTCAATCTGGCCCAGCGCGCCTCCCACCCGGCCATCGACGTGCTCGCCGCGGATGGCGATCCCGCGAGCTCCCTGCTCGACGAGGCTCCGAGCGGTGCCGTGACCGCGCCAGGCGTGATCGTGGTGCGACTGTCGGCTCCGCTGTTCTTCGCCAACGGGTCCGTCTTCGGCGACGCCGTGAAGGTGGCCGTCTCAGCGGTGCCGTCCGGCGGCGTGCACCACCTCGTCGTCGACATGGAAGCCGTGACCGATGTCGACGTCACCGGAGCCGAGGCCTTCGAAGCTCTGTCGGACTGGCTCGACTCGCAGGGTGTCGAGCTCGCCTTCAGTCGCATGAGACCGGATGCGCATGCGCGGCTCGTGAAGCTCGGCATCTTGCACCAGCAGCCCGTCTTCGCGACGAATCGCGCGGCCATCGCCGCCCTCGCGGACGCTGTGCGCTAGCGTCGAGCCGAGGGGCGCCGGCACTCGTCGAGCCCCCGCGGTCGACGGAGGAACACGCATGGGCAGTGTCATCGGGGACATCCTTCCCCTCGCGCTCGGAATCGCCATCAGCCCGATCCCGATCATCGCCGCCATCCTCATGCTGCTCTCCCCCCGAGCCAAGAGCACCGGCGTCGGGTTCCTGCTCGGGTGGATTCTCGGCATCGTCGTCGCCGTCGTGGTGTTCGAACTGCTGGCCGCGATCATCCCGGCCAGCGATCCGGATGCCGCGAAGCCGGTTGCGGGCGTCATCAAGCTGCTCCTCGGTCTGGCCCTGCTCTTCCTCGCCTGGCGCCAGTGGAGGTCGCGCCCCCGGGACGGAGCCGAGGCGGTGCTGCCCAAGTGGATGGCCGCCATCGACACGATGACCACCACCCGTGGCTTCATCCTCGGGTTCGTGCTCGCCGCGGTGAACCCCAAGAACCTGCTCATGGCCGTCGGGGCCGGCGTCACCATCGGAACGGCCGGCCTCGAGATCGGCGAGATCGTCGTCGTCACCATCGTCTTCGTGATCATCGCCGCCATCACAGTGGCGCTGCCCGTGATCGCGTACCTGGCGGCATCGTCGAAGATGGCGGCACCCCTCGAAGCACTGCGCGCTTGGCTGGTGCAGAACAACGCCACGGTGATGGCCGTTCTGCTGCTCGTGATCGGCGTCGTGATGATCGGCAAGGGTATCGGCAGCTTCTAGGGCGACATCCGAAAGTCCCGATCCGGCCCGAAATAACGCGACACTCGTGGAATACATCGCCGCGCGATAAAGTTGATATAAGCAGACTCAACTTATCGATTGGAACTGCCATGGCGAACATGCAGGGCGCGCCGAGCTCTCAGGAGGAGCAGAAGTCGGCGCTGGAACAGTACGGCATCGACCTCACGGCCATCGCGGCGGCCGGCAAGCTCGACCCCGTGATCGGACGGGACGCCGAGATCCGGCGCGTCAGCCAGGTGCTGACTCGTCGCACGAAGAACAACCCCGTGCTCATCGGCGAGCCGGGCGTCGGAAAGACCGCTGTCGTCGAGGGCCTCGCCCAGCGCATCGTCGCGGGAGACGTCGCCGAGTCGCTGAAGAACAAGCGACTCGTCTCGCTCGACATCTCGGCCCTCGTCGCCGGTGCGATGTACCGCGGCCAGTTCGAGGAGCGCCTGAAGGCCGTGCTCAAAGAGATCAACGACGCCGCCGGTGAGATCATCACCTTCGTCGACGAGCTGCACCTGCTCATGGGCGCCGGAGGCGGAGAGGGCTCCGTCGCGGCGTCGAACATGCTGAAGCCCATGCTGGCTCGCGGCGAGCTGCGCCTCATCGGAGCCACGACCCTCAACGAGTACCGCGAGTACATCGAGAAGGACGCCGCGCTCGAACGGCGCTTCCAGCAGGTGTACGTCGGCGAGCCATCCGTCGAGGACACCGTCGCCATCCTGCGAGGACTGAAGGGTCGGTACGAGGCCCATCACGGTGTCACGATCACGGATGCCGCCCTCGTCGCCGCGGCATCCCTCAGCAATCGCTACATCTCGGCCAGGCAGCTGCCCGACAAGGCCATCGACCTCGTCGACGAGGCCATGAGCCGGCTCAAGATGGAGATCGACTCGTCGCCCGTGGAGATCGACCAGCTCAAGCGCGCCGTCGACCGGATGCGGCTCGAGGAGCTCGCGCTCAAGAAGGAGAAGGACGACGCCTCGAAGGCGCGCCTGGCCAAGCTCCGCGACGAGCTCGTCGAGAAGGAGCACGAACTGCTCGGCCTCGAGGAGCGATGGACGCGGGAGCGCGCATCGCTCAACCGTGTCGGCGACCTCAAGAAGCAGCTCGACGAGGCGTACACCGCCCGTGACCGCGCCATGCGCGAGGCGAACTACGCCGAGGCGTCACGGCTGGAGTACACCACCATCAAGGAGTTGCAGGAGCACCTGCTGGCAGCAGAGCAGGCCGAGAGCGCTCCGGACGAGGAGCGGATGGTCAACGAGCAGGTGACCGAGGAGGACATCGCCGCCGTGATCGCGGCCTGGACGGGCATTCCCGTCGGCCGCCTGCTTCAGGGCGAGACCGAGAAGCTACTGCACCTCGAGAGCGAGCTGGGTCGTCGTCTCATCGGGCAGAAGCCCGCCGTCGCCGCGGTGGCGGATGCCGTCCGCCGGTCGCGCGCCGGCATCAGCGACCCGAACCGGCCCACGGGCTCCTTCCTGTTCCTCGGCCCGACGGGTGTCGGCAAGACCGAGCTGGCCAAGGCGCTCGCCGACTTCCTGTTCGATGACGAGCGTGCCATGGTGCGCATCGACATGTCGGAGTACGGCGAGAAGCACAGCGTCTCGCGACTCGTCGGTGCCCCTCCCGGCTACATCGGCTACGAGCAGGGCGGCCAGCTGACCGAGGCCGTGCGGCGTCGGCCGTACTCGGTCATCCTGCTCGACGAGGTGGAGAAGGCGCATCCGGAGGTCTTCGACATCCTCCTGCAGGTGCTCGACGACGGCAGGCTCACCGACGGTCAGGGTCGCACCGTCGACTTCCGCAACGTCATCCTCGTGCTCACCTCGAACCTCGGGTCGCAGATCCTCATCGACCCGTCCATCGAGTGGGAGGAGAAGGAGCGCGCCGTGCAACAGCTCGTGCGCCAGGCCTTCAAGCCGGAGTTCGTCAACCGCCTCGACGACATCGTGGTGTTCTCCGCGCTGTCGCAGGACGAGCTGGCAGAGATCGTGAACCTCTACATCGACAGGTTGTCGACGAGGTTGGGCGAGCGTCGCCTGCAGCTCGGAGTGACTCCGGATGCCCGGGCGTGGCTGGCCGAACGCGGCTACGACCCGATCTACGGAGCTCGGCCGCTCCGCCGTCTCATGCAGCACGAGATCGACGACAGGCTGGCCCGGGCGCTGCTGGGCGGCGTGATCCGCGACGGCGACAGCGTGCTGGTCGGCCTCGCCGACGACGGGGAGTCCCTGACGGTCGAACGCGCCGAGGCGTAGTCGCTGCTCAGTCGGCGGCGTGAGTGTCGGCGTCGGCAGCACCCGTGGGCTCGGCCGAGCCCACGGGCCCGGCGCCCTCGTGCGCGGTGACGCCGTTGGCGCTCGCCGGAATGCGGCGCTCGAGCACTGCGGCGAGAACGCAGATGGCCGCGCAGCCGGCGACCATGAGTGCGATGTACCAGCCTCCGAGGTCGGCGTCGAGCAGGAGCCCTGCTGCCACAGGGCCCGTGATGGCTCCGCCCTGGAAGGCCGCCGAGTTGACGGCGTTGTACCGTCCGCGGGTGCGGTCTGTCGCGAGGTCGTTGTAGACGGCGGGAACCGTCGGCTGCAGGAGCGTCTCGCCGAAGGCGAAGATCCCCATGAAGGCGAGCACGCCGATCGCGGCGGCGAGGGAATCGGGAAGCAGCCCGGTCGCGCCGAGCACCAGCCAGGACGCCCCCCACACAGCGGCCATCACCTGCATGGCGCGCGTGCGTCGGCGCCCGGTCAGCCGTTTCAGCACGGCGAACTGCAGCAGCACGATCACGGCGGTGTTCACGGCGAAGGCGAAGCCGATCACCTGCGTCGACACCCCGGACACCTGCCGGGCGAATGCGGGGAACCCGGCCTCCATCTGTCCGTAGCCGATGAACACGGAGACGAAGGTGAGCAGGGTCAGCCAGCGGATGGCGGGCTGCCGGAGGATCTCCCGGTACCCGCTGGTCGGGGCGTCGTCCCCATCGGATGGGCTCTGCGTGTTGATGCGCCGCAGCGGTCCGAGCAGCAGCGCCATCGGGACGAGCGAGCTCGCGGCATCGATGAGGAAGACCGTGACGAAGGTGCCGGGGTCGGCCACATCGACGTAGAAGCCGCCGATGATGCCTCCGACCCCGATGCCGAGGTTCACGAGGGCGAAGTTGACGCCGAAGTACTGCTGGCGCAGGTCGCCCTGCACGACCGTCGCGATGAGGGCGTTGATGCCCGGCCACGAGACTCCGAAGTTCACGCCGATCAGCACCAGTGCCACGGCCGCCACGGCAGGGTCGGTCGAGAAGGCGAGCAGCGTGCATCCGGCCACCATCGAGGTCAGCCCGACGAGCAGCACGATCCTCGCGCCGAAGCGGTCGATGAGGGTGCCGCCGGGCCCGGTGACGATGAGGCCGGTCAGGGCGATCAGGCTCATCAGCGCACCCGAGAGCCCGAGGTCGAACCCGCGCACCTCGTGCAGGTAGATGATCGTGAACGGCAGGGTGAGACCTCGGCCGAACGTCGAGATCGCCACAGTGGACAACAGCCACCGCCCGGCCGTGGGCAGGGCGCGCCAGAATTCCGCGATACCGCTCATGGATCAAGTCTTGCGGATGCCGCCGACACGGTGCCAGCAGTGCGCCGAGTCCCGGCACCCGTCGGCCGTATCCGTGCTCGTATCCGTCGCCCCGACCCTCGGTGACCCGCGTCGGAGGCATAGGCTCGAGACATGCTGGCTACCCTCATCTATGGCGAACGTGACATCCGGGTCGAAGAGGTCGCAGACCCCGTTCTCTCCACGGGCGGTGACGCCATCGTGCGCGTCGTCGCCGCGTGCGTGTGCGGCTCCGACCTCTGGCCGTACCGGGGAGTGACCCCGACAGACGAACCGCACCGCATCGGTCATGAGTTCGTCGGCATCGTCGAGGAGGTGGGCCCGGACGTCGCCCGGATCAAGCCGGGCGACTTCGTGATCGCGCCGTTCTACGTCTGCGACGGCACCTGCGTGAACTGCCTCAACGGCGTCAGCACCTCGTGCCTGCAGGGCGGCTGGTGGGGTGGCGACGACAGGGTCGGCGGGTTCGCCGACGGCGGGCAGGGCGAGCGCATCCGCGTGCCCCTCGCCGACGGGACCCTGTTCGCGCTCGAGGAGCAGCCTGACGAGGCCCTCATTCCGAGCCTGCTCACCCTCAGCGACGTATTCGGCACCGGGCATCACGCGGCGGTGTCGGCGGGCGTCGGTCCGGGATCCGTCGTGGCCGTCGTGGGAGACGGAGCGGTCGGCCTCTGCGCCATCCTCGCGGCGAAGCGCCTGGGCGCCACCACGATCGTCGCGATGTCGCGGCACGCCGACCGCCAGGCCATCGCCCGCGAGTTCGGCGCCACCCACATCGTGGAGGAGCGCGGGGACGCCGGCGTGAAGGCCGTCAAGGCGCTCACCGGCGGCATCGGGGCAGACCAGGTTCTCGAGTGCGTCGGCACCAAGGAGTCGATGGACCAGGCGCTGCGCTCGACTCGTCCCGGCGGCATGGTGGGCTACGTCGGTGTTCCGAACGGCGGCCCCGAGCTTCCCGTGCGCAGCATGTTCGGCCGCAACGTGGGCGTGAACGGCGGGGTCGCGCCCGTGCGCGGCTACATCGCCGAGCTGCTGCCCGACGTGCTCTCCGGCAAGCTCAACCCGGGTCTGGTGTTCGACCTGACGCTCCCGTTGACGGATGCCGCAGAGGCCTACGCCGCGATGGACGAGCGCCGCGCCACGAAGGTGATGCTGCGCCCATGAGCTTCTACGACGATCTCCTCGCCCAGGAGCAGGAACTCCAGTTCGCCTCGTTCACTCACGACGATGCGTGGACGTTGGGCAGCGGCATCCGTGCTGCGGCGCACGAGGCGGCGCTGCCCGTCGCCATCGCCGTCTGGTTCGGCCCCCAGCGGGTGTTCCATGCGGCGCTGCCCGGGGCGAACGCCGACAACGACGTCTGGCTCGAACGCAAGTACCGCGTGGTGCAGCGCTACGGCCGCGCGTCGATGGCCGTCGGCGAGATGTTCCGCGAGGGCGGCAAGAACTTCGACGTCGACTCGCGGCTCGACCCGCGGGAGTACGCGGCGCACGGCGGCGTCGTGCCGATCAGCATCCGGAACGCCGGCATCATCGGTGCCGTGGGAGTGTCGGGACTGCCGCAGCGCGACGACCACGCGCTCGTGGTCGAGCATCTGCGGAGCCTGCTGGCCGCGCACCGGCTCTAGCGCGCGCAGCACCGGTGGTTGAGTAGCGCCGACGAAGTCGACGCGCACCCCGGTGGTTGAGTAGCGCCGACGAAGTCGACGCGTACCCCGGTGGTTGAGTAGCGCCGGCGAAGTCGACGCGTATCGAAACCATGATCTCGATACACGGCCGACTTCGTCGGGCGCTACTCGATCGGCGACATACGCGGCCGACTTCGTCGGGCGCTACTCGATCAGCGACACGGCTTACGCGGACTTCAGCACGATCTCGTCGAGCGACAGGCGCGTGCGCGGAGCGACCTCGCGCTCACGCAGGGCGTCGGGAAGCGACGCGGCGTCGCCGAGCACGCCGAGAGCCGTGATCGAGACGATCTCGAAGCGCTCCTCGAGACCGAGGGCCTCGTGCAGCGCGGCGATCTCGATGCCGCCCATCTGGTGGGTGTGCAGGCCCTCGTGCTGCGCCTGCACGGTGAGGTGGGCGACGGCCTGGCCGAGGTCGTAGCGCGCGAAGGGGCGCGGCTTGCCCTCGGGGTCGATGATCTCGGCGATGTTCACGATGAGAACGGCTGCCGAGTCCGCCCAGACCTTGTTGAAGCCCATGAGGTTCTCGTGCACCGTGGTGAAGACGTCGCTTCCCCGGCTCGCCACGACGAAGCGCCACGGCTGCACGTTGTTGGCCGAGGGGGCCCAGCGGGCGGCCTCGAGGATGGAGTGCAGGGCGGCGGGATCGACCACCGCTGTCGGGTCGTACGCGCGCGGGCTCCAGCGCTCGACGAGCGGGGTGATGAGAGCAGCCGTGGTGTCGGCGTGACGCGAGGTGTCTGTGATGAGAGTCATCGGGAGAGCAGCTTTCCAGTGGATGCGAATGGGCCGGGGCGACGCTGTCCCACGCTCTACAACACCACGCGCCGCTGCTTATTCCATGAGTGCGCATGGAACGGCACCCCACCGGCAGCGCCGGTGGCGGCGCGAGACTACGCCGTGGTCTCCCGGGCGATCGCCGCGACGAACGTGTCGATGTCGGCCTCCGTGGTGTCGAAGCCGCACATCCAGCGCACCTCGTTCTTCGCGGCGTCCCAGTCGTAGAACCGGAACTGCGACCGCAGCCTGTCGGCCACGCCGTCGGGGAGGATCGCGAACACGCCGTTGGCCTCCGTCGCCTGCGAGAACGAGACCCCGCGGATGCTCCCATCGGCCACGCCCGCCTCGATGGAGGAGCGGAGGCGCGCCGCCATGGCGTTCGCCTGTGAGGCGTTGCGGTGCCAGAGGTCTCCCTCGAGGAGGGCGATCAACTGCGCCGAGATGAAGCGCATCTTCGAGGCGAGCTGCATGTTCATCTTGCGGAGGTAGATGAGTCCGTCGGATGCGGCCGGGTCGAGGACGACGATGGCCTCACCGAACATCAGGCCGTTCTTGGTGCCGCCGAAGCTCAGCATGTCCACTCCGGCATCGCGGGTGAAGGCGCGGAAGTCCTGGTCGAGCGCGGCTGCCGCGTTGGCGAGCCTGGCTCCGTCCATGTGCAGCTTCATGCCGTGGATGTGGGTGTACTCGGCGATCGCCGCGATCTCGTCGACCGAGTACAGCGTCCCGAGTTCGGTCGACTGAGTGATCGAGACCGCGAGGGGCTGTGCGCGGTGTTCGTCTCCCCAGCCCCATGCCTGCTGGGCGATGAGCTCGGGGGTCAGCTTGCCGTCTGGGGTGTCGACCGTGAGCAGCTTGATGCCGCCGATGCGCTCGGGGGCTGCATTCTCATCGGTGTTGATGTGCGCGGTCGATGCACAGACCACGGCGCCCCAGCGGGGGAGCATCGACTGCAGGGCGTTCACGTTCGCCCCCGTGCCGTTGAACACCGGGAAGGCCTGCACCCCGGGTCCGAAGTGCTGGGCGAAGACCTCCTGCAACCGCTCCGTGTAGGCGTCCTCGCCGTAGGAGATCTGGTGGCCGCCGTTGGCGGCCGCGATGGCCTCGAGGATCTCCGGGTGCACGCCGGAGTAGTTGTCGGAGGCGAAGCCGCGGATGTTCGGGTCGTGGAGCGTTTCAGTCACCCGTCCATCCTCCCATCGACGTCGAGTGCCTCGTGACTGGGTACGCTGGGGCAGCGCCTCGTGGCGCGGACGTGAGGCGGATGATGGCGACGGATGCAGGGACACGGCGTCGCTCGCGCGCCGACACCGCCCGAGCCATCGAGGGTTCGGCGATCGCCCTGGTGCTGGCGCACGGCTATGCCGACGTGACCGTCGACATGATCTGCGACGCCGCGAAGGTCTCGCAGCGCACCTTCTTCAACTACTTCAAGACCAAGGATGCCGCCCTCCTCGGCAATGCGCTGCCCGAGGTCGACGCCGCCAGGGCTCGCGCCTTCGCCGATTCGACCGGCCCCTTCCTCGCCGAGGCGATCGCGCTGATCCGGGTGGACACCGAGTTCGTGTTCGACGACGAGAAGATGTTCGCCGACCGCATCCGGGCGATCTCGTCGCACCCCGAGCTGCTGGCCCGCCAGATGGAACGGCTCGCCGGCATCGAGACGGAACTGCGTCAGCTCATCGGCGCCAGGCTCACGCGGCAGCATCCGGAGCTCGATGCAGCCGACCTCGCCCTGCAGACCGATTTCATCACCAACATCGTGGCCGGGGCCATGCGGTTCCTCGGGCAGGCGATCGCCCGGTCGATCGAGAGCGGTGAGCCGCCCCTCGACCAGGCCAGGCTCGGCAGCCTCATCGCCGACGTGCTGCCGCGCCTCGGCTGACGGCCGGGTCTCCCCGACCGCCAGCCGACCGGCCGCAGCCCTCCCCCGAGGGATCGCAGCCGCCGGACGGATTCCCCCGAATCCGGCCGGACGTTCAGCCCTTGATCGCGTCGGCCAGCTTCACGCGGCCGCCCATCTTGAGCAGGGAGTTGGAGTAGACGCGCTCGCCGATCCAGAGCACAACGGCCGTCGTGACGAGCAGGATGCCGAGCGACAGGAACGGCTCCCACCATTCCGCCTGTCCGAGGAAGATGCGCATCGGCATCCCGACGGGAGCCGAGAACGGGATGTAGCTCATGATGGCGAGCACCGTGGCGTTGTCGTTGAAGAAGATCACCAGGAAGTACGGGATCATCACCAGCATGGTCACCGGAGAGGTGACGCTGCCCACGTCTTCGGCACGGGACACGAGCGCCGCTGTGGCTGCGAAGAGGGCGGCGAGCATGACGAAGCCGACCAGGAAGAAGATCACGAACCAGACCACCGACTCGCCGAGGCCGCCGATGAGCACGCGTTGGCCGGTGACCATCAGCCCGCCTATGGCGATCACCGCTATCGCGACGATCTGGCCGATGGCCAGCACGCTGTTGCCGATCACCTTGCCGGCGAGCAGAGCCCGCACGGGAACCGTCGACAGCAGGATCTCGACCACTCGGGTCTGCTTCTCCTCGACGACGCTCTGCGCGATGGTCGAGCCGAAGGTGATGGCCGACATGAAGAACACCAGGCCGAAGCCGAGAGCGACGATGTAGGTGAGGAACGGATCGGGCGCGTTCGGGTCGAGCAACTCGACGCCCGGAGCAACGCTCAACGTCGAGACGACGGTATTGGGGATGGAGTCGTAGCCGATGACGGTCACCCCGGTTCCGCCCGATCCCGGCACGACGATGGCTTCGATGTCCCCGTCGCGCAGCATCTTCTCGGCGGCGGCCCGGTCATCGGCAGGCACGACGTCGAGCTTGGTCTCGCCGACGAGCTGCGCGGCCGAGCCGATCACGGCCACCTTCGGCTCCGACTGGTTCGCGCTGGCGATGCTGCCGAACAGCACCGATGCGAGCACGGCCAGCATGAGGATGCCGGTCGAGATGAGGAACGCCTTGCTGCGCAGGCGCATGCGGATCTCGCGACCCGCGACGAGGGCGATGCTCGACCCGAGCGATGGCGCCGTGTAGTCGGTGGTTCTGGTGGTGCTCTGGGTGGTGCTCATCGCACGACCTCCTTGAAGATCTGGGCCAGGGTGACCTTCTGACGACCGAAGCTGACGACGTCGCCGTGCGTCAGCGCTTCACGCAGCACCGCCTGGCGGGCGGCATCCGTCTCGGCCTCGAACAGGGCATAGCCGCCGTCGAACTCGATCACCCGGATGCCGGGGAGGCCGCGCAGCCACCCGACGTCGCTGTCGAGCAGCAGCTCGTAGGTGGCCGGTGCGTGGATGTCGCGCAGTTCGGAACGGGGTCCGGCGGCGCGGATGCGTCCGTCGGCGATGATCACCAGGTCGTCGCAGAGCCGCTCGACGATGTCGAGCTGGTGGGAGGAGAACAGCACGGGCGCTCCCTGACCGGCGTAGTCGGTCAGCACCGCCTGGACGGCCTCGACGGCGATGGGGTCGAGGCCGGAGAACGGCTCGTCCAGCACGAGCACATCCGGGTGGTGGACGAGCGCCGCGGCGATCTGGGCGCGCTGCTGGTTTCCGAGCGACAGGCTCTCGACGGTGTCGTCGATGCGCTCGGCGAGCCCGAGCCGCTCGAGGAGGTCGAGGGCGTTGCGGCGAGCGGATGCCGGATTCCAGCCGTGCAGCCGGCCGAAGTAGACGATCTGCTCGAGCACCTTCATCTTCGGGTACAGGCCGCGTTCCTCGGGCATGTAGCCGAAGCGGCGCCGGTCGACGGCCGTGAGTGGAGACCCGTCGGAGGTGACGGTGCCAGCGTCGGCCCCGAGCACCCCGAGGATGATGCGCATGGCCGTGGTCTTGCCTGCGCCGTTGCCGCCGACGAAGCCGGTCATCCGGCCGTCGCCGACCGTGAAGCTCACGTCGTCGAGAGCGGTGCGTTCGCCGTAGCGTTTGGTGATGTGCGTCAGTTCGAGCATGGCTCAACGCTACGGACGCCGTACGGCGTGCGCATCCGTCTCACGGATGGTTCGCATCCTCGATCTGGGCGGCGGTATCACCCGTGCGGCGGAGGTCGACGCTTCGAGCGCGGCAGTTCACAGGAGCGCGTCAGTGCACAGGATGAGGAGCACGTTGAGGGCTGTGCGCCGGGCATCCTGCTCGTGGTCCTGTAAAGGAAAGCCGGCTTCGGCGCGGCCCGCCGCGCTACTCGGCGGGCCGCACCACGCCGTTCTCGTAGGCGTAGACGACCGCGTGCACCCGGTCGCGCAGGCCGAGCTTCTGCAGCACCTTCGACACATGGGTCTTCACCGTCGCCTCGCCCACGAAGATGCGGGAGGCGATCTCCGCGTTCGAGAGCCCCTCGGCCAGCAGCACCAGCACCTCCTGCTCACGGTCGGTGAGCGGCGTCGCCGGTGTCGCAGACCGCGTGGTCGGCGGTTCCGGGGCATGCGGAATCTCAACGGATGCGCCGCTCGAGGCGCCCCCGTCCCCGCCTCCGCTCCCGCCTCCGAACGCGGCGATCACACGCCTGGTCACGGCGGGCGAGAGCAGCGCCTCGCCGCGCGCGATCACCTGCACGGCCTCGATGAGGTCCTCGGGCGTGGAGTTCTTGAGGAGGAAGCCGCTGGCTCCGGCCCGCAGCGCCGTGAACAGGTAGTCCTCGCGGTTGAAGGTTGTGAGCACGAGCACCGCCGAGTGCAGTGCGGCATCCGTCGTGATGATGCGGGTGGCCTCGAGGCCGTCCATGCCGGGCATCTGCACGTCCATGCAGACGACGTCGGGGCGCAGCTCTCGGGTGCGTTCGACGGCCTCCGCGCCCGATGCGGCCTCGCCCACGACCTCGATGCCCGGCTCCGAGGCGAGGATGGTGCGGAATCCTCCGCGCACCAGAGCCTGGTCGTCGACGATCAGCACCCGGATCATGCGCCGCCCTCGCGTCCGGATGCCGCGGCCTCAGCCCCGGCGCCCACGCCGATCCCCAGAGGGAAGCGCGCTCGCACGAGCCAGCCGCCTCGGCTGCGCGGCCCGGCCTCGACGACGCCGCCGACGGCATCGGCGCGTTCCAGCATGCCGATGATGCCGAGACCGGACCCCGTGCCGCCGCGAACGTGCGCCCGCCCGGCCGCGGTGGAGAGCCCGGTGTTCGCGACCTCGAGCTCGAGAGCGTCGTCGAGATAGCGCAGTCGCACATCGGCCGTCGCCCCGGCGCCGGCGTGCTTGCGCGCGTTCGTGAGTGCCTCCTGCGTGATCCTGTATGCGGTGAGTTCCACCGTCGCCGGCACCGGGCGTTCGGCACCGATCACCGTGAAGGCGGCCGGCAGTCCGGCCGCCTCGGCCTGGCCGACGAGCGCCGGCAGCTGAGCCAGCCCGTGCGTGCTGGCGGCATCCGTCATCGCGACCGCCCCGGTGTCGAGACTGTCGTCGCGCAGGGTCCCGAGCAGGCGGTGGAGCTCGTCGACCGCTGAGCGCGCGCTGTCCTCGATGGCGCTCAGGGCATCGGATGCCGCCCGGGGATCCGTCGCGACGACGCGACGTGCCGCCCCGGCCTGAACCCCCATGACGGAGACGTGGTGGGCGACGACGTCGTGCAACTCCCTGGCGATGCGCACCCGCTCGAGAGCGACGGCCTGCCCCTCGGCCCGGGCGCGGGCTCCGGCCAGCTCGGCCGTGCGTTGCGCGAGGGCGGCCCGCTCCCTGGCGGCGCGGTAGGCGGAGTCGCCGAAGTACCAGGCGCCCCAGAAGAACAGGAGGTTCGTGAAGATCTGGATGGCGCCGAAGGCGATGTAGGGCGACATGAAGCCGTCCCCGTCGGTCGACCGCTCCAGGTCGGGGAGGTAGTCCTGCACGGCCGAGAAGAAGATGAGCTGCCAGAACAGCCAGGCGAACATGCCCACCACGATCAGTCCGCGCGTGATGTTGGCGAGCAGGCGGCTGCGCCCCCACGCCCCCACCGTGTACACGGAGATGAACAGCACGATCTGGCTGATCAGCAGCTCGGCGACCTGCCCGATCACGCCCGCGGCGTAGACGATGCTCACCACGACGGCGATGATCTCGGGGAACCGGCGGCGTGCGGCGAGCGGCAGGCTCATTCCGGCAGCCCAGAGCAGAGCCAGCCACCACGGTTCGTCGGCGTAGGTGCCGCTCGCCCTGTAGAAGACCAGGCTCACGGCGCTCCCGACGAGCAGAACCAGGGCCAGGATCGCGTCGTTCCTGTAGCCGTGGGTGTCCGGCCTGGGACGCACCCACTCGACGCCCTCGATGACCGCGGGCGCTCCGGGGCCGGCGGTGGGCGCTGCGGTGGAGGAGCTCATGCCTTCACGCTAGCGAAACGGCGGTGGGGCGCCATCCGTCGCGCGGGGGAGAGGCGACCTTCAGCGGTCAGCGAGCGGATGCCGTCTTCGGCGCCGGGAGCACGTACTTCAGCAGCAGCCAGGTGGCGAGGGCGGTGATGACCCAGACGATGACTGTGGCCAGGATCCATGCGAAGACGCCGTCGAAGCTCAGTCCGTCGGTGACCAGCGATGCGACCAGCAGGGCCACGAAGGTCGACAGGAGGCCGGCGATCCCTGCGACGACAGGCGCCTGACGCGACGTCAGCTTGCGCACGAGCCATTCGACGAGCGCCTGCACGAGCGCGAACACCACGATGGCCACGAAGAATCCGGCCGTATGCAGGTGGAAGTCGGGGATGATCAAGGAGGCCACAAGCAGGCCGAGCGCCGCGCTCCCGAGGAAGATCGCCGCTCGGATCAGGATTCGCACCATGTGATGACGGTAGCGGCTCGACGCCCGCGACCGCTACGCCGGTTCGGCCGCCCGCTGGAGGGCCAGGTACTGGTGCACCATCGCGATCGCCATCCCGCCCTCGCCGACTCCTGCCGCCACCCGCTTGACCGACCCGGAGCGGACGTCGCCGATGGCGAAGACTCCCGGGGCGCTGGTCTCGAGGGCGAAGGGGCGACGTCGCCCCGTCCACTCCGGCGAGTCTGCGGCATCCGGTCCGGTGAGGATGAAACCGTCGGCGTCGCAGGCGACGGCTGCCGGGAGCCACTCCGTGGAGGCGTCGGCGCCGATCATCACGAAGACGATCGAGAAGGCCCTGCGGGTCGTCGTGCCCGATGCCCGGTCGATCACGTCGACACCGGTGAGGCTGGACTCGCCGTGCAGCGCGACCACCTCGCTGCGCGTCTCGACGCTGATGGCGTCGGTCTCACCGATCTGATCGATCAGGTACTGCGACATGCTCGATTCGAGCGACTGACCGCGCACCAGCATGGTGACCGAGCGGGCGTGCCGCGAGAAGAAGATCGCCGCCTGGCCGGCCGAATTGCCCGCACCGATGATGCAGACCTCTGCACCCTGTGCGAGAGCAGAGTCGCTGCGCGCTGCGCCGTAATAGACCCCGTTGCCCAGGAAGTGCTCGACCTCGGGCAGAGGCAGCGTTCTCCAGTCGACTCCGGTGGCCACGATGACGACGGGGGAGCGCAACACGTCACCTCCGTCGAGCACGATCTCGTTGCTGTCGGGCCGCAGCGCCTCGACCGTGCGTGTGACCACGATCTCCGCACCCAACCGGCGGGCCTGGGCGAGCGCCCGGCTGGCGAGGTCGTCGCCCGAGATGCCATAGGGGAAGCCGGTGTAGTTCTCGATGCGGGTCGAGGTGCCGGCCTGGCCACCCGGGGCGAGGGATTCGATGACCACGGTGCGCAGGCCCTCGGCGGCGCCGTTGACCGCGGCTGTCAGGCCGGCCGGGCCGGCGCCGAGGATCACGACGTCGTAGTCCGTGGCCGTCGGCTCGACGGTGAGCCCCACGGCGATGGCCAGGTCGCGCATCTCGGGGGCGATCAGGCGGTCGCCATTCGCCAACTCGACCACGGGATAGCTCGCTCCGGCGACGGCCGCGTCGAGCACCACCCGCTCGTAGGACACCTGGTTGCGCGTGAGGAATCCAGCGACCCTGTGCAGCCGGGCGTCGAAGCGCGGCCCGATCAGGCGCACCTCGATGGCCGGCTTCTCGGCCGCGAGTTCCTGCAGGGAGTCGACGTATCGTCGAGCGAGGACGGCCACCTTTTGCGGAACCGACGGAGCCATCGCAGCCAGCGTATAGAACGCCCTCACGTCGAGCTTGATGATGCGCGACGCCTGCGTGGTGCGGCCGCTCGCCGGGAACTGCGTGCTGAACGTCATCGGCACCTCGCCGAAGAACTGCCCGGGCTCCCGCACGCCGATCACGCGCTCCCGTCCGTTGACGATCTTGGTGATCTCGGCGCGGCCGTCCACCACGATGAAGAGTGCTCGCTCGTCGCCCTCGTGCGCGAAGTACTCTCCGGATGGCACGTGGATGTCCTCCACCACGCCGGCCAGGTATTCCAGCGCTTCGGTTCCCACGGGGCCGAAGAGCTGGCGGAGTTCGTCGACGGAGATCATGGGCCGAAGCTAACGGGCCGAGGCGGATGCCGTCAACGAGATCAGCTGCCTGCATCCGCGGCGCACTAGCGGAAGAGGCCGTATCGGGTGGACCATGGGCAGAATGAACCCCGCCGCCCGCCGCGTCCAGCGCATCTACCTGGTTCTCATGCTGGGCAATACCCTGGCGGCATCGCTCATCTGGGGCATCAACACCCTGTTCCTGCTCGACGCCGGTCTCACGAACTTCGAGGCATTCGCCGCCAACGCCTTCTTCACTGCCGGCATGGTGCTGTTCGAGGTGCCGACCGGAGTGGTCGCCGACACTGTGGGGCGCAAGGCTTCGTACCTGCTCGGCACGGTGACACTCGCCATCACGACAGCCATGTACTGGATGCTCTGGGTGTGGCACGCCCCCTTCGTCTGGTGGGCGATCGTGTCGGTGCTGCTCGGCCTCGGATTCACCTTCTTCTCGGGTGCCGTGGACGCGTGGCTGGTGGATGCGCTCGCGTTCACGGGGTTCACCGGTTCTCTCGAGGGGGTGTTCGGGCGAGGGCTGATCGTGACGGGCATCGCCATGTTCACGGGCTCCGTCCTCGGCGGCTTCATCGCGCAGCTGACGAACCTCGGGGTGCCCTTCGTGCTCCGGGCTGTCGTGCTCGTGATCATGTTCATCGTGGCTGCGCTGGTGATGAAGGATCTCGGCTTCACGCCCGACCGTTCGGAAGGGCCGATCCTGGCGACCCGCACCGTGCTGCGGGCATCCATCCAGTACGGCCTGAAGAAGCGATCGGTGCGCTTCATGATCCTGGCGGCGCCCTTCGCGTCTGGCGTCGGAATCTACGCCTTCTACGCACTGCAGCCGTACCTGCTCGAGCTCTACGGCGACACCAGCGCCTACGGGATCGCGGGTCTCGCGGCCGCCATCCTCTCGCTCGCGCAGGTGGCGGGAGGCGTGCTCGCCCCGCGAGTGCGCGGCATGGTCCGCAAGCGCACGACCGTCGTGATCTCGGCATCCGTCGCCAGTGTCTGCCTGCTCATCGCCCTGGGCCTCAACTCGATCTTCTGGCTGGCCCTGGTGCTGCTGGTGCTCTGGGGCTTCGTCTTCGCCGTCGTCGGCCCGGTGCGCCAGGCCTACCTCAACGGCATGATCCCGTCGAAGCAGCGCGCCACGGTGCTCTCGTTCGATTCCCTGTTCGGCAGCGCCGGCGGCGTCGTCATCCAGCCGGCCCTCGGTCGGGCGGCCGACCTGTGGGGCTACGGCACGTCCCTCGTGATCGGCGGCGTCATCGAACTCGCCGCGATTCCGTTCCTGGTCGCGAGCCGGGCCCAGAACGATCCGTCGGACACGGCGGCCTCGGTGTCGGATGCCGACCCAGGGCCTGTCGCTGATGCCGACCCGGCGGTGCCGCAGCCCTGAGGCCCCGCGCCGCCGCCGGCCTCGTGCTGGAAAGCGAGGACTTTCCGCGTTTCCGGCGCGCCTTCGAGTCGTTCGGGCCTGCTTTCGCGAGAAGTTCCTCGCTTTCCAGAACGTCATCACGCGCTGACGGCAACCGGCCCTTGTGAGGATTCCTCAACAGGTCCACCATGGGCTGGTACGGTCTCCCGCCCGACGACTGCTAGGTATTCCGATGTCTCATCGCACGCTCCCCTTCATCGCCATCCTCGCCGGCGCGGCGCTGGCGATCACCCCGGCACTTGCGGCCTCGGCGGCTCCGTCGAGCGCTCCGATCGCCGCGAAACCGAGCCCTGGTGCACCGGGCATCGGCGACCCGTACTTCCCGCTGTCGGGAAACGGCGGCTACGACGTGAAGCACTACGGCCTGAACATCGACTACGTCCCATCGACCGATCTGCTCACCGGGCACGCGCTCATCACGGCCAAGGCGACGCAGAACCTGAGCCGGTTCGACCTCGATCTGCACGGGTTGAGCGTGAAGTCGATCACGGTCAACGGGAGGAAGGCCACCTGGAAGCGTTCCGGCGACGAGCTCGTGGTGACGCCGGCCTCGACTCTCCGGAAGGGGTTCCCGTTCTTCACGACGGTCTCCTATGCCGGCGTCCCGCAGCTCTACGAGGACTCGGTCCTCGGAACCGCCGGCTTCTTCAACACCGACGACGGCACCCTCGTAGCCGGCCAGCCGTTCGTGGCGGCGAGCTGGTTCCCCTCGAACGACCACCCGGCCGACAAGGCCCTGTACTCCATCCGGATCACGGTCCCCCGGGGCGTCGAGGCGATCTCGAACGGCAAGCTGCTGGGTCACGGGCGCATCGGGAACAAGGACCAGTGGGTCTGGAATGTCGACGAGCCCATGGCCAGCTACCTGGCGACGGCCACCATCGGCCAGTTCGACATCGATCAACGCGACGTCGCCGGGATCCACTACCTCGACGCCATCGATCCCGACCTGTTCGCGGCGCCGGTCACTCCCCGCACCGGCACGGCCTTCGCCTACACCCAGAGGGCCGACGACGCCTACAAGCGGCTCGGCCGCACCATCGCAGTCCCGGCCGCGGGTGGTTCGCTGACCTTCTGGATGGACCGCTCGGTCGAGCAGGGCTGGGACTTCACCTTCGTCGAGGCTGCTCCGACCGGCACCGACGATTGGACCACACTGCCCGAGGCATCCGGTATCACGACCCCGGATGCCGGGAACTCGGGCTGCGCCGACCTTCTCGCGCAGCATCCGTTCCTCGCCCACTACCTCGGCGACGACGGCTCGGGCGACGCCTGCCTGCCCTCGGGAACCACCGGCACCTGGTCGGCCGCAACGGGATCGGGCGACGGCTGGGAACTCTGGACGATCGATCTCGGCGACTACGCCGGCCAGTCGATCGACCTGTCGATCGCCTCCGTCAGCGACTACACCTTCCAGGGCGACGGCGTGGCTCTCGACGACGTCACCGGCCCCGGCGGGCAGGGGACGACCTCGTTCGAGGCGGATGCCGACCCGCTCGACGGCTGGACTGTTCCGGGCGCGCCAGAGGGCAGCCCCGGCAACCTCAACGACTGGATCGCGACGAGTGAAGGGCCTGCCCCGGTCGGCGAGCAGGTCAGCGCGAGTCTGGCCCGGGAGCCCGAGGTCATCGGCTTCCTGGCGGCGCAGTTCGGCCCGTATCCCTTCGACGAGGCCGGTGGGATCGTCGACGACGCCCAAGGCCTCGGCTTCGCTCTCGAGAACCAGACCCGGCCCATCTACGACCAGTCCTTTTTCAGCGGCGCGCCGGAGCAGGGAGACGGTGTCGTCGTGCACGAACTGGCTCACCAGTGGTTCGGCGACGACGTGGCGCTGAAGCGCTGGAGCGACATCTGGCTGAACGAGGGCTTCGCCACCTACGCCGAATGGCTGTGGGCCGAGCACGAGGGCTACGCAGATCCGCAGGCGTACTTCGACGACCTGTACTCGATACCTTCCGACGACGAGTTCTGGAGCCTCACCATCGGTGATCCGGGACCGGACGCCATCTTCGACGGCGAGGTCTACGACCGGGGTGCCATGACGGTGCACGCGCTGCGACTCACCGTCGGCGACGATGCCTTCTTCGACATCCTGCAGACGTGGACGCGGGAGCATTCGGGCGGCACCGGCACGACGGCGCAGTTCATCGCGCTCGCCGAGTCGGTCTCAGGCGCGGACCTCGGCGGTCTCTTCGACGCCTGGCTGTTCACGGGTGAGAAGCCAGCGGCACCGGATGCGGCAGCCGATGCGCGCACCTTCGGGGCGCCGGGCGCTCACGTGAAGCTGCTCGCGCCCTCGCATCCGGAGCAGCGCAAGTCGCCGGTCGAGTAGCCCGCGAGCGAAGCAAGCAGGCGTATCGAGACCACGCCCCACCGCGGAATCCACGGAGGGGGCGTGATCTCGACACGCGTTCGACTTCGTCGGTCGCTACTCGCTCAGCGGGCGGCGAGTGCCGGTCAGGCCGTGGCGGCCGTGATCCCGACGGTCGACTCGATGACGGTCTTCATCTTCTTGTCGAGCGCCTCGAAGAACATCGACAGCGGGAACTCGTCGTCGAGCACGAGATCGGTGTAGCCCTTCGGAGCTCCGGCGAGCACCTCGAGCGGCAGCCCACGGGCCCAGTTCGACGCCGGGTTCGGCGTCAGCACCCCGGCAACGAGGTCGTAGGCAGCGAGCCAGTGCGCGGTCTTCGGGCGGTCGATCGATTTCCAGTAGAGCTCGTCGATGGCGTCGCCGAGAGCGACGACGGCATCCGGAACAGCCTCCCAGTCGAAGGTCAGCTGGGTGTCGGTCCAGTGCAGCACGTGGTGCTGGTGCAGCCAGGCGAACAGCAACTGACCGCCGAGGCCGTCGTAGTTGCGCACGCGCGAGCCGGTGATCGAGAAGCGGAAGATGCGGTCGAAGATCACCGCGTACTGAACCAGCGTCGAATGGTGCAGCGTCTCGGCGTCGATCTCGCCGAGAGTCTCCCCCTGGGCGACGCGTGCACGCAGTGCCCGGGTGATCTTCACCGACTCCCGGAACGCCGTGAGGTCGCAGCGCAGCTCCTCGAGCGAGTAGAGGAAGAAGGGCATCCGCTGCTTGATCATGAACGGGTCGAACGGCAGGTCGCCGCGCATGTGCGTGCGGTCGTGGATGAGGTCCCACATCACGAAGGTCTCCTCCGTGAGCCGCTGGTCGTCGAGCATGGCCGCGGCATCATCGGGCAGGTCGAGCTTGGTGATCTCGGATGCCGCCCGCACGACGCGGCGGTAGCGCGCTGCCTCGCGGTCCTGGAAGATCGCGCCCCACGTGAACGTGGGGATGGCGCGCATGGCGACGGTCTCGGGGAACAGGACCGCCGAGTTGGTGTCGTAACCGGGCGTGAAGTCGACGAAGCGGATGGGCACGAACAGCTTGTTCCCGTAGTCGCCGGCCTCGAGCGCCGAGATGAACTCGGGCCAGATGACCTCGACCAGTACGGCCTCGACGAAGCGGTTGGTCGAGCCGTTCTGCGTGTACATCGGGAAGACGACGAGGTGACGCAGGCCGTCGATGCGGTGCTGCTGCGGCTGGAACGCCATCAGCGAGTCATGGAAGTCGGGAACGCCGAAGCCCTCGGCGGCCCAGCGCTCGAAGTCCACGACGAGGGCGTCGAGATAGGCGGCGTCGTGCGGGAAGGCCGGGGCCAGCTCGGTCACGGCGCTCGTGAGCATCGACACCAGGCCGTGAGCGTGCGCGTGAGCCTCGGCATCCGGAACCGAACCGTCCTTGACCTGCAGGGTCTGCAGTGTGGTCGCGGCATCCTTCAGGCGGAGCCAGGCGGGATGGGTCTCGACCTCCGCGGCGAGGTGGCGCACATCCTCGAGGACCTCGGGCTCTCCGATGACGGCCTGCGTTGACAGCGTGGCGTTGGACAATGTGAACCTCCGATCCTTCTGGGCGCGCAGGGGAATCCCCGCTCATCCAAGGCTAGACGGGCTGACCGGGCGTTTTCTTGAGGGTCGACGCGGCTTTACTGCGTGCGTTCCGAGTGGCGAGCGGATTCCCGCTGCTGCGCGCAACGGATGCGGCGGAGCGTCATGTGCTGTCATGGCGGGGTCGCTTCACAGCTTGCTCATAGGCTGGTCATAGCGTGCGTGCCTAACGTGGCCCGCATCCACAACCCTTCGAAGAAGTCAGAGGTTCGTTTCGTGTCAACTCCCCGCTCCAGCAGCATCTCGCCGGCCAAGCTCGCCCTGCCGATCATCACCCTCGTGCTTGCGCTCGTTGCGGCCGTGGTGGGCTACGTGCAGACGACCACCGGCCTGGCCGACCTCAGCAAGGCGCTCGAGAGCCAGACCGCCACGGCGACAGACGTCTACGGCGGCCAGTCCGCCATCGGTGTGGCCTCCGCCATCCTCTCCGCCGGAATCATCGGCGTCGTCATCTCCCTCGCCGCCATCGGCATCCTCATCGGCCTCAACGGTTTCCGCCGTGACGTCGTGGTCGAGGACGTGATCCTCGACGAGGAGTTCCTCGACGATGACGTCGACGGCATCGACGAACTCCAGCTCGACCAGGCCGCTGCGCCTGCTGCGCCCGCCGCCCCGGCTGCCGCTGCACCCGCCGCTCCCGTTCACGCCGAGCCCGCCATCGTGACCGAGCCCGCTGCCGCTCCGGCTAAGCCCGCCGAGCCCGCCGCGGCTCCGGCCGAGCCGGCCGAGCCCGAGGCGCCGGCCGCTCGCTAGTCGGCACCGCACTCTCGACGGCCGCGGACTGCGGTGCGTCATCCGTCAGCGGTAGAGTCCGCTGGCATGACGGATGCCGTACCCCAGACCGCGGCCGTCGTGGTCTCTGCACTGGCCGAGCTCGCCGATCCCGCACGAGCGGCGAGCAGCCAGGGCTTCTTCAAGACGGCGCCGGGCCAGTACGGCGCGGGTGACGTCTTCCTCGGCGTCACGGTTCCGGCTCAGCGCCGGGTGGCGAAGCTCGTCCCGTCGCTGCCGCTGGCTGAGCTCGAAGTGCTGCTCGATTCCGAGGTGCACGAACACCGCCTGACCGGCCTGATCATCGCAGGCAACAGGTTCGAGCGCGCGTCGCGGACGGGCTCGCGCGACGAGACGCGGCGTGCCGAGCTCGCGGACTGGTATCTGGCGGCGGTGCATCGTGGCCGGGTGAACAACTGGGACCTCGTCGACTCATCGGCCGCTGTTATCCTCGGCGGGTGGTTGTTCGACCGCTCACGTGACGTGCTGTTCGAGCTCGCGGGAAGCCCCGTGCTCTGGGAACGCCGCGTGGCCATCATCGCGACACAGGGATTCATCAACCGCGGCGACGCATCGACCACACTGGAGCTCTCGCCCCTGCTCCTCGGCGACACCGAGGATCTCATGCACAAGGCCGTCGGCTGGATGCTGCGCGAGGTCGGCAAGCGCGTCGATCGCGAGCTGCTGATCGGCTTCCTCGACGAGTACGCCGGGCGGATGCCGCGCAAGGCGCTCTCTTACGCCACCGAGCACCTCGCCCCGGAGCAGCGCGCGCACTACAGGGCCGTGCCGCGTACGCACGCCCGCTGATCGAGTGGGCCGCGAGCCCAACCCCGCTGATCGAGGGGGCCGCATCCAAACCTCGCTGATCGAGTAGGCCGCGAGCGGAGCGAGCAGCCGTATCGAGATCGCATTCTCCGACCGTTCCCGCAGCGGCGCCAGCATCCTGCCGCCTGACAGGTGGTCTCGATACGCGTCCTCGCTGCGCGCGGTCGCTACTCGACCAACGGGGGCGTGACAGGTGGTCTCGATACGCGTCCTCGCTGCGCNGACAGGTGGTCTCGATACGCGTCCTCGCTGCGCGCGGTCGCTACTCGACCAACGGGGGCGTGACAGGTGGTCTCGATACGCGTCCTCGCTGCGCKCGGTCGCYACTCGACCAACGGGAGGGGACCCCAACGGTGGGACTCAGCGACCGGTGGCAGCCACGAGCTCCGCGATGCGACCCGGCACGCTCTCGTCCTGCAGCGACGTGGTGTCCCCGAGCGGGCGCCCATCCACGATGTCGACGAGCAGGCGCCGCATGATCTTGCCCGAGCGGGTCTTCGGCAGGTCGGGCACCAGCACGATGTCGCGCGGCTTGGCGATCGGACCGATGAGGTGCGCCACATGGCGGCGCAGCTCGTCGAGCAGCTCGGCGTCATCGAGCGCACCGGAGGACGGCACGACGAAGGCGGCGATAGCCTCGCCCGTGAGCGCATCCGTCACCCCCACAGCACCGGCCTCGCCTACGGCCGGGTGCGCGACGAGCGCCGATTCGATCTCGATCGTCGACAGTCTGTGGCCGGACACGTTGATCACGTCGTCGACGCGTCCCAGCAGCCAGATGTCGCCGTCGGCGTCGTACTTGGCGCCGTCGCCGGAGAAGAACAGGCCCTGTTCGGCGAAACGCGCCCAGTACGAGTCGCGGTAGCGCTCGGGGTTGCCCCAGATCGTGCGGGCCATGCCGGGCCAGGTGCCCGCGATCACGAGATAGCCGCCGGTTCCCCGCTCGACCTCGGCGCCGTTCTCGTCGACGACGGATGCCCGCAGCCCCGGCAACGCTCGCAGGGCGGATCCGGGCTTCAACGTGGAGACCCCGGGAAGCGGCGCCATGATGGCCGCACCGGTCTCCGACTGCCACCAGGTGTCGACGATCGGCGCACGACCGGCGCCGATGGTGTCGCGGAACCACATCCAGGCCTCGGGATTGATCGCCTCGCCGACGGATCCGAGCAGGCGGATGCTCGACAGGTCGTGCGCGGCCGGAACACCGTCGGGGAACCAGGTCATCAGGCTGCGGATCAGCGTGGGCGCCGTGTAGTACGTCGAGACGCCGTACCGCTCGATGATCTCGAAGTGCCGCCCCGGATGAGGCGTGTTGGGCGTTCCCTCGTAGATGACGCTCGTGACGCCGTTCGAGAGTGGACCGTAGAGCACGTAGCTGTGCGCCGTCACCCAGGCCAGGTCGGCAGTGCACCAGTACACATCGGTCTCGGGCTTGGCGTCGAAGACGGCCCAGTGCGTGTACGACGCGTGCGTGAGGTAGCCGCCGCTCGTGTGAACGAGGCCCTTGGGCTTCCCCGTCGTCCCGCTCGTGTAGATGATGAACAGCGCAGTCTCGGCGTCGAAGAACTCGGGCGTGTGCACGTCGGATGCCGCTGAGACGACGTCGTGCCACCAGACGTCGCGGCCCTCGGTCCACGGGATGTCGGGCGTCTCATCGCCGGTGCGGCGGATGACGAGCACGTGCTCGATCGACGCGACACCCGCGACGGCGGCATCCGCGGCCTCCTTGACGGCCACGGCCCGGCCGCGACGGAACTGGCCGTCGGTCGTGATGAGCAGCTTCGCCCCGGTGTCCTCCACCCGGAAACGGAGGGCCTCGGCCGAGAAGCCGCCGAAGACGAGGGAGTGCACGGCTCCGATGCGCGCGATGGCCAGGGTGGCGATCACGGTCTCGAGCAGCACGGGCAGGTAGACGACCACACGGTCGCCCTGCGTGATGCCGAGGGCGGTGAGGGCGTTGGCTGCTCGAGCGACCTCGCGCTGCAGCTCGGCGTAGCTGAGGGAACGGCGGTCGCCGCGCTCGCCCTCGAAGTGGAGGGCGATGCGCTCGCCGTGGCCGGCGTCGACGTGCCTGTCGACGCAGTTCACGGCGACGTTGAGGCGTCCGCCCGAGAACCACTCGGCACGCGGGACCGAGAGCTCGCCTGCGGCATCCGGCACCGCGGGCTCCCAGCTGTGATCCGTGTGCCAGGGCTCGGCCCAGTCGAGGCGTTCGGCCTGCTCGGCCCAGAAGGCGATGGGGTCGGATGCCGCCCGCTCGTACTCGGAGTGCTGAACGTTCGCCTGTGCGGCGAACTCCGCCGCTGCCGGGAACCGGCGCTGCTCGTCGAGGAGGGCGCTGATCGTCGCCGACGTGCTGGAAAGCGAGGAACTTCTCGCGGAAACAGGCCCGAGCGGCTCGGAATCGAGCCCGGAGGCCCGAAAGTCCTCGCTTTCCAGCGACGGGGCCGGGCGGGCGGCGGCGGCGGCGGTGAGGTCGTCTACGCCCACTTGCGCACCGCCCACTTCTCGAAGAGGCCGACCAGAGCGTCGGTCAGCTTGCCCAGGAGGGCGAGCAGGATGATGGCGAGGAAGATGCGGTCGATGCGTCCGCTCTGCCCGGAATCGAGCAGGAGGAAGCCCAGCCCCATCGACGACGCGATGAGCTCGGCGGCCACGAGGAACAGCCAGGACTGGGCGAGGGCGAGGCGGAGTCCCGAGATGACCGACGGAACCACGGCGGGGAGCTGCACCGTCGTGAACAGCCGAACGCCGCTGAGGCCGAAGGCCCGGCCGGCCTCGATGAGGTGGCGGTCGACGTGCCGCAGGGCGGACGCGACGATCGTGTACACGGGGAAGAATGCGCCGATCGCGATGAGGATGATCTTCGATTCCTCGCCGATCTTGAACCACAGGATGAGCAGCGGGATCCAGGCGAGCGACGGCACGGCCCGAATGGCGCCGAGCGTGGGAGCGAGCAGGATGTCGGCCAGGCGCGAGAGGCCGACGATGGCTCCGATGAGGAGGCCGAGCGCCCCGCCGATGGCGAAGCCGAGCAGCACGCGCTGGGTGGAGATCGCCACGTAGAGTCCGAGCAGTCCGCGTTGGGCGAGGTCGACCGCGGAGAGCCACACCATCTCGGGCGACGGAAGCTGCGAGATCGGCACCAGCCCGGTCGTGGATGCCACCTGCCAGGCCGCGAGGATGAGCACCGGAAGGATGGCGCCGCCGACGATCACGAACCAGCGCCGGTTGGTGAGGCGCCTGCGCCCGTTCGGCCGCGGATCGGTTTCGCGCTGGGGCCGTCGGATGCCGGCATCCGGAGCGGCGGGTCGCTCGGCGAAGGAGCTGCCGAAGACTCCAGCGACCACCTGCGTGGGCGCATCGGCATCGGTCTGATAGCTCATCGGTCTCTCCTCTCGGGTGCGGGAACTCGTACCTGGCTCGTGCGGAGCACCGGGCGGTGCCCCGCACGAGCCGGTGGCTAGCCGATCGCGTCGGCGTCGGCGGCCTTCGCGTAGGTGTCGTTCACGATGGTGTCGATGGCGTCGTCGACCTGCTTCTGGGTCTGCACGTCGCCGTTCTCGACGAACACGGGGCCGATGGTCGTCAGCACCGCGATCTGGGCGTCGCCGGGAACGTTGTCGACGTCGAGGTTCGAGCGCTCCGAGATGACCTTGGTGGCCACGGCCGGGTCGAGTCCGGCGACGGATGCCAGGATCTCAGCGGTCTTCTCGGGGTTCTCGAGCGCCCACGCGCGAGCGTGCTCGTAGGCGTTCACGACGGTCTGGGCGACATCGGGCTTGGACTCGAGGAACGACTCTGTGGCGTTGAGGAAGCCATAGCTGTTGAAGTCGACGTTGCGGTAGATGAGCTGCGCGCCCGACTCCTCGGCGCCGGCCATGATCGGGTCGAGCCCCGCCCACGCGTCGACGGAGCCGTTCTGCAGCGCCGCCCAGCCGTCGGCGTGCTGCAGGTTCTGCACCGTCACGTCGGAAGCCGTCAGGCCGGCCTCCTCGAGCGACTGCAGCAGGAAGAAGTACGGGTCGGTGCCCTTGGTCGCAGCGACCTGCTTGCCCTTGAGCTCCGCAACGTCTGTGATGGGCGAGTCCTTGCCGACCACGATGGCAGACCACTCGGGCTGCGAGTAGATGTCGATGACCTGGATGGGCGAACCGTTCGAACGGGCGAGCAGAGCAGCCGAGCCCGCGGTCGATCCCACGTCGATGGCGCCGGCGCGCAGGGCCTCGTTCGCCTTGTTCGAGCCGGCGGACTGCACCCAGTTGACGGTGATGTCCTGGTCGGCCAGGGCGTCCTCGAGCCAGCCCTGGTCCTTGATGACGAGGCTCAGCGGGTTGTAGGTGGCGAAGTCGATGTTGAGGGTTCCGCCCTGGGTGACGACGGCGTCGCCGTCGGTCGAGCTGCTCTCGGCCGGTGCTGCCGCCGAGCCCTCACCGGCGACGCATCCGGTGAGCATGAGAGCGACGGATGCCGCTGCGGCGACGATGGCCGCGGTCGTTGATGTCTTGCGAAGGAAGGTCATGGCGTATCTCTCCTGGTGCTGTGAAACGGGGACGTGGTGCAGGGAGGTGCTGTGGTGCCGGAGTGCTGATGCTTCGGTGATGTGAGTCCTGGTGCGTGTTCAGTACGGGAAAGCGGGGATGGTGGTGCTGCTCGCGATGCCCCGCGCGTGCCCGTGCCGATCGATGCCGAGGCCAGCGAGCAGGCGGGCGCGCAGCTCGGCGAGCTCCGCGGAGCCGCGGTCGCGCGGACGGCGCCCGGGCACGGTGACGGTCTCGAGCACCGATGCCGCGGCATCGCCGTCGGCCCGTCCGAGGAGCACGATGCGGTCTGCCAACTGCAGCGCCTCGTCGACGTCGTGGGTGACGAGCAGCACTGTGGTGGGCTCGGTCGCATGGATGTCGAGGAGCAGGTCCTGCATCTTCAGGCGGGTCAGGGCGTCGAGCGCTCCGAACGGCTCGTCGAGCAGCAGCACTCCGGGGCGCCGGGCCAATGCGCGGGCGAGCGACGCCCGCTGGGCCATGCCACCCGAGACCTCCCGCGGCCGCTGGGTGGCGGCATCCGCGAGGCCGACGAGCTCGAGCAGGTGCGCGACCCCGGATCGAGCGGCGCCCTTGGCAGTGCCCCGCGGAACGCCGAGTGCGACGTTGTCGGCGATGCTGCGCCAGGGGAGCAACCGCGGCTCCTGGAAGCCGACGGCGGTGCGGGCGTCGTACGTGGCGACGGGTGTGCCGTCGATCCTGACGCTGCCCGAGGTCTGGGTGTCGAGTCCGCCGGCGATGCGCAGCAGGGTGGACTTGCCGCATCCGCTCGCCCCGATGATCGCGACGATCTCACCGGGCTCCACGCGGAGGTCGACGTCGGCGAGCACCGGTCTCGTGGGATCGAATGCCCGCCCGACCCCTGCGAACTCGACTGACACCGCAACGCCGGCGGGCGTCGCGGGAGTCACGGAATCGGAGGACATCCTCCGAAATTACCCACCGTATGCAGGCACCCGCCGGGTCGGCGAGACACGACGTAACAGTGCGTTGCCCGACGTCGCAGTGCGCCTCGCTAGAGCGTCTTGCGCATGTGCACGCTGGTGACGGCGTACCCGACGCGGTCGTAGAGCCGGCGCGCGGTGTCGTTGCCTCCGAAGACGTTGAGCCCGATGGCGCCGACTCCGGCGGCCCTGGCGACGTCTTCCGCGAGCTCCATTGCCGCCTCGGCGATTCCGCGACGCCGGAAGGCCTCGTGCACCTCGATGTCCCAGATCCACCAGTCGCCGTTGGAGCCCTCGCCCGTCGGCCCGATCCACAGCCAGCCGGCGTCCTTGCCGTCGTGCTCGGCGCCGACGGTGATGGTGAAGATGCGGTGGCCCTCGGCGGGCTTGTCGCCCGGAAAGAACCGCGCCCGGGAGCCGGCCGCGGCGGCTGCGGCTGCCTCAGGGGTGTCGCCGGCATCGATGCGTGCCTGCTCGTAGAGCGAGATCGACAGCGGCAGCCACTCGGCGAGCTGCTCCGGTGTCTTGTCGACCAGGGTGACGGATGCCGCGGGGTTCATGGCTCCATTCTGTTCGACGTCGGCGGTCGCTGAAGGCTCGCGACCATCGTGTCCTGAGACAATGAAGCCATGACGAGAACCGTGCGTGGCGCATCCGTACTGATCACCGGGGCGGCCATGGGCATGGGGCGCCTGTACGCGGAACGAGCCGTCGCAGAAGGGGCGGCATCCGTCGTGCTCTGGGATCGCGACGCCCAGGCCCTGGCCCAGACGGTCGGCGATCTCGGAGCGGCATCGAAGGGTCGCACCCGCATCCACTCCTACGTCGTGGACGTGGCCGATCTCGGTGCCATCGCCAAGGCCGCCCAGAAGGTGCGCAAGGAGGTCGGCAATCCCGACGTGCTCATCAACAACGCCGGCGTGGTTCGAGGCAACGGCTACTTCTGGGAGACCGACAACGGCGACGACACCCGCCCGACCATGCAGGTGAACGCCCTCGCCCCGATGTACATCACCCGCGAGTTCCTGCCCGGCATGGTGGCCCGCGCCTATCGCGCCTCGCGCATCGTCAACATCGCCTCGGCTGCCGGCCTGATATCGAACCCCCGCATGAGCGTCTATGCGGCGTCGAAGGCCGCGCTCATCGGCTGGAGCGATTCGTTGCGACTCGAGCTGGTGCGCGACGACCATGCGAACGTGAAGGTCACCACTGTGGCACCCAGCTACATCTCCACCGGAATGTTCGAGGGCGCCCGCGGGCCGCTGCTGACGCCGGTCATGACGCCGGAATACGTCGTCGACCAGGTCTGGAAGGCGATGCTCGCCGGTCGCCCGATGCTCATGCTGCCGTGGACGGTCGGGTTCTCGAAGGTTCTGCGGGGCGTGCTGCCCGGAGCCGCCTTCGACGCCGTCGCCGGCCGATTCTTCGGTGTCCATCGCTCGATGGACCGCTTCACCGGCCGCTAGAAGATCATCGGCCGATCGTCGTCGTCGCCCGCGAGCTCGATGTCGACGAGCACGGGAACATGGTCGCTGGGAGCATCGCCCTTGCGCTCGTTGCGGTGGATCGATGCATCCGTCACGAGATCGGCGAAGGCCGCCGAACCGAGGATGAAATCGATGCGCAGGCCCTCGTTGCGCGGGAACCGCAGCTGCTTGTAGTCCCAGTACGTGTAGCCGGTGGGCAGGATCGGGCGCACGACATCGCTGAGTCCGGCCGCCTCGAGCGCGGCGAACGCGGCACGCTCCGGTGGCGAGATGTGCGTCGACAGGCCGGGGACGAGCGCTGGATCGCCCACGTCGGCGTCGGTCGGAGCGACATTGAAGTCGCCCATGAGGGCGAGGGGCAGGTGCGGATCGGATGCGAGCGCATCGCGCGTGTACGCCGCGAGCGCCGCGTACCAGTCGAGCTTGTACGTGTAGTGCGGGTCATCCAGCGAGCGCCCGTTGGGCACGTACAGGCTCCAGAGGCGCATGCCGTCGATGGTGACGCCCATCGCGCGCGCCTCCTGCGGCTGATCGGGACCCTCGATGCCCTTGAGGAACCCCGGCATGGCGGGAAAGGCGTGCTCGACGTCGGTGATCGGCGTGCGGCTCGCGAAGGCCACGCCGTTCCACTGGCTCAGTCCGTGCGCGACGACCTCGTAGCCCGCCTCCTCGAACTGCTCGTAGGGGAACTGCTCCGGCTTGCACTTGATCTCCTGCATCGCGAGCACGTCGACGTCTTCACGCACCATCCAGTCGACGGTGCGGCCAACGCGGGCGCGGATCGAGTTGACATTCCAGGTGGCGATGCGCATACCGAGAACGCTACCGGCTGCCCATGACGCAGATCGAACCCGCAGAAGTCGAGGATGCGTCACCACAATTGGGGGGCGCCCGAACGGGGGTCGGGGGCATAGGGTGGGCAGCGTCTATCACCCGAAGACAGACCGGAACCCGAATCCGAAATGCGGAGGCCATTGTGCTCCGAAGTATCCCTGCTGCCCTATTTCTCGCTGCCGCCATCGTGCTCACGCCGACAGTGGCTCATGCGGAGGACTATGTCCCCCGCACACCTCCGGTGGAGCCATCCATCGCCGGATCGGTGGCCACGAGTGTCTGCGATGGGGACGTGCCGTACATCGTGTACGACGTCGTCCTCACCGATCCCGACAACAAGGCCACCAGCCACACCGCCTACCTCACGTTGTCCGGAGGGGGTCAGACCGAGACGTTCCTGCTCGGTGAGATCGTCGACGGCACCCTGAGCGGAAGCATGCTCTGGCCAGGCGCCAGCGTCGGCCCGAACGGAGAGCCGACCGGCTGGCCCGGTTGGATGCAGATCGACGGCACGTGGGTGCAGACCGATGGCAACTTCGGCTGGACCCGCGGCGTCACCTCGGCCGAGATCACGGTCAACCCCGAGACGACCGTGCCGCTGAGCTACCCGGCCGCGTCACCGAACTGCGTCATGGCTCCTCCCGGAACCGACCCGACGCCTCCGGGATCGACCACGACCTCGGCGTCCGGAACCGGACTGGCCGAAACGGGCGTGAGCCCGGTGCTGCTGCCTCTCGGCGTCGGCTCGGTCCTGGTGATCCTCGCCGGCCTCGTGTTCTTCCTCGCGCGCCGTCGCACCAGCACTCGCTGACAGCGTGAGTGAGGACGTGCCGGCAGGCGAGCCGGCCACTGCGACACGTCGTCGTGGCCGGCTCGCCTGGCTGATCGTCGGTGTCGTGCTCGTCGCGGTCGTCGGTGCAGTCATCTGGGTCGGCGTGCGCGGTTGGCTGGCCAAGGGCGAGCTGGAGTCCGCGGCGGCCGCAGCCGAGAAGCTGCAGGCCCAGATCGTCTCCGGCGACACCGTTGCGGCGGGCGAGAGCGCCGATCGTCTGGTGGCGCACACCCACGAGGCCGCCGGGCTGACCGGCGACCCCGTCTGGGCGCTGGCCGAGGTCGTACCCGTCGTCGGGCCGAACCTGAGTGCTGTTCGGGTGGTGTCGGCACAGCTCGACGCCGCATCCAGTGAAGCCATCCTGCCGCTCACGAAACTGGCGCAGTCCGTCTTCGCCGAATCGTTCCGCCCGGTCGACGGCCGTATCGATCTCGAGCCTCTCATTGCCGCGCGTCCGGCTGCCCACTCGGCGCGAACCGTGCTGACGGATGCCGCTGCAGCGGTCGACGAGATCGACGACGACGGTCTCCTCGGCCCGGTCGCGACGGCCAAGGACTCGCTGGCCGCAGCGCTCGGCAAGGCGGCCGGTCTGAGCGCGACCCTCGACGACGCGCTGGTGGTCGCCCCGGTAATGCTGGGTGCCAACGGGCCGCGCAACTACCTCGTGCTGTTCCAGAACAACGCCGAACTCCGCAGTGCCGGGGGAATCCCCGGAGCGTTCGCGCTCGTTCACGCTGAAGACGGGCTGCTGCAGCTGGTCAGGCAGGCGAGCACCACGGACTTCTCGCCGAAGGACGGACCTCCGCTTCCCGCGCCCGCCGCGATGTCCGCCGTCTTCGGCGACGGCATGAGCAGCCACATCCAGGACGTCACGATGACGCCGGACTTCACTGTGAGCGCCGACCTCGCGTCCTCCATGTGGGAGCGGAAGTTCGGCGGCACCGTCGACGGCGTCATCGCCGTCGATCCGGTCGCCCTGAGCTACCTGCTGGGAGCGACGGGCCCCGTGACCCTGGGCGACGGCTCGCAGCTCACGAAGGAGAACGCCGTGAAGTCGCTCCTCATGGACGTCTACACGCGGTTCCCGGATGGCGCCGCGCAGGATGCGTTCTTCGCCGAGTCGGCCGCCGCCAGCTTCAAGGCGATCACCGGCGGTGCCGCAGACCCGAAGGCCCTGGTGTCTGCGCTCGCCCGCGCCGGCGATGAGAACCGCGTCTCGCTCTGGAGCGCCGACGAGTCGGTGCAGAGCGTGCTCGACGGAACCACCCTGGCCGGCCTCGACGCCGCCCAGAAGGCCATGGGGCCGGAGGCCTACGGCGTCTACCTCAACGACGCCACCGGCGCGAAGATGGATCCGTATCTCGACGTCGCGATGGCCGTGGGCACGAAGCCGCGCGGAGACGGACGGTCGGATGTGATGGTCACGGTGACCCTCACCAGCAAGGCAGCGGCCAACGCTGCGACGAGCTACCCGCCCGTGGTCGCCGGCACAGGCTTCTACGGAGTGGCACCGGGCCAGATCGCTACCAACGTGACCGTCTTCGCCCCTGCCGGTGCCTTCGACGCCGGAGTGAAGCGCGATGGAGAACGGGTCGAGTACGCGCCGGCCACAGTGGATGACCGGGCCGTGAGTTCGCTCGGCGTCACCCTCGCTCCGGGAGAGAAGGCGGTACTGGTCTTCCAGTACACCTCGGCCGAGAAGGGGCAGTCCGACCCGACCCTGCTGCACACTCCGCTGATGAGGAACATCACCGTCGGCACCCACTGATCCCGCGACCCCCTCGCGCATCACCCCCGAAAGGGGTATGGTCCCTTAAACCGGTTTAGGTGAGCAATGCTCACCCGCCGGCCTCGACGAGGAGGACCGATGGCTGAGGACCCTGGGGTGCCGGATGCGCCCGCATCCGGTGTGCGCCCGACCATTGCCGATGTCGCTCGCCGCGCCGGAGTGAGCAAGGGCCTCGTGTCGTTCGCGCTCAATGACAGGCCCGGCGTCAAGGCCGAGACCCGCGAGCGCATCCTGGCCGCAGCGGAGGAGCTCGAGTTCACCCGGAGCGTGCGGGCCAGATCGCTCAGCGTGGACCGCTCCTTCGCGCTGGGGCTCGTCATCGCCCGCGATCCGTCGATCGTGGCAGCGGATCCGTTCTTCCCCACGTTCATCTCGGGGGTGGAGAGCGAGCTCTCCGAGGTCGGCCATTCGCTCGTCCTCGCCTCGACCACCTCGGAGCGGCAGGAGACCGCGACCTACCGTCAACTGGCCCGGGACAAGAGGGTCGACGGCGTGTTCCTCACCGACCTGCGGGCGAACGACGAGCGCATCGCGCTGCTGCAGGAACTCGGTCTGCGAGCCGTCACCCTCGGACACCCCGATGTCGCGTCGCCCTTCCCCGCCGTGCAGAGCGACGACGGCGCCGGCATCCGTGCCGTCGTCGCGCACCTCGTGCTCCTCGGCCACACCCGCATCGCGCACGTCGCCGGACCCGCCGAGCTGCTGCACGCCACCCATCGCCGAGCGGCCTTCGAGGAGGCGATGACGGATGCCGGTCTCGACCCGAGCCGCGTCGTCGAGACCGACTTCTCCGCACGCGAAGGCGCAGAGGCGACTCGGCGCCTCCTCGCGGTGCGCTCCTCCCAGCGGCCGACGGCGATCGTCTACTCGAACGATCCCATGGCCATCGCCGGCATCGCCGTCGCACGTCGCGCCGGGCTCGATGTTCCGCGCGACCTGTCCGTTGCCGGCTTCGACAACACCGACCTGGCCGAGCACGTCTACCCCTCGCTCACCTCTGTCGCGACCGATGTCGCGCTCTGGGGCGCGACGGCGGCGCGGGTGCTGCTCGCGGCCGTCGTCGGTGAGCCGCTCGACGGACGCGCACGGCTGCCGACGCGACTCGTCATCCGCGAATCGACCGCCGCGGCACCCGTGACCACTCGAACACAGTGAAGAACCGACGGCTCGGCCGTCGCAACGAAAGGAAGAAATCATGCGAAGAGGCATGACGATCGGAATCCTGGCCGCCGCAACGGCTCTGGCGCTCGTGGGCTGCTCCGGTGGGGGCGGCGGGGGAGACGCGAAGACGAAGGGCCCGATCACGATCTGGTACTCGAACAACCCGGCCGAGATCGAGTGGGGCAAGCAGATGGTCGAGGCGTGGAACGCCGACAACCCCGACGAGCAGGTGAAGGCTCAGGAGATCCCGGCCGGTGACAGCAGCGAAGAGGTCATCAGCGCGGCGATCACAGCGGGCAACGCACCCTGCCTGATCTTCAACACCTCGCCCGCGGCGGTGCCCCAGTTCGAGAAGCAGGGCGGACTCGTCTCGCTCAGCGACTTCGAGGACGGCGACGACTACATCACCTCGCGCACGGGTGATCTGGCCGAGCAGTACGCGTCGGCCGACGGGAAGTACTTCCAGATGCCCTGGAAGTCGAACCCGGTCATGATCTTCTACAACAAGGACCTGTTCGCGAAGGCGGGACTCGACGCCGAGAACCCGAAGCTCTCGACCTACGACGACTTCCTCACCGCCTCCCGCGCGATCGTGGAGTCCGGCGCGGCCAAGTACGCGATCCACCCGGCCCCCACGAGCGAGTTCTTCCAGAGCTGGTTCGACTTCTACCCGCTCTACGCGGCCGAGACCGGGGGCACGCAGCTCGTCGAGGACGGCAAGGCCACCTTCGACACCGATGAGGGTGAAGCAGTCTCCGAGCTCTGGCGCACCATGTACGAGGAGAAGCTCGCCGGCCAGGAGCAGTACCAGGGCGACTCCTTCCTCGACGGGGAGGCCGCCATGGCCATCGTCGGCCCGTGGGCCATCGCGGTCTACGGCGACGACGTGAACTGGGGCTCGGTGCCCGTTCCCACCTCGGAGGGAACGGATGCCGCCTCGACCTACACCTTCAGCGACGCGAAGAACATCGGCCTCTACAGCGCCTGCAAGAACCAGCAGACCGCCTGGGACGTCCTGAAGTTCGCGACCAGCGAGGAACAGGACGGCAAGCTGCTCGAGCTCACCGGCCAGATGCCGCTGCGGAGCGACCTGACGACGGTCTACCCCGACTACTTCGAGGCCAACCCCGCCTACACGGTCTTCGGTGACCAGGCCGGCCGCACCGTCGAGGTGCCGAACGTCGCGAACTCCATCGAGATCTGGCAGAACTTCCGTGACGGCTATTCCAAGGCCGTCATCTTCGGCGAGGGCGAGATTCCCGCCTTCCTGAAGGACACCGCCGCCAAGATCGACACTCTCGCAACCGGGAACTGAGACCGATCATGACCACCATCACCCGGCCGACGGAGGTCGAGGCGCAGCGACATGACGCGCCTCGGCCCCGCCGCCGGCGCTGGCTCGGGCGGAATCCGCTCGGGCTGCTGTTCACGGCGCCGTACCTGATCTTCATCTGCGCGATCTTCGCCTATCCGATCGTCTTCGCGGTCTGGATGTCGTTCCAGGACTACTTCTTCTCCGCTCCCGGCGTCGAGGTGGACCGGCCGTTCGTCGGCTTCCAGAACTACGTCACCGTGCTGCAGGATCCTGCCGTCTGGCAGTCGTTCCGCAACGTCGGCGTCTTCCTCATCATCAATGTGCCGCTCACGGTGGTGCTGTCGATCGTGCTGGCGTCAGCGCTCAACCGTGTCGTGCACGCCAGGGCCTTCCTGCGGGTCAGCTACTACGTGCCCTATGTCGCGGCCTCGGTCGCCGTCGTCGGCGTCTGGCTGTTCCTGTTCAGCGGTGGCGGCCTGGTGAACCAGATCCTCGGGCCGTACGCCCCCGAGCCCTCCTGGCTCATCAACTCCCAGCTCGCCATGCCGGTCATCGCGCTCTTCGTCACCTGGAAGCAGCTCGGGTTCTACATCCTGCTCTACCTCGCCGCGCTGCAGAACGTGCCGAAGGAGCTCTACGAATCGGCGGCGACCGACGGAGCCGGCGGCATCCGCACCTTCTTCTCGGTCACGGTTCCCGGGGTGCGCTCGGCGACCCTGCTGGTGCTGCTGATCTCGACGATCACCGGTGCGAACCTGTTCACCGAGCCGTACCTGCTGACAGGAGGCGGCGGGCCCAACGGCGCCTCGGCCAGCCCGGTGCTGCTCATGTACCAGAAGGGCATCGAGCAGGGGAATCCGGATGTCGCATCCGCGATCGGCGTGATCCTCATCATCTGCGTGCTGATCATCGCCTTCATCCAGCGTCGCCTCGTGGGAGATGAGGAATCATGACCAGGTTCGGATTGATCGTTCGGTACATCCTGCTGTTCCTGGGAGCCCTCGTGTTCCTGTTCCCGTTCTACTACATGGTGGTCGGCTCGCTGCAGACGACTCCCGATCCGACGCCGGCCGGGGCCTTCCCGGCGCCGGGGAACCTGACGCTCGACAACTACGTCGCCGTGAATGACCGGATCAATCTGCTGCAGGGGCTGGTCAACTCCGGCATCTTCACCGGCGGCGTGCTCCTCGGAACGGTCGTGTTCGGGCTGCTCGCCGGCTACGCGCTCGCGGTGCTCTCGTTCCGCGGCCGAGGAGTGGTGTTCGCGCTCGTTCTGCTCGTGCAGGTCATCCCGTTCCAGCTGCTGATGATCCCGCTCTATGTGATGATCGCCCGCAACTACGGCCTCAGCGACAGCTACCTGGGCATGATCCTGCCGTTCTTCATCAGCTCGGTGGCCGTGCTCATCTTCAGGCAGTACTTCCTGCAACTGCCGAAGGACCTCTTCAACGCGGCTCGTATCGACGGTGCCGGCGAGCTGCGGATCCTCTGGAGCGTGGCGATCCCGCTGGTGCGGCCGGCGCTGCTGACGGTCGTGCTGCTCACCTTCATCGGACCGTGGAACGAATTCCTCTGGCCGTTCCTCATCACCAAGGAAGCGTCGATGCAACCCCTCGCCGTCTCGCTCGCCAACTACATCTCCTCGATCGCGGCATCGACGGCGAACCCGTTCGGCTCGCTGCTCGCCGGGGCCGTGGTGCTCGCTCTGCCCGTCGTGGTGCTGCTCATCATCTTCCAGCGCCAGTTCGTCTCGAGCGACATCGGATCGGGAGTGAAGGGATGACCATGCAGATTCCATACACACTCACCAGGGCCGGAGTCATCATGACTCCGGAGCCGGGCAACGAGCTCGAGGCCGAGGGGGTGCTCAATCCGGCCGCGGCCCGCTCGAGGAACGGAGAGCTGTACCTGTTCCCCAGGCTCGTGGCATCCGGAAACGTCTCCAGGGTCGGCATCGCGCGCGTCCTTCTCGACGACGGCGTGCCCGTCGGGGTGGAACGCGAGGGCATCGTGCTCGAGCCGGACCGTGGCTGGGAACGCGGCGTCGGAAACGCCGGGGTCGAGGATCCGCGCATCACGCGCATCGACGAACTCGGCCTGCACGTCATGACCTACGTCGCCTACGGTCCGCTCGGCCCCCGCACGGCCATCGCCGTGTCCGAGGACCTGCGCGACTGGCAGCGCCTCGGCCCGGCGCTGTTCGCCTACGACGACGCCCTCGACGCCGACCTCAACCTGTTCCACAACAAGGACACGGTGTTCTTCCCGAAGGCTGTCACCGGCCCGGACGGCGTGCGCAGTCTCGCCGTGCTGCACCGGCCGATGTGGGACCTGGACGAGGTCAAGGCCGGGCAGGGAGTGCGCACCCCCGCGAACGTGCCCGACGCCCGGCAGTCCATCTGGATCAGCTTCGTGCACCTGGCCGATGTTCAGAAGGACCTGGCCGCACTCACGTTCTGGCGCAACCACCGCTTCCTGGCCGGACCGGAGTACCCGTTCGAGGCCCTCAAGATCGGGGGCGGACCGGCCCCGCTGCGGGTCCCGGAGGGCTGGCTGCTGCTCCACCATGGGGTGACCGGCACCATCACGAGCGCCTTCGACCAGCAGCAGAACGTGAACTACGCCGTCGGTGCCATGCTGCTCGACGGCGACGACCCCACCCGGGTGATCGCCCGCAGTGCTGAACCGCTGCTCGCACCCGAGACCGAGGAGGAACGCAGCGGCATCGTGCCGAACGTGGTCTTCCCCACGGCCATCGAACTGATCGATGGCGTGCACTGGCTGTTCTACGGAATGGCCGACTCGAAGATCGGCGTCGCCAGGCTGGACCGCGGCGGGGCCTCGACCGAAGGACCGGAAGGCTCACGACGATGACCACTCTCACGACACGACGGATGAGGCTCGGCACCCTGCTCACCTCCGGCGCCGCTGTCGCCGCGCTCGCGGTGACCGGCATCTCCGGCCCGGCGGCCGCGGCATCCGCCGCCCCGCTCACCAACCTCGCCCACCTCGACTTCCTGCTCGACACCGCCGAGCCGGAGGCGGTCGACGGCCACACCACCTACAGGCTCGCCGAGGAACCGCAACTCGTGCTGCCCTGGACCTACGCCGACGCGCGCGACGGCGGAACGTTCGAGCGCGTCGGAGGCGGGCCGCTCGACGCGACCACCGGCGACTGGGGCCAGGGCGCCTACAACGCCGACGACGTGGCGCGCGCCGCCGTCGTCTACCTGCGGCACTGGGAGCTCACCGGCGAGGACTCCAGCCGCACCAGCGCCTACGAGCTGCTGCGATCGCTCGCCTACCTGCAGACGTCGTCCGGCCCGAACTCCGGCAACGTGGTGCTGTGGATGCAGCCCGACGGAGAGCTCAACCCGAGCGCGGAGCCGGTCGAATTGCCCGACCCGTCGGACTCCGGCCCGAGCTACTGGACCGCCCGCACTCTCTGGGCCTTCGGAGAGGGCTTCGCCGCCTTCGAGGACAACGATCCGGACTTCGCGGCCTTCCTCGCCGAGAGGCTCGCGCTCTCGCGCACGGCCGTCGACACCCAGGTGCTCGACCGCTACGGAGAGTACGAGCAGAGCGACGGCCTGAAGGTGCCGGCCTGGCTGATCGTCGACGGGGCGGATGCCTCCGCCGAGGCCGTCCTCGGGCTGTCGGCCTACGTCGACGCGAGCGGCGACCCGGCTGCTCGCGAAACGCTGCGCAAGCTCGCAGAAGGCATCGCGGCGATGGGGGCGGCATCCGGAGCGGACACCAGGGCGTGGCCGTACGGCGCGATCCTCCCCTGGGCGCAGTCGCGCTCGATGTGGCACGCGTGGGGCTCGCAGATGCCGGCGGCCCTCGCCGCGGCCTCCGGCACCCTCGGCTCGTCGAAGCTCCTGAAGCCGGCCGTGCGCGATGCCGCCGTCTTCACCCCGACGCTGCTGCTCGCAGGCGGGCCGGACAACGGCTGGTTCCCGGCCCCGACCGACACCACGCAGATCGCCTACGGGGCCGACTCGAGGGTGCAGTCGCTGCTCGCCGTCTCGGACGCCACGGGGTCACCGGCATTCGATCAGCTCGCGGCCATCCAGGCCGCCTGGTTCTTCGGGGCGAATCGGGCGTCAGCGCCGATGTACGACCCGGCGACCGGTGTCACCTTCGACGGACTGGCTCCTGACGGCACGATCAACCGCAACAGCGGTGCCGAGAGCACGATCCACGGGCTGCTGAGCATGATCGCCCTCGATGCCCGGCCCGATGTCGCGGCCAGGGCGCAGGGCGTCACGACGGTGTCCCAGCGTGACGGGCTGCGCCTGCTTGATGCGGAGACCGGTTCCGGCGGCGAGATCTCGACACCGGAGTCCGCCTGGACGGGCGAGTCGCTGTACAGCGGCGACGTGCTCGCCGTGAAGGCGGGCTCGAAGGCGGTCTTCCCGATCGGCGCGGACGACCAGCCGCGCGTCGTGGAGTCCGTGCAATGGATCGAGCCGGGCGACCGGATGGTGTCGGGGTGGACCAGCGGCATCCTTCCGCTCGGCCTGCTCTCGATCCGCGGTCCCGAGCAGGGCATCAGCCCGACGCCCGGGGTGCTGCTGCCGCAGGCCCTGCAGCTCCCGGTGCCGGCACGGGCCACCACGGTGACGGTGCGCCCGCTGATCGGCACGGCGCACATCGACGATCTCATCGTGCGGCCTCTCGTGTCGCGGATGCTGGTGACCGGGGCATCGGGTGTCACGCAGCTGCTGCAGTCGGCCGCCCGCATCCCCTGGCGGACGACTGTCGGAGTCGGGTCTCCCGCGTCCCTGAGCGTGTACGACGCGTCTGGACGCCTGGTGACCCACCGCGACATCGGTCCGTCGGCCAGGGCCGTGCTGCCCGCCGGAGGCTTCGCCGTGGTCACGCGGTAGATCGGGAGGGGTGCGGCGAGTGGCAGGATGGAGGGGTGGGTGACCTCCAGCTGGGCTACGCGGCGATGCTCGAGCAGTTCGCGCCCGCGGAAGCTGTCGCGCTCGCCGCTTTCGCCGAGCAGCACGGCTTCCGCGGCGTCATGGCGGACGACCACTTCCAGCCGTGGGTTCCGCAGCAGGGGCAGGCCGGTTTCGTGTGGAACGTGCTCACCGCCGTCGCCGAGCGCACGACGGGCGACATCGGACCCGGCGTCACGGCTCCGACCTACCGCTGGCATCCGGCGATCGTGGCGCAGGCGTCGGCGACGCTCGCGTCGATGTATCCCGGCAGGCACTGGCTGGGCATCGGATCGGGTGAGGCGCTCAACGAGCACATCGTCGGCGCGTACTGGCCGGAGCCGGCCGAGCGCATCAATCGCATGTTCGAGGCCATCGAGGTGATCTCGAAGCTGTTCACGGCGTCGATCGCGGGCCGGGACGTCAAGCATTCCGGCCCGCACTTCACCCTCGAGTCCACGCGCCTGTGGACGATGCCGCCGGTCGCCCCCGAGATCCTGGTCGCCACGAGCGGACCGTTGACGGCCAGGCGCGCCGGTCGCGTCGCCGATGGGCTCATCACCGTTGCGGCACCCCTCGAGCGCATCGCCGGACTGTTCGATCGATTCGCCCTCGGCGCGCGCGACGCCGGCAAGGACCCCGCGGCGATGCCCAAGGTGCTGCAGCTGCACCTGTCGTGGGCGCCGACCGACGAGGAGGCCATGCGCAACGCGCTCGTCGAATGGCCCAACGGCGGCATGCGGTTCCCCAAGAGCGACATCCGTTCCCCGTTCGAGTTCGAACAGGTCGCGCGCATGGTCCGACCGGAGGACTTCGACGGCAGAATGGTGATCTCGAGTGACACCGACGTGCACCGTGCGTCGATCCAGAGGTACGCCGACCTGGGCTTCGACCGCATCTACCTGCACAATGTGGGCCGCAACCAGCGGGAGTGGATCGAGGTCTTCGGCCGCGATGTGCTGCCAGCCATCAGGAGGTGACGATGTATTCCGTCAGTGTGATCGACGACATCCCCGAGGTGCGTCCCGGTGACGACCTCGTCGAGCTGATCGGCTCCAGGGCCGAACTCGTCGACGGCGACATCGTGGTCGTCACCTCGAAGATCGTGTCGAAGTCCGAGGGGCGGTTCGTCGCGGCCGACGACCGGGAGCAGGCGATCTCGGACGAGACCGTGCGGGTCGTCGCGACCCGCACCACGGCCGACGGCGGAACGACCCGCATCGTCGAGAACCGCCTGGGCATCGTGTCCGCCGCTGCCGGCGTCGACGCGTCGAACACCCCCGACGGCACCGTGCTGCTGCTGCCCGTCGACCCCGACGGATCGGCCCGGTCGATCTGCGTGGGCCTCCGTGAGCTCAGCGGGGCATCCGTGGGCGTGATCGTCTCGGACACCCTCGGCCGCGCCTGGCGCCAGGGACAGATCGACGTCGCGATCGGTGCTGCCGGAGTTCATGTGTTCGACGACCTGCGCGGCACGCTCGACAACAGCGGCAAGCCCATGGCCGTGACCCAACCCTGCGTCGCCGACGAGATCGCCTCGGCCGGCGACCTGGCCAAGGGCAAGACGGGCGGGACCCCCGTGGCCATCGTGCGCGGACTGGGTCGTCTCGTCGGAGACCTCGACCTGCCGGGCGCTGCCACCATCGTGCGGCCCGTCGACCAGGACATGTTCCGCACCGGAAGCGAGGAGGCCTACGACGAGGGCTATCGCGACGGCTTCGCCGAGGGCCAGCAGGAGGCCGTCGGCTCATGATCCATCCCGTACGGCGTCGGACGCCGGGCACGACGAAAGGCAGCACAGCATGACTCTCACCCTGGGATACAAGGCATCGGCGGAGCAGTTCGCACCGCGGGAGCTGGTCGAGATCGCCGTCGCGGCCGAGGAGCACGGCTTCGAGTCAGCGTTCGCGAGCGACCACTTCCAGCCGTGGCGGCACGAGGGCGGGCACGCTCCGTTCTCGCTGGCCTGGATGGCTGCCGTCGGAGAGCGCACGTCGACGTTGCGCATCGGAACGAGCGTCATGACGCCCACCTTCCGCTACAACCCCGCCGTGCTCGCCCAGGCCTTCGCCACCCTGGGCTGCCTGTACCCGGGCCGCATCATCGCGGGGTTCGGGACCGGTGAGGCTCTCAACGAGATCGCGACGGGGTTCCGCGGCGCCGGCGAACAGGACTGGCCGGAGTTCAAGGAGCGTTTCGGGCGGCTGCGCGAATCCGTGCGCCTCATGCGAGCGCTGTGGAGCCAGGACCGTGTCGACTTCGAGGGCGAGTACTACTCGACCCACGGTGCCTCCATCTACGACCGCCCCGATGGCGGCATCCCGGTGTACATCGCGGCCGGCGGCCCGACCGTCGCCAAGTACGCCGGACGCGCGGGCGACGGGTTCATCTGCACGTCGGGCAAGGGCTGGGACCTCTACACCGAGAAGCTGGTGCCCGCGGTGAAGGAGGGCGCCGAGGCCGGCGACCGCTCCTACGACGAGATCGACCGCATGATCGAGATCAAGCTCTCGTATGAGGAGACCGAGGAGGCTGCACTCGAGAACACGCGGTTCTGGGCGCCGCTCGCCCTCAGCGCCGAGCAGAAGTCGAGCATTCACGACCCCATCGAGATGGAGAAGGCGGCGGACGCGCTGCCGATCGAGAAGATCGCCTCGCGCTGGATCGTGGGCAGTGACCCCGACGCCGTGACGGCGGAGATCGCGAAGTACGTCGACGCCGGCTTCAATCATCTGGTCTTCCACGCCCCCGGCGAAGACCAGCGGCGCTTCCTCGGCCTGTTCGAACGCGACCTGGCACCTCGCCTGCGCGCCCTGCCGTGACAGCCGGATGGTCCCTGGTCGTGCCGGTGAAGGGCACGATCGACGCCAAGAGCCGACTCGGCGACGAGCTCCCGGCGGCTGAGCGGTCGTCGCTGGCGCTCGCGTTCGCCTACGACACCGTTGCGGCTGCTCTGGCCGCGGAGCGAGTCGAGCGCGTCTACGTCGTGACGGATGCCGAGGTCGACTGGCCCTCCTCCGTCACCGTCGTGCCCGAGGGCGGTCGACGCGGCCTGAACGCGGCGATCGAGCTGGGCATCGACGCGGCCGGGGGCGGGCCAGAGCCGGAGACGGCGGGCATCGCCGTGCTCCTCGGCGACCTGCCCGCCCTCCGCAGCGACGACCTGGACGCGGCTCTCACTTCGGCAGAGGGCGTCGACCGGGGTTTCGTCCCGGATGCCGAGGGCACCGGAACCACGCTGCTCACTGCCCGTGCGGGTCTGGCACTGGAACCCCGCTTCGGCGAGGCATCCGCCGTGGCGCACGCGGGCCTCGGCCACGCCCGCCTGGAAGCGGCGCCGTCGCTCCGCCGGGACGTCGACGTGCCCGCCGCCCTGGACGAGGCCGTGAGACTGGGAGTCGGCGGACGCACGAGCGCCGCCCTGGCATTGCAGGGGATCCGATCATGACGCCGTTCCGCCATCGGTCCCAGTCCCGCGCCGGCGCCAGACTGGCGGGTGCTGTCGTCGGCGTCATCGGGAGCTTCGTCACCGTCGCGCTCTGGGTGGCCTGGCTGCGGGGTCGGCGCGAGCACTGGCGCGGCACGCTCTCGGGAACCATCCCCGTGAACTCCGCCTACTGGCGGGATCTCGGATCCCAGCCGGGCGAGATCCTCTACGCCGCGATCGGCGACTCCGCCGCGCAGGGCATCGGTGCGAGCCGCCCGGCCCACAGCTACGTCGGATTCCTCGCCCGCGAACTGCGCAACCGCACCGACCGCACGGTGCGCGTCGCCAATCTCAGCGTCTCGGGCGGCACCGTGCGCACAGCCATCGACATCGAGCTGCCGCTGCTCGCAGCGCTCGGTGACGAGCCCGACATCCTGACCGTCTGCATCGGGGCGAACGACATCGCCGATTTCGACCCGGTGCGCTTCGACAGCGAGATCCACGAGCTGTTCGCGGCCCTCCCGAAGCACGCCATCGTCGCCGACCTGCCGAGCTTCTACTTCCTGCCGGGTGAGCGCAAGGTCGTCGTGGCCAACAGGTTGTTGCGGGCGGCCGCCGCCGAGGCCGGCCTCGAGGTCGTCGACCTGCATCGGATCACCAAGAGGCAGGGCCTGTGGGGCGTTTCGACCCAGTTCGCCGGCGACCTGTTCCACCCCAATGATCGCGGCTACGCACTGTGGGCGCGGGCGTTCACGCCGGCGGTCGACCGGCGTCTCGACGAGGTGCTGGCCGCACGGGACTAGCCGGAGTCTCCTCGCTGGGGGTTTGGTGGGGAACCCCCATCGCCGGCCGGTCCGGACGTACGCTGGAACGATGACGAGGCGTTCTGCGATGTGGCTTCCGGGGGTGATCGTTCCCGTGGTGATCGGGGTCGGCGTGTTCGCCGTGCCGCTGACGGCCGGCGCCTCCGTCGATCTGCCGGACAAGACGGCGGCGGAGGTTCTCGAGCTCGCGCAGAACGCCGAGGTCACGGCCTTCTCCGGCACCATAGAGCAGAGTTCCGACCTCGGACTGCCCGACCTGTCGTCGCTCGGAGGCGTCGGCGGCGCCAGCTCCGGCCCGGCCGGCTCGGCGGCATCCGGAACCGATGTCTCCAGCGCCCTCGAACTCCTCACCGGATCCCACACCGCCCGCGTCTTCGTCGATGGAACCGACGCGCGCCTGCAGGTCATGGACTCCCTCGCCGAGCGCGATGTCGTCGCCACGCCGGACGGCGTGTGGATCTACGACTCCGAGGCGGCATCGGCGACCCACGCCCCGGCACCGACGGGCGGCTTCGATGCGAAGCAGGCTCCGGATGCCGCCGACATCCCGACCCCGAGCGCCGTCGCGGATGAGCTGCTCGCGAAGCTCGATCCGAGCACCACGGTGAGCGTCGGCACTGACGCGACCGTCGCCGGCCGCACGGTCTACGAACTCATCCTCACGCCGCGGTCGTCCGACACCCTGGTCGGATCGGTCTCGATCGACGTCGACTCCGCCACCGGACTCCCCATTGGGGTGGCCGTCACGGCCGCCGGCTCCGATGCCCCCGCCTTCTCCCTCGCGTTCTCGGAGCTCTCGCTCGATGCTCCGGATGCCGCCCTCTTCGACTTCACCCCGCCGGCCGGCACGACCGTGACCGAGCAGCCCCTGCCGGATCCCGACGCGTTCGCCGACCGCGGCGACGTCGGCACTCCCGAGCACGACGGGGCCGAGCCCACGGTTCTCGGAACCGGCTGGTCGTCGATCGTCGAGATCGCGGCATCCGAGGTTCCGACCGAGCTGGCCGACTCTCCGCTGCTCGACACCGCTGCCGAACCCGTCGACGGCGGCAGGGTCATCTCGACGACGTTGCTCAGCGTTCTCTTCACCGACGACGGGCGCATCCTCGCCGGTGCCGTCTCGCCCGCCGCGCTGGAGGATGCCGCTGCCGGGCGGTGAGTCCTCCGATCTCGCGATCGAGACTCACGACCTGACCAAGCGCTTCGGCCGCCAGACCGCCGTCGCCGGCATCGATCTCGCGGTTCCGCGGGGATCGGTGTTCGGCTTCCTCGGGCCGAACGGGTCGGGCAAGACCACCAGCATCCGCATGATGCTCGGCCTCGTCAGTGCGAGTAGCGGGTCGGTGCGCCTGCTGGGCGAGGAGATGCCGCGCCGGCTGGCCGAGGTGCTGCCTCGGGTCGGCGCCCTGGTGGAGGGGCCGGCGTTCTCGCCGTTCCTGTCCGGCGCGGCCAACCTGAGGCGCTTCGACTCGGCTGATCCCCTCGCCCCCTCCCGCACCCGCGGGGCCCGGGTCGATGCGGCACTGGAACGCGTCGGGCTCGGCCACGCCGCCGGCAAGAAGGTGCACGCGTACTCCCTCGGCATGAAGCAGAGGCTCGGGCTGGCGAACACCCTGCTCATGCCGCGTGAGCTGCTCGTTCTCGATGAACCCACCAACGGGCTCGATCCGCAGGGAACACGCGAGGTGCGCGCCCTCATCCGCTCGCTCGCCGAGGGCGGAACCACCATCTTCGTCTCCAGCCACCTGCTCGCCGAGATCGAGCAGATCTGCACCCACGTCGGCGTGATGAGTGCGGGCGCGCTGGTGGCCACGGGCACTCTCGACGACCTGCGGCGGGTCGGCGCGGCCCGCGTCATCGTTCAGACTCCGGATGCCGCGGACGCGCGTCGGGTGCTGTCGGGACTGGGCCTGACGCTTCTCGAGGAGGAGGAGCCCGACCACGTGGCGGCATCCGTGCCCGAGCAGGCCCGTGGCGATGACATCCGGCCCGAGGCCATCGTCGCCGCCCTCGTCGAGGCCGGCGTGCGGGTGCGCGGGTTCGCCCTGGAGCAGCCCAGCCTCGAGGATCGCTTCGTCGCCCTCACCGGAGAGGGGTTCGACGTTGTTCAGTAGCCTGCTGCTCTCCGAGTTGCGCATCCTCTTCTCGCGCCGCCGCACCGTCGCGCTGCTAGGAGCGCTCGCGGCCATCCCCATCCTCATCGCCGTCGCCATCAGGCTCGCGTCGTCCCCGGGAACCGGCCGCGGCCCGGCCTTCCTCGACCAGGTGACCCAGAACGGCCTCTTCGTCGGGGTCTCTGCGCTCGTCGTGGCCATTCCCCTCTTCCTGCCGCTCACCGTCGGCGTCGTCGCCGGCGACACCATCGCGGGCGAGGCAGCCCACGGCACCCTGCGCTACCTGCTGGTCGCGCCGGCAGGGCGAGCGAAGCTCCTCGGAGTGAAGTACCTCGGAGCCGCCGCCTTCTGCCTCGCGGCAGCTCTCACCGTGGTCATCGCCGGCACCCTCATCGGAGCCGCCCTCTTCCCCGTCGGACCCGTCACGGTGCTCTCGGGGACGACGATCGGTGTGGGCGAGGCGCTGCTGCGCTTCCTGGCCATCGCGGGCTACGTCGCCGTCTCGCTGCTCGGGCTCTCGGCCATCGGGCTGTTCTTCTCCACGCTCACGAACGTTCCGGTCGGGGCCATGGCCGCGACGATCTCGTTCTCGGTCGCGTCGCAGATCCTCGACGCGCTGCCCCAGACCGAGTGGCTGCATCCGTGGCTCTTCAGCCACTACTGGTTCGGGTTCGCCGACATTCTGCGCGACCCCGTCTCGTGGGCATCCTTCGGCGACAACGCGCTGCTGCAGGCCGGCTACATCGCCGTCTTCGGGGCGCTGGCCTTCGGGCGGTTCCTCACCAAGGACGTGCTCGCCTGAACGACGGTCTTCGACTCACCGACGAGCGAGAGCCTCGGGCGGGCAGTTCCACAACCTGATGACGTGGTGGGCGTGCTCGAACGCGAGCTCCGACACGGTGCCGGTCGACAGCGAGAACACGGCGCCATCCTGCGGCCGCAGTCCGAGCCAGGCCGCCGCGATCGCTCGCAGCATGTGCCCGTGCGCCACGAGCAGCACGTCGCCACCGGCGTCGAGCACGGCGTCGCACCGGGCGATGACGGTCAGCGCACGCTTCTGCACCTCTTCGGCCGTCTCGCCGGGAGTGTCGCCGGCCGGAACGCCATCGGTCCAGAGATTCCAGTCGTGGCCGAGGTCGGCCACGATCTGGGCGCTCGTCACGCCCTCGTAGGCGCCGTAGTCCCACTCCACCAGATTCGGATCGGTCTGCATCTCAGCGCCGTAGCCGGCCAGGCGGGCGGTCTCCCGAGCCCGCTGCAGGGGGCTGGAGATGACGAGGTCGAAGTGCTGACCGCCGAGGGCGCGTCCGAGCTCTCGGGCCTGGTCTTCCCCGGCTGGGGTCAGCGGCAGGTCGGTGGTGCCGGTGTGCTGGCCGCTGCGGCTCCACGCCGTCTCCCCGTGTCGCGCCATGATGAGGCGGGGTGTCGTCGGCACATCGTGCGACGCCTTCGGATCGGGGGAGGGTTGAGCGGTCACCCTCACGAGTGTCGCACGACTGCCAGTGCGAGCGCAGCGCCGGCGATCGCTGCAGTCTCCTCGACCGAACTGAACCAGAGCGGTCTGGCGGCCGAGCGGATGCCGTCGGCCTCCAGCACCGCGACAACATCGGCGTCCACCTCGTCGACCAACCAGCCGTCGATGAGCCCGCCGCTTCTCCGCGACCCGTAGTGCTGGGCGACCGCGGCGGCGCTGGTCTCGACGCCGATCGCGCTGAGGCAGGCGTCGGCCATGCCGCGCACGACTCCGCCGCCGATGATCGGCGAGACGCCGACGACCGGAGCCGGCGTCGAGCGGACGGCATCCGCGATGCCCGGGATCCCGAGGATGGTGCCGATCGAGACGACGGGATTCGAGGGGGCGAACAGCACCACGTCGGCCTCGGCGATGGCATCGAGCACGCCGGGTGCCGGCTGCGCAGCGAAGACATTCCGCTGGGTGAATGCGAGTGCCGGGCGGGAGGCGCGCAGGCGTACCCACCATTCCTCGAAGTGCATGTCCTCGGCGGAGGAGGCGGTGTCGGCAGGGTCTGCCGCCACCGTCACGATCGTCTCCACCTCGTCGTCCGTGGCCGGGAGGAGGGTCACGCCGAGGTCCCAGCGGGCGGCCAGCCGGCGCGTCGCCTCGCTGAGCGGCAGGCCGTCGCGCAGCCATGACGACCGGGCGATGTGCGTGCCCAGGTCGAGGTCGCCCAGAGTGAACCAGGGCCATCCGACGCCGTAGGCGGCGAGCTCGGCGCTCACCCTCTCGGTCTCCCCGGTGCGCCCCCATCCGCGCTCGTCGTCATTGGCGCCACCGAGCGTGTACATGATCGAGTCGAGGTCGGGGCAGACCCGCAACCCGGCCAGCCACAGGTCGTCGCCCGTGTTGGCGACGACGGTGACGGTTGCCGCGGGATCGGTGGCACTCAGGTGCGCCAGCAGGCCGCGCGTGAAGCGCGCCCCGCCGACACCGCCGGCGAGGATGGTGATCTTCGTCACAGGGAGGACTCCAGGTCGAGAGCGGTCGGGTCGGGTTCGTCGATGGACGCGATGGCAGGCGGGTTCTCGGCGAAGGCGAGCAGCGGTCGACCGGTCAGCGGATGCTGCAGCACGGCGGCGCGCACCCCGTAGACGTCGAGCACCAGTTCCGGCGTGAGCACTGTGGCAGGCTCGCCGGCCGCGACGACCCGGCCCGCGGCCAGCACGATCACGTGGTCGGCGTGCGCTGCGGCGTGGCCCAGGTCGTGCAGGGCGGCGAGAACAGTGAGCCCGCCCCGGGCGAGTTCCGTCAGCAGGGACAGCGCCGAGAGCTGGGACCTGATGTCGAGGTGGTTGGTCGGCTCGTCCGCGAGCAGCAGCGACGGCTGCTGAGCGAGCGCGCGGGCCAAGGTGACGCGCTGGCGCTCGCCTCCGGAGAGAGTGTGGAAGCGTCGCGTGGCGAGGTCGGCCGCCCCGACGGCGGCCAGGGCGTCGCGCACGACGGCGGCATCCGTCGCCGAGGCGCTGGCGAAGGCGCCGAGGTGCGGAGTTCGCCCGAGCATGACGGCCTCGAGCACGCTGAGGTCGAGTTCGGTGTCCGACTGCTGCTCGGCGACGGCGACGGTGCGTGCGCGCTCGCGACGCGCCATGGCGGGGAGTGCGGACCCGTCGAACACGATGCTGCCGGATGCCGCCCGCTCGATGGATGCGATGAGGTGCAACAGGGTGGACTTGCCCGCGCCGTTCGGCCCGACGAGGGCGCCGAATGCGCCGCGCGGCAGGGTCACGTCGACGCCGTCGATGATGAGCCGGCCCGCGCGGGAGAAGGCGACGCGGTCGAGGGACAGGCCGGACGACGGCCGGGGGGCATCCGTCATGAGATCCTCCGATCGCGCAGGATGAGCACGGCGAAGACCGGGCCGCCCACGAGGGCCGTGAGAATGCCGACCGGCAGCTCGCGGGGGTCGAACAGGGTGCGGGCGCCGGTGTCGGCCCAGATGAGGAAGATGGCGCCGGCGAGTGCCGAGAGGGGGAGGAGCGCGCGGTGACCCGGGCCCGTGAGCAGACGCACGGCGTGGGGGAGCACGAGGCCGATGAAGCCGATCGAGCCGCTCACCGAGACCATGGCGCCGGTGAGCAGTGCTGTGCCCCCGAGGAGGAGCCAGCGGGTGCGATCGACATGCACGCCCAGGGCCGCCGCAGACGAGTCGCCGAACGCGAAGGCGTCGAGAGTGCGGGCGCTCGCCAGGAGCGGCAGGCCGACGAGCGCGAGGGCTCCGGCCGAGATCGCGACGGCGGGCCACTCCGCCCCGGCGAGGGATCCGAGCAGCCAGTTGAGGATCTCCCGGTAGCTGTCGCCGGTGGCGCTCCAGAAGATCACGAGGCTCGTGATGGCGCCGAAGACGCTCGAGACGGCGAGGCCGGCGAGCACGGTGCGGGTCGGGGTGATGCGCCCGGCGGCGCCGGCGAGCACCAGGGTGAAGCCGAGGGCGACGAGCGCGCCGACGAAGGCGGCGAAGGGCAGGGCGAGGCTCACCCCGAGCACCAGGACGATGACGGCGCCGACGGAGGCTCCCGAGGAGAGCCCGAGCAGGTACGGATCGGCCAGGGGGTTGCGGGTGACGGCCTGCATGATCGCGCCGGCGAGGGCGAGGCCGGCCCCGACTGCTGCCGCCGTGAGGACTCGCGGCATCCGGAGCTGCCAGACGATGCCGTCGCGAAGGGGGGAGAGCGTCGGCTCGCCGAATCCCAGGTGGGCCAGGATGCTCGCCCAGACGTCGCTCGCGGTGAGGCCGGCGGGCCCGATCGTCACGGCCACGACGATCGAGACGACGAGGAGCGCGCTGAGGATGAGCGCCCACAGCGCTGCGGGCACCGGGCGCGAGGCCCGGGTGGCCTCAGCCTCCGGCGCCTGCTGCGCTGTCGCCATCCCCGTCGTGCCCGCCATCAGAGGCCCAGCTTCTCCAGTTGCCCGGTGATGCTCGAGACGGCGTCGACGTTGCGCACCCCGGCCTCACCGGCCGGGAACGGCACCGTCACGTAGTGCTTCTCCTTGACCGCTGTCAGCTCGGCTGTGGCGGGGTTCGCCTCGAGGGCCGCGATCTTCGAGGCCGCCGTGTTCCAGGTGGCGTCGATGAGCACGATGACGTCGGGGTCGTCGGCCACGATCGACTCCCAGCCGAGTGCCGACCAGGTGTCGTGCACGTCGGCGGCAATGTTCGTGAGACCGGCGGCCTGCATGATCATCTCTGGCGCTCCGATGCCGGCGCCGACGTAGGGGGTGTCGGTCCCCGAGCTGTACCAGAGGGCGGTGAGGCCCGACTCGTTCTTCGCAACGGCAGCGAGCTGCTTCTGCTGTTCGGCGACGAGGTCGGCGGCACGGTCGGGGACGTCGAAGATGGCCCCGACCTCCTCGATCTCTGAGAAGACATCGTCGAAGGTGAGCGGGTCGGGCTTGTACGCCTCGTCCTTGCAGGCCGATGGGGCGACGTAGCTGTTCACGCCGAGCCCGGCCAGGGTGGCTCGATCGCCGGCGCCCTCCGCGGTGAGGTTCGACTCCCAGCCGGCGTAGACCAGGTCGGGCTCGAGAGCGAGAGTCGCCTCCTGGCCCGGAACGAAGTCGGAGATCGATGGAATGGTGGCTGCCGCATCCGCCTGGTCGTCGGGCACGGGTCCGTCGGTGAACGCCGAGCCCACGACGTGCTCGCCGAGGCCCAGCGACAGCAGGGTCTCGAGGGTCGTCGACTTGATCGTCACGACCTTCTGCGGGGGCTGCGTGAAGGCCACCTCGGTGCCGCAGTTGTCGACGGTGAGCGGGTAACCGGTCGATGTGGTGTCGGCACCGGTGCCTCCTGTTCCGGAGGTCGAGTCCGGCGCCGGCGATGCTGCGCATCCGGCCAGCAGGATGCCGGATGCCGCGAGGGCGACGAGGGGAACGACGGATCGACGGATGATGGCCTCCGGAAGGGTGCAGCGACAGGACGAGGGATCGTACCCGGACAGTCGCGCTCATTCGACGCGATCCCCGGGCGACCTGCGGCTCAAGTCCAAGCCGGCGCAACCGGTCAAAGCCAACCGGTGGTCTGTGCACGATTCTAGCGCGACCTGCTCAGGTCCATCATGGCCGCACCCTCGTTCTTCGCGGGCGGCGATGGTGGTCACGCCAGGATGCGGCGGCCGTTCCCCCGAGTGGGGCGGGCATCGGCGCCTCCGCTCTCCTACGCTGGACCCGATGACGGCTTCCCGGATGCCGGCACGCGAGGGGCGGCTCATGGCTGAGTTCGAGGTGTGCGAACTGCTGTGCGTCGGCGTCGACGACACGGCGCTCGACGTCGTGCGCGAGCACCTGCGCCGGGAGGGGCATCCCTCCCTCGTCCGGTACGACGTCGAGTCGCGCACGGTCGAAGCCCGCATCCTGGCTCGCGTCGGTGGGCGCCCTGTGGTCGTCGCGCCGCGGGGTGAACGCGGGTTCCGGCTCGAGGAGCGTGCGTCGAGAGCCGGATTCGAGGCGCTGAGCCGCCGACTCGGGGCTCGCGTGATCGTCGATCGCAATCGCACCGGGTACGTGATCGGCGAGCAGTACGAGTTCCCCTTCGGCTCGTTCGCGCCACCTCGCGTGGTGTGGTTCTCGGCGGAGCCCCGCGCGATGGATGCCGCCCTCGTCGCGAGATCCGTCGGCTTCGGCGTGGTCGCTGCTCCCGTGGGAGGGGGCGAGGTGATCGTGGCGCCGCACGATGCCGGGATGCTGATCATGGCCTGGCACGCGATGCCCTCCCGTGCCTCACTGCTCTGGAGCAATGGCGTGCACGGCGGCTTCGGCGCCTGGGATGCCGCCGGCCGTATCGTCCACCGGTGGGGCGAGCACTGGTGGTGGGTCGACCCGAGCGACGGATCCGTGACGGATGCCGATGGCCGCATCGTGCGCGATGCCCTCCTCGAGATCGCCGACCCGCCGCCGGACTTCGACCGCATGGTGCGGGCCTTCGGGCTCGATGGCGCCGGTGCCCAGCGCCTCCGCCCGTTCATTGACCCACCGGAGTTCTCGAACGCCACCGTCGAGGGGTTCGCCGCTGCCGTCGGCCTGCCGGCCGAGCTCCCCGCGATGCTGGACGGTCGAGCGCTGGCTCATCGTCTGCCGGGCGCCCGAGAGGTGTTGCCGGCCTCGTGGCTGTCGGCATTGCGAGCGCGACTGTCACCGGTGCGCCCGTCGCCGACCCGGTGAGGCATCCGCTCGCCGGTTGTGGCCGCTCCCCCCGTCGCGCCTCGCCAGTTGTGGTCGCTTCGCGCGGGGCGAAGCGACCACAGGTGGCGACGGGGAGCGCGAGGTCGGCGAGCGGCGGCGCCTCCTAGCGCGGAGTCGCCCGGCGGATGACGATGTAGCCGCCGACGGCGCAGATCGCGGCGATCGCGAGCACGAGGCTGAACACCCCGATCAGGCCGAGGCTTGCGAACCAGGAGAAGACGGCGGCCCAGCTGCTCGTCAGCGTGGCCCAGGCGATGCCGCCGAGGAGGAGGACCGCGAACCCCGCCGTGACGATGAGCATGCCGGGAATGCGCCACCGCATGTAGATCGTGGTCACGCCGGCTCCGATGAAGAGCACGAGCGCCTGCAGGGCGAAGGCCGTGTAGAAATCGGTCAGCCAGCCCTGTCCGTACCAGAGCGCGTCGAACATGTGCACGCCGAGCCCCCATCCGTTCGTGGCGATCTCGAGCTGCACGAGGGTCGCGATGATCGCGGCGAACAGCACGGAGACGAGTCCGAACATGGCGGCTGTGCCGAGCCAGAAGTCCCGGCGCGTGGCGCCGAAGCCGAGGGCGAACGAGAACGTCAGGCCGACGGCCTGCACGCCGACGACGACGAGGTACCACTGCGGCGAGATGACCGCCCAGCTGTACCGCATGTCCTCGAGATCGCCCGGGGCGGCTCCGGCGCCCCTGGCGATCAGGCCGATGACCATCACGATCGCCCAGGCGCCCGCGAGGATGATCAGCGGGATGCCGAAGAACACCGAGGGATTGATGCAGTGCAGCCTGACGATGCGCCAGATCTCGTGGGCCCGTGATCGGGTCTCCGTGCGGGTGGCCGGTGGGGCGACGACGCTGGTCATGCTGCTTCCTCTCCTTCTGAGGTGCCGGCGAGCGCGCCGCCGGTGAGGTGGATGATGAGCTGCTGCAGCGAGACCGGCGCCAGTTCCAGGCCGAGCTCGGCTGCGTGCTGACGGTCGGACGACGAGAGCCTGCCGTCGATGGTGACGGATGCCAGCCCTCCGAGTGCCTGCCGGCCGATCACCGGCCGGTCGGCGACGAAGGTCTCGATGGCGGCGCTCGGGCCGGCGACCGTGGACGCCGAGCCCCGCACCTCCTCCGCGTCGCGGTCGAGGATGATGCGCCCCTGGTCGATGAGGATGACGTGCTCCAAGAGGTTGGCGACCTCGTCGATCAGGTGAGTGGACAGCACGATCGTTCGCGGGTGCTCGGCGTAGTCCTCGAGCAGGCGGTCGTAGAAGATCTGCCGCGCCACGGCGTCGAGCCCGAGGTAGGGCTCATCGAAGAAGGTGAGCGGGGCGCGTGACGCGAGCCCGACGATCACGCCGACGGCCGACAACTGGCCCCGGGAGAGCTTCTTGATGCGTCGCTTGACCGGCAGCCGGAAGTCGGCGATCAACCGCGTCGCGAAGTCGGCGTCCCAGTTCTCATAGAACCAGGGAGCTGCCGCGAAGACGTCCGCCGCCGTGAACATATCGGGGTAGCGCTGGGACTCCGCGATGAAGCACAGTCTGCGCAGCACGTCGGCGTGCTCGGCCGGCTCACGGCCGAAGACCTGCAGCGTGCCGTCGTTCGGGAACAGCTGGCCCGTGAGCATCTGCATGATCGTGGTCTTCCCGGCCCCGTTGCGGCCGAGGAGTCCGTAGATGCGGTCAGGCTCGATCGTCAGATCGACGGCGTCGACGGCGGTGAAATCGCCGTACCGCTTGGTGAGCCCACGCGCCTGAACAGCGGTGTCAGTCATGATTGCGTCCTTTCCGAGCGGATGAGCTCCGCGAGGTGTTCCACGTCGATGCCGAGCTTGAGTGCCTCGATGATGAGCGGCCTGATGTACTGGGCGGCGAACTCGGCCCGGCGACGCTCCACCAGTCGGGCGCGAGCACCCTCCACCACGAACATGCCGATCCCTCGCCGCTTCACCACGATTCCGGTGTCGACCAGCCGGTTCACCCCCTTCAGGGCTGTGGCTGGATTGATCCGGTGGAAGGCGGCGAACTCGTTGATCGACGGGATCTGTTCGTTCTCGGCGAGGACGCCATCGATGATGTCGTTCTCGACCTGTTCGGCGATCTGGAGAAAGATCGGACGGGAGTCGTCCATTCTGTCCACTCTGCTGCGAAGGCTCGCAACCTCGTTGGTTAGTTACTTGTGTAGTTAACCAACCACGACTCGACCTTCGTGTCAAGCGTCGATGCGACGCCTAGGACCAGCGCGATCCGAGTGAGTGCGATCCGGGCGGATGCGGCAGGGCTGCTGCGGCGAGCGCCGCGGCGACGTCGGTGGGGTCGTCGCGCACCAGTCCGGCCGTCACGCGCACGAAGGCGGGCGCACCGGGAACGTCGGTCGCCATGAAGGCGGAACCGGCAGCGACCCTGATGCCGACGGCCGCCAGCTGCACCAGCGCCGAGCGCTCGTCGGCGACGGGCAGCCAGGTGTTGATGCCGTCCGAGCGCATTGGTGATGCGATGCCCCAGGCTCCGAGCCCTGCCGCGAGCGCTCGCTGGCGCGTGTAGTACTGACGCCGCGCCTCGGCCACCTCGTCGATGGACTGGCCGTCGGTCAGGAGGTCGTAGAGGATGCGCTGCGTCATGCGCGAGGTCCACCCGGGCCCCAGCATCCGTCGTGCGACGATGCGATCGACGATGCGGGTGGGGCCACCCAGTGCGGCGATGCGCAGGTCGGGGCCGTGCGATTTCGAGAAGCTGCGCACGTGCAGTACCTGGTCGGGCAGCCACTCGCCGAGACTCACGTCGCCCGACGTCGAGATCTGCCCGGAGTGGTCGTCCTCGATCACGGTCGCGTCGGCGCCGTTCGGATGGCTGCGGATGATCCGCGCCAGCTCCTCGGCGCGAGCGCGGGACATCGACGCACCCGTCGGGTTCTGGGCACGGGGCTGCAGGATGACGGCACTCGGATGCGTTCCGAGCGCGGCGGCGAGAGAGGCGGGCAGGATGCCGTCGTCGTCGAGCGCGACGGGCACCCGGTCGGCCCCGAGGGCGTCGATCAGGTCGAAGAAGGGCGGGAACCCCGGGCTCTCCACGACCACCCGGTCGCCGAAACGCACGACGGATTCGAGTGCGCGTGAGACGGCGTCGAGGGCGCCGTCGACGACCGTGATCGCCTCGGCCGGGTAGGGCCAGGCTGCACGCAGCACCCCCTCGAGCTCCGGAATGAGCGGGAGATCGTGGTAGCTCGAGGTCTGGGCGCTGTGCGCACCGGCGGACACCCGAGCGAGCGCGCGGGTGAGGCCCGGCAGCAGGAGGGGGTCGGGGGTGCCGCGCGACAGGTCGAGCCTGGCGTCTCCGGGATGACCGGCCAGGCCCTGCGTGCGGGGAGGCAGCCAGGCAGCATCCGTGCTGCGGACGAAACTGCCTGCACGCCCGCGGGAGACGATGAGGCCGGCGCGCGCGAGAGCCTGCCACGCATGGCTGACCGTGGCCGGGCTCACTCCGATCTCGCTCGCGACATCCCGCACCGTGGGCAGGCGATCACCGGGCGCGAGCTCGCCCGAGGTGATCTGGCGCGCGATCGAGGCCGCGATGTCTCGAGGCGATGACCCGTCGATGTGCTGGATCCACGAGTGCATGGCTTCATCGTGCATGGGTCTTGCCCTCCGGGAGGTGGGGAACCACAATGACTTACACGTACGTCACACAGTGAAACAAAAGAGAAATGTTTACGCCGAACAATAACAGAACGGACGAAGAAGTCCGGTTCGGCTTCAACCCTCGGCGTTGGTGACGCAAGTAGAACCGCCATCGCCGGCAGATCCTTTCGTGGAGGCAACCGGTCATGACCAACGTCAGCAACAGCACGAGTACCAGCACGAACACCGTGCGAGCAGCGATCACCCAGACGACCTGGACGGGCGACAAGGAATCGATGATCGCCAAGCACGAGCAGTTCGCCCGCGAGGCGAAGGAGCAGGGTGCCCAGGTCATCTGCTTCCAGGAACTGTTCTACGGTCCGTACTTCGGCATCACCGAGGACGCCAAGTACTACGACTACGCCGAGCCGGCCGATGGCCCCATCGTGCAGCGCTTCGCGGCGCTCGCCAAGGAGCTCGACATGGTCATGATCCTCCCCATCTACGAGGAGGAGCAGCCGGGCGTCTACTACAACACCGCTGTCGTCGTCGACTCCGACGGCACCATCCTCGGCTCCTACCGCAAGCACCACATCCCCAACCTCGATCGGTTCTGGGAGAAGTTCTACTTCCGCCCGGGCAACCTCGGCTATCCGGTGTTCGACACCGCCGTCGGCAAGATCGGCGTCTACATCTGCTACGACAGGCACTTCCCCGAGGGCTGGCGCGAGCTCGGTCTCAACGGGGCCCAGATCGTGTTCAACCCGAACGCCACGAAGCCCGGTCTGTCGAACCGCCTCTGGGAGATCGAGCAGCCGGCAGCCGCCGCTGCGAACGGCTACTTCGTGGCCGCAGCAAACCGCGTCGGCCTCGAGGACAACGAGTACGGCGATCTGGCGGTGAACTTCTACGGCAAGAGCCAGTTCGTCGATCCGCAGGGCAACATCGTCGGCGAGTACGGCTCCGAGGACCACGAGGAGGTCGTGGTGCGCGACCTCGACATGGACATGATCAGGCAGGTGCGCAACAACTGGCAGTTCTACCGGGACCGTCGCCCGGAGTCCTACACGTCCATTCCGAAGCCGTAGCCGACCGCGAAGGAGCGAACCATGGCAACGACTCTCATCACCAACGGCACCGTGGTCAGCGCCACCGGCCGCGCCCGGGCCGACGTGCTCATCGACGGGGAGCGCATCACCGCGGTGCTGGAGCCCGGCAGCATGCTGCTCGGCACCGATGTGGCGGCATCCGTCGACACTGTCATCGACGCCGCCGGCAAGTACGTGATCCCGGGTGGGATCGACGCGCACACGCACATGCAGCTGCCGTTCGGCGGCACCGAGGCATCGGACACCTTCGAGACCGGAACCCGGGCGGCCGCCTGGGGCGGAACCACGAGCATCGTCGACTTCGCCGTGCAGACCTACGGCCAGAAGATCCAGGACGGCCTCGCCGCCTGGCACGAGAAAGCCGCCGGAAACTGCGCCATCGACTATGGATTCCACCAGATCGTGGGCGACGTGAACGACGAGTCGCTCCTCGCCATGCGCGGGCTGGTCGACGAGGGCATCTCGAGCTTCAAGCTCTTCATGGCCTACCCGGGCGTCTTCTACTCGGACGACGCGCAGATTCTCAAGGCCATGCAGCTCTCCCGCGACACCGGCATGCTCACGATGATGCACGCCGAGAACGGTCCAGCCATCGACGTTCTCGCCGCGCAGCTCGTCGAGCAGCGCAAGACCGACCCGTTCTACCACGGCAAGGCCAGGGCCTGGGAGATGGAGGAGGAGGCGACGCACCGGGCGATCATGCTGGCGAAGCTCACCGGAGCCCCGCTCTACGTCGTGCACGTGAGCGCCAAGCAGGCCGTCGAGCAGGTCGCGTGGGCCCGTGACAAGGGCCAGAACGTCTTCGCCGAGACCTGCCCGCAGTACCTCTACCTCTCCCTCGAGGAGCAGCTCGGCGCGGTGAGCGAGAAGTGGGGTGCCTTCGAAGGCGCCAAGTGGGTCTGCTCGACGCCGCTGCGTTCGCGGGAGGAGGGCCACCAGGACGCGATGTGGCAATCGCTGCGCACGAACGACGTGCAGATGGTCTCGACCGACCACTGCCCGTTCTGCATGAAGGACCAGAAGGAACTCGGCCTCGGCGACTTCCGCAAGATCCCCAACGGCATCGGCTCGATCGAGCACCGCATGGACCTGATGTACCAGGGCGTCGTGACGGGCGAGATCACCCTCGAGCGCTGGGTGGAGCTGACCAGCACCACCCCGGCGCGGATGTTCGGACTGTACGGGCAGAAGGGCGTGATCCAGCCCGGGGCGGATGCCGACATCGTCGTCTACGACCCCGACGGCCACACCTCCATCGGCCTGCCCGTCGATGAATCCGGCAAGCCGACCGGCAGGACCCACCACATGAACATGGACCACTCGGCCTGGGAGGGATACGAGATCGACGGGCACGTCGATACCGTCATCTCGCGCGGCAAGGTCGTGGTCGACGACAACCAGTACCTGGGCGCCAAGGGCGACGGCCGGTTCCTCAAGCGCGGCCTCTCGCAGTACCTGATCTAGGAGAACCCATGGACTTCGGAGCAGTTCTCCAGACCAATCCACCGGCCTCGCGCACGGTGCAGCTCGCCAAGCTCGCCGAGAACCACGGCTTCACGCACGTGTGGACCTTCGACTCGCACCTGCTCTGGCAGGAGCCGTACGTGATCTACAGCGCCATCCTGGCGGAGACCCGCAAGGTGATCGTCGGGCCGATGGTCACCAACCCGGCCACGCGCGACTGGACCGTGACGGCATCGGTCTTCGCCACCTTGAACGAGATGTACGGCAATCGCACGATCGTCGGCATCGGGCGAGGCGACTCGGCGGTCCGGGTGACCAATGGGGCACCGACCACGCTCAAGACCCTGCGCGAGTCGATCCACGTCATCCGGGAGCTCGGCAACTCGCGCTCGGTCGAGTACAACGGCTCGCAGCTGCAGTTCCCGTGGAGCCGCGGCTCGGAACTCGACGTCTGGGTGGCGGCCTACGGGCCCCTCGCACTGAAGCTCACCGGTGAGGTGGGCGACGGCTTCATCCTGCAACTGGCCGACCTCGACATCGCCGCGTGGATGATCAAGACCGTGCGGGACGCCGCGGAGGCCGTCGGGCGCGACCCGATGTCGATCAAGTTCTGCGTGGCGGCGCCCATGTACATCGGCGACGACTGGGAGCACATGCGCGACCAGTGCCGCTGGTTCGGCGGCATGGTGGGCAACCACGTGGCCGACATCGTCTCGAAGTACGGAGCCCACGGCGATGTGCCCGAGGCTCTCACCGACTACATCGCCGGCCGCGAGGGCTACGACTACAACGAGCACGGGCGGGCCGGCAACTCGCACACCAGCTTCGTTCCGGACGAGATCGTCGACAGGTTCTGCATCCTGGGCACCGCAGAGCAGCACATCGAGAAGCTCGAGGCGCTGAAGGCCCTCGGGGTCGACCAGTTCGCCGGCTACCTGCAGCACGACAACAAGGAGGAGACCCTCCGCGTCTACGGCGAGACCGTGATCCCGGCCCTGTCGGACCACATCACGGCGAAGGCATGAGCGTGTCCGAGGCACTGAAGGCCGTCGACGCCGGGTCGATCGGCACAGTGCCCGGACTCGTCGAGGACGCCACCCGGCGGCCCCTTCGCGGCGGGGCCTTCCTCCGGCGCTTCCTCCTCGGCGCCCTCGGCGTGCTGCTGCTGGCGGCGGTCTGGGAGCTCTACAAGGCGCTCGGACCGGCGGAGGGTGTGATCGTCGGCGGCGTCACGGTGCTTCCGCGCACCACGGACCTCGCCATGCCGCACGTGGTGGACATGGTCGGCCGGCTGTTCGAGCCGGTCTCGAGCGCCGCGAACGCCCTGCCGATGTGGCTGGCCGTGCTGCAGGCCTCGGCGTTCAGCCTGGGGGTCGCATCCGTCGGCTGGATCGCCGGAGTCGTCGTCGGGCTCTTCCTCGCCCTTCTCATGCAGCGCTTCATCACGGCCGAGGCCGCGCTGTTCCCGTGGATCGTGCTGAGCCAGACGGTTCCGCTCATCGCCATCGCGCCGCTCGTGCGGCGCTGGGGTTCGCAGATCGAGATCGGATCCTTCGAGTGGGAGCCGTGGATGTCCGTGGCCCTCATCGCCAGCTACCTCGCCTTCTTCCCGATCTCGATCGGGGCTCTCCGAGGCCTCAACTCGCCCGACACGAACCACGTCGAGCTCATGCGCAGCTACGGAGTCGGATGGTGGACGACGCTGTTCAGGCTGCGCCTGCCGGCCAGCGTTCCCTACCTGCTGCCGGCGCTCCGTCTCGGCGCGGCCAGCGCCGTCATCGGCACGATCGTCGCCGAGGTGTCGATCGGGCTGCGCGGCGGGATCGGGCGCATGGTCGTCGAGTTCGCCGCGGCGTCCGGCGGCGACCCGGCCAAGCCGTACGCGCCCATCTTCGGTGCAGTGCTCGTCGGCCTGGTGGCCGCGGGCTTCGTCAGTCTCATCGGCGTGTTCCTGCGCCGCTACCGCCGTGGAGAGGTTCCAGCATGACCGACCAGAAGAGCACCCCGGGCGCTGCTGCCGCGACCGCCTCCGACGCCGTCAGCATCACCGGCGTCTCCCGCGTCTTCACGGGTCGCAGGGGCGAGAGCACTGTCACGGCCCTCGACGGCATCGACCTCGCCGTGGCACCCGGTGAGTTCGTGAGCCTGATCGGGCCGAGCGGATGCGGCAAGTCCACTCTGCTCAGGCTCATCGCCGACCTCGACCAGCCGACGGCGGGCGACATCCGGGTGTTCGGCAAGACGGCGAAGAAGGCTCGCCTCGACCAGGAGTACGGCATCGCGTTCCAGCAGGCAGGACTCCTGCCGTGGCGGAGCGTCGCTGCCAACATCGAGCTGCCGCTGCAGCTTCACGGCATGGGGGCAGCGGGACGCAAGGCCCGTACGGCGGAGTTGCTCGAGCTCGTGGGCCTCGGCGACTTCGGCTCCAAGTTCCCCGATCAGCTGTCGGGCGGCATGCAGCAGCGCGTCGCCATCGCCAGGGCGCTCGCCGAGAGTCCCAACCTCCTGCTCATGGACGAACCGTTCGGGGCCCTCGACGAGATGACGCGCGAGCGGATGCAGAACGAGCTCGTGCGCATCTGCGGTGAGACCCAGGCGGCTGTGGTGTTCGTGACCCACAGCATCCCCGAGGCCGTCTTCCTGTCCAACCGCGTCGTGGTGATGTCGCCCCGACCCGGGCGCATCCAGGGCATCCTTCCCGTCGCCCTCGGCTCGGCGGGGCAGCGCGGCGACGGCCTGCGCGAGGCCGACGGCTTCTTCGACGCGGTGAGCGAGGTGCGCGAGCTCCTCCACGGCGCGCCGGCCGAGGCCGGGGCGCGGGGGGTCGAGAACCGATGAGGCCGCAGATCGGCTCAGCGCGCGCGATCGCTGCTCCTCTCATCCTCGGCGTCGGCGCCCTGCTCATCTGGCAGCTCGCCGTGATCGCCCTCGACATCAAGCCGTTCGTGCTGCCGAGTCCGGTGTCGATCTTCACGCAGTTCATCGACAACATCCCGACGGTCTGGGCGGCATCCGTGGTCACGGGAACCAACGCTCTCGTCGGACTCATCGTCGGAGGCATCGTCGGCGTGATCTCCGCCGTGATCGCCGCCCTGCTGCCGATCATCGACGAGCTGAGCGCCGGACTCGTCGCCGCGCTGTCCGTGATCCCGATCGTCGCCCTGGCCCCCGTGCTCTACACGATGTTCAGCGCCAGTGCAGAGACAGCGCGCCAGATCGTGGCAGCCATCGCCGTGTTCGTGCCGGTGTACCTCAATTCGCTGCGGGGTCTGCGGCAGGTGCGCCCGGTGCACCGCGACCTCATGCGCGCCACCGCGGCGACACCGTGGCAGGCGACCCGGGTGGTCACCCTCCCCACGGCGACGCCCTTCGTCTTCACGGGCCTGCGCATCGCGTCGTCCCTCGCCGTCATCTCCGCCCTGATCGCGGAGTACTTCGGCGGCCCTGTCGGCGGCCTTGGCAAGTCGATCACCTCGGCCGCGTCGAGCAGCAATTACGCGCTCGCCTGGGCCTACGTCCTCGGATCCATCATCCTCGGCCTGTTGTTCTACACGGCAACCCTGGCCCTCGAGAAGCTCGCGTCCCGGCACCGTCCGAGCGCGTAATCGCGCGCCGGTCATCCGGCGCGCGGTGCACCAACCAAGAGGCACCTGAAGGAGGAAGAAATGAAACGCAGCAGACAGTACGCACTCGGCACGGCAGCAGCACTGGCCGTCTCGGCACTCGTTCTCAGCGGATGCAGCAGCACCGGCAGCGGTGGGGATTCGACGTCGGAGGCCGGCGGCGAGCTCACCCCGGTCAAGCTCCAGCTCCAGTGGTTCTCCCAGGCACAGTTCGCCGGCTACTACGCCGCGGTGGACCAGGGCTACTACGAGGACGAGGGCCTCGACGTCGAGATCGTCGAGGGCGGGGCCGACATCGTGCCGCAGGACGCCCTGGCGTCCGGAGACGTCGACTACGCCATCTCATGGGTCCCGAAAGTGCTCGGCTCCATCGAGCAGGGCGCCCACATCACCGACGTCGCCCAGATCTTCGAGCGCAGCGCCACCACGCAGATCTCGTTCAAGGACAAGGACATCACGGCGCCGAGCGACCTCGCAGGCAAGAAGGTCGGAAGCTGGGGTTACGGCAACGAGTGGGAGCTCTTCGCCGGCATGCAGAAGGACGGCGTCGAAGTCGGCGACATCTCGCTCGTGCAGCAGGCATTCGACATGAACGGCTTCCTCGCCGGCGACATCGACGCTGCCCAGGCCATGACCTACAACGAGTACGCGCAGGTGCTCGAGACCGTCAACCCCGCGACCGGTGAGCTCTACCAGCCCGACGAGCTGAACGTCATCAACTGGAACGACGTCGGAACGGCGATGCTGCAGGACGCCATCTGGGCGGATGCCGACAGGCTCGCCGACGACGAGGGCTACGCCGACACCACGGTCGCCTTCATCAAGGCGTCCATCAAGGGCTGGGTCTACGCACGCGACAACCCCGACAAGGCTGCCGCCATCGTCACGGCCGCTGGCTCCACCCTGGGTGCGAGCCACCAGCTCTGGATGACCAACGAGGTCAACAAGCTGATCTGGCCGTCGACCGACGGCGTCGGCGTGATCGACGAGGCCGCTTGGGATCAGACGGTCGACATCGCCATGAAGACGAAGAACGAGACCGGGGCCACGATCATCTCGACCGATCCGCCCGAGGACGCCTACTCCAACGAGTACGTGGAGAAGGCCCTGGCCGAACTGAAGGACGAGGGGGTCGACACCCTGGGTGCCGACTTCGCGCCCATCGACGTCACCCTCGCCGAGGGTGGCAACTGAGAATGACCCGTTGATCGAGTAGCGACCGACGAAGTCGGACGCGTATCGAGATCACCTCACCGGGTCTCGATACGCGTCCTCCCTCCGCTCGGTCGCTCCTCGACCGGCGATGGATGAAAGGCACCCAGCATGACCGACCTCGACCTCTCCGAACTCGACGACCGCACCCGCGAGCTCGATGCCGCGCACGTATTCCACTCCTGGTCGGCGCAGGCGGGCCTCGCCCCTCTCGTCATCGCGGGCGGCTCCGGTTCCCGAGTCTGGGACCACGCCGGCCGCAGTTGGCTCGACTTCTCGTCGCAGCTGGTCAACACCAACATCGGCCACCAGCATCCGGCGGTCATCGCCGCCATCCACGAGCAGGCCGACCTGCTCACCACGGTCGCTCCTGCCACGGCGAACCTCGCGCGCGGCGAGGCCGCCAAACGCATCACCGACCGCGCACCTGCCGGCTTCTCCAAGGTCTTCTTCACGAACGGCGGGGCGGATGCCAACGAGAACGCCATCCGCATGGCTCGCCTGTTCACGGGCCGCGACAAGATCCTCTCGACCTACCGCTCCTATCACGGCAACACCGGAGCCGCCGTCGTGGCAACGGGGGACTGGCGACGCATCCCCAACGAGTACGCGCGTGGCCACGTGCACTTCTTCGGCCCCTGGCTCTACCGGAGCGAGTTCTGGGCGACGACGCCGGAGCAGGAGTCGGAGCGGGCCCTGCGCCATCTCGAGCGGGTCATCCAGTCCGAGGGGCCGGCGTCGATCGCGGCGATCCTGCTGGAGACGGTCCCAGGCACCGCCGGAGTGCTCGTTCCGCCGCCCGGCTACCTGGCCGGCGTTCGGGAGATCGCCGACCGCTACGGCATCCTCATCATCACCGACGAGGTCATGTGCGGCTTCGGGCGCACCGGGCGCTGGTTCGCCTTCGAGGGCTACGACCTCGTTCCCGACCTCATCACCTTCGCGAAGGGCGTGAATTCGGGCTACGTGCCAGCGGGTGGCGTGATCATCTCGGATGCCATCGCGGCCACCTGGGACACCTCCGTCTTCCCCGGCGGGCTCACCTACAGCGGGCATCCGCTCGCCATGGCTGCCATCGTCGGGGCGCTCGACGCCATGAGCTCCGAGGGCATCGTCGAGAACGCTGCCCGTATCGGGCGCGAGGCCATCGGTCCTGGTCTCGCCGAGCTCTTCGACAAGCACGACCTCATCGGCGAGGTGCGCGGAGAGGGTGTCTTCTGGGCGCTCGAACTCGTCGCGGACCGCGAGACCCGCGAGCCCGTCAGCGCGGCCGTGATCGGCCGCATCAAGGGCGCGCTTCTCGAGCGCGGCCTGCTGCCCTTCATCGCCGACAACCGCATCCACGTCGTGCCGCCGTGCATCGTCACCGATGACGAGGTCGCCGAGGCGCTCGCAGCCTACGACGAGGTGCTCTCACTCCCGCTGGTCGGATAGCGCCGACGACGTCGACGCGTATCGAGACCACACCGCACACGAGACAGAACGGACCCCATCATGACCACAACACTCGACCACTGGATCAATGGAGCTGCCAGTGCGGGAGAGTCGACGCGCACGGCGCCCGTCTACGACCCCGCGAAGGGCATCGTGCAGAAGGAGGTGCGCCTGGGCAGTGCCGCCGACGTCGGTGCCGCCGTCGCGGCTGCGGCTTCCGCCTTCCCGGCGTGGAACGAGACCTCCATCGCGCGTCGTCAGCAGGTGATGTTCGCGTTCCGCGAGCTGCTGAACTCGCGCAAGGGTGAGCTCGCCGAGATCCTCACCAGCGAGCACGGCAAAGTGCTCTCCGATGCGGGCGGAGAGATCGCGCGCGGTCTCGAGGTCGTGGAGTTCGCCTGCGGCATCGCCCACCTCACCAAGGGCGACTACTCCGAGAATGTCTCGACGGGCGTCGACGTCTACACGGTGCGCCAGCCTCTCGGCGTCGTCGGGATCATCTCGCCGTTCAACTTCCCGGCGATGGTGCCGCTCTGGTTCTTCCCGATCGCGATCGCGGCCGGCAACACCGTCGTGCTGAAGCCATCGGAGAAGGATCCGTCGGCAGCCATCTGGATGGCCGAGCTGTTCGCCGAGGCTGGGCTCCCCGCCGGCGTGTTCAACGTGGTGCACGGCGACAAGGAGGCCGTCGACGCCCTGCTGACGCACCCTGAGGTCGCCTCCATCTCCTTCGTGGGATCGACGCCGATCGCTCAGTACATCTACGAGACGGCGTCTGCCAACGGCAAGCGCGTGCAGGCTCTCGGAGGCGCGAAGAACCACATGCTCGTGCTGCCGGATGCCGACCTCGACCTCACGGCCGACGCCGCCGTGAACGCGGGCTTCGGCTCGGCCGGCGAGCGCTGCATGGCCATCTCCGTCGTGTTGGCGGTCGACTCGATCGCCGATGAGCTGGTCGCGAAGATCACGGGGCGCATGGCGGGGCTGAAGACCGGCGACGGCCGACGCTCCTGCGACATGGGCCCGCTCATCACCGAGGTTCACCGCGACAAGGTGGCCTCCTACATCGACGTGGCCGCGACGGACGGCGCGACCGTGGTGGTCGACGGTCGCGACGGCGAGTTCGACGGCGAGGAGGCGGGCTTCTGGCTCGGACCGACGCTCATCGACAGGGTGCCGCTCACCTCATCGGTCTACACCGACGAGATCTTCGGCCCGGTGCTCTCGATCGTGCGGGTGTCCTCCTACGAGGAGGGTCTCGGCATCATCAACGACGGCAGGTACGGCAATGGAACCGCCATCTTCACCAACGACGGTGGTGCCGCCCGCCGGTTCCAGCGCGAGGTGCAGGTCGGCATGGTGGGCGTGAACGTGCCCATCCCGGTGCCGGTGGCCTACCACTCGTTCGGAGGCTGGAAGGCCTCGCTGTTCGGCGATGCCAAGGCGTACGGGCCGGCCGGAGTGCAGTTCTTCACCCGCGAGAAGGCCATCACGTCGCGCTGGCTCGATCCGAGCCACGGCGGCATCAACCTGGGCTTCCCGCAGCACGACTGAGGCCTCGGACTCGGTCTTCCGCTGGTTGAGTAGGCCGCGAGCGCAGCAGTTCCCGCTGGTTGAGTAGGCCGCGAGCGCAGCAGTTCCCGCTGGTTGAGTAGGCCGCGAGCGCAGCGAGCAGCCGTATCGAAACCACTCCTCAGGGAGTGATCTCGATACGCGACCTCGCTGCGCTCGGGCGCTACTCGATCAGCGGGTGGGACGAACTCAGCGCGGAGCGCTGAACGCCGCGATGCGCGCCTGCGCCTCCGCCGTCTCGAAAGCGGCGCCGATCGTGCGAGCCTCATCGTCGAGGTTCGCCTGGAACGATCGGTCGCGGCCCGCGAGCAGCAGCCGCTTCGCCTGGCCGAACGCCCCGGTCGCACCGGTGAGCCACGCCTCGGCGATGGCGCGCGCACGCACGGCGACGGCATCCGCTTCGACGACCTCGGTCACGAGTCCCCAGTCGAGGGCTTCGGATGCCGTCAGGCGACGTGATGTGAGGGTGAGCTCGAGGGCACGCCGCATGCCGATCGCCTCGGGCAGCAGTGTGCTCACGCCGCAGTCCGGGGTGAGGCCGATGTCGGAGTACTTGCTGGCGAAGCTGGCCTGCTCCGAGGCCACGATCACGTCGGCGCAGAGCATGAAGCCGAGTCCGCCGCCGGCGACGGCGCCCTGGACCGCCGCGACGATGGGCTTGCCGCTGCCTCGAAATGCGACATGGCCGGCGTGGATGACGTCGGCGTGCGCTGTGATGACGGCACCGTCGCCCACCGTCGTGGCCATCTCACGCACGTCGCCCCCTGCGCAGAACGCGCGACCGGCCGCATCGAAGAGAACGGCGCCGATGTCGTCACGCTCGGCGATCTCCCGACCGATGGCGCGCCAGCGCTCGGCGGCCTCCGGGTTGATCGCGTTGAGGCGATCGGGGCGGTTGAGGGTGACGTGGGCGAGCCCGTCCGTCACCTCGAGGAGAATCGTGTCACTCATCGACGGCAGCATACTCACCCGGCCCGCGGCCGGGGCAGGCACTGTGGCATCCGACAGCGAATACGGAGTTGGGGCGGGTGCCACCCCCCTGCGACCCACAACGCCTCCGTTCTCGCGAGCCGCCGCCCTACGCGTGCGCCGCCTCGATCTCGGCGGCCCGCGTGCGCAGGATGTCGACGACGGTGCGCACCGCGAGGCGCTCGGCGACGTCGGGCCGCAGCAGTGCCACGATGTCCCGCTCGGCATCCACACCCCGGAGAGGCTTCAGGATGACGCGGCTCGGGTCGATGCCGCCGGAGGTGTATCGCGGGATGAGCGACACTCCGAGTCCCGCCGCCACGAACGACTCCACCATGCGCAGGTCGCTGATGCGCTGGAAGACCGTCGCCCGTCGCCCGGCCACCTGCTCGATGTCGTGGAGGATGCGCTCGAACGGGAAGCCAACGGGAACACCGATCCACGGGTCGTCGATGACGTCGGCCGGGGTCAGATAGCTGCGTCCGGCGAGGCGGTGGTCGGGAGGGATGGCGATGTCGAGCGGCTCGACCATGAGCGGTACTGCACGGAGGCCACGCCCGCCCCAGGCCCGGGTGCCACGCAGGGAGTGCGCCAGCACGATGTCGAAGTCCGCGGTCAGTGAGGGGAAGTCGAGCAGCTCGGCGTCACCGTCGGAGCAGTGCACCACGAGCCCGGGGATGAGGGCCACGTCGGCGAGGACTCCCGGCAGCAGCACCTGTCCGGCCGACGGGAACGTGGCCAGCCGCACCTCGCCGCTCGGGTGATTGCGGAACTCGTCCCACAGCGCCGTGGCCCGCTCCAGGGCGACGGCGACATCGGTCGCGCTGCGCGCCAGCGCGATACCCGCACCGGTGAGTTGAATGCCGCGTCCGACTCGCTCGGTGAGCGGCATCCCGGCCTCCCGTTCCAGCACCTTCAGCTGTTGGGAGACCGCGGAGGGCGTGCGATGGGTGGCCTCGGCCACAGCGGTGACGCTGCCGCGTTCTGCGAGTTCGCGGAGCAGATCGAGTCGGCGTACATCCATGTAGCCAACCTACATCCATCATGCAGAACCATTCGATTGTGCTGCATGGTTTCGCAGAGCAGAATGACAGTACCCACCAAACTCGAAAGGCTCCATCATGATCGCGCTCCTCATCCTCCTCGGCATCATCGCGGCCGCTGCGATCGCCGGAACCTTCACCCTCCTCGCGTCCGACGGCTACGGCCGCACCCCCAAGCGCGAGTACGTCCGCATCTTCTAGGAAGCCAGCGGGCATTCGCATCCGCCCCGTTCGCCGCACAGACGAACGCCGGATGCGCCGAGGCCGCCACCACGCCAGGGACGGCGCGGGAGGCGGCCTTTCTCGTGTGCCTCGCAGCAGGTAGCGTTGGCCGACATGGCGGAGACGGCACCGGACGACGGCGAACTGCGCCGCTTCTTCGTCGGCCTCGCCGAGGGTCTGACGGCGGCGGGCGAGTCCGTCGACAGGGTGCAGTCGATCATGCAGGAGGTCGCAGCGGCCTACGGTGCCCCCGACACCAATTTCGCCGTCCTTCCGACGATGATCATGGTGCAGACCGGGGAGGCCACCGACACGCGGGTGGCCATCTCGTCCCGAGTGCGGTCGAGTCTGAGGTTCGACCAGATCGCCGAGCTCGGCAAGCTCGTGCGTCGAGCTCGCGACGGGGCGGTCGATCCGGTGGAGGGCATCGACGAGCTCAACGCGATCGGGGAGTCGACGCCCCGTTTCGGCTGGCCGCTGCGGGTCTTCGGCCATGGCGTGCTCACGCTCGGCCTGGCCCTGATGCTGTTCCCGAGCTGGCAGGGCGCGGCCATCGCGTTCGGGCTCGGGCTGCTGGTGGGCCTTCTGAAGCTGTTGCGGTCCCCCACTCTCGCCCTGATCTTCCCCGTGGTGGCCGCGTTCACCTCATCCCTCGTCGTGTTCCTGCTGGCAGACACCCTCGGCATCTCCGACCCGCTTCGCGTGCTCATCGCACCTCTCGTCACCTTCCTGCCCGGGGGTCTGATCACCACGGGGACCGTCGAACTCGCGGCGGGCCAGATGGTGGCCGGAACGGCGCGACTGGTCACGGGCTTCGTGCAACTGGCGCTGCTGGCGTTCGGAATCCTCGCCGCGGGAACCCTCGTCGGTGTCGACGGGTACAGCTACATGTCGAGCGACTCCGAGCGGCTCTACCTCTGGTGGGTGCCACTCATCGGGCTCGTGCTGTTCGCGGCCGGGAACTACCTGCACTTCTCGTCTCCGCCGCGCACCTTCGGCTGGGTGCTGCTCGTGCTGGTGGTCGCCTACGCGGGTCAGCTGCTCGGCGGAATCGTCTTCGGCGCCCAACTCAGCGGGTTCTTCGGCGCTGTGCTCATGACGCCGGTCGTGCTGTGGATCGACTCCCTGCGGCGGGGTGTGCCGTCGCAGCTCACCTTCCTCCCGGCCTTCTGGATCCTGGTTCCCGGATCAGCCGGACTCATCGGACTGACCGAGGTCTTCGGTGCGGGCGCCGACGATCAGGATCTGAGTTCGGCGCTGACGACGGTGACGGCCATCGCCCTCGGCGTGCTCATCGGCACTGCTGCGTATCGGAGCATCCGGTACGGCGCACAGGAGCTCGGCAACTTCCATATCGACCTTCCCGGAGTCGTCGCGCCCCTGAAGCCCGGAACGCCGGGCTCCTGGAGGCGCGTCTTCCGGCGCGGGCAATAGGCTTATGGCCGTGACTGACGCGCGGACCAAGCTCATCGAACTCATCTCATCGGATGCCGTGTTCCACGGTGATTTCACCCTGACCAGCGGCAAGAAGGCGAGCTACTACGTCGACCTCCGCAAGGTGAGCCTCGACCACCGCGCTGCGCCGCTCATCGGACAGGTCATGCTCGACCTCATCGCCGACATCCCGGACGTCGCCGCCGTCGGCGGAATGACCATGGGAGCCGACCCCGTGGCATCCGCGATCCTCCACCAGGGCGTGGCGCGCGGCCTCGAATACGACGCGTTCGTCGTGCGCAAGGAGCCCAAGGACCACGGCCGTGGCCGCCAGGTCGAGGGCCCCGAGCTGGCCGGCAAGCGCGTGATCGTGCTCGAGGACACCTCCACGACGGGCGGTTCGCCGCTCAAGGCCATCGAGGCCCTGCGCAAGGTGGGAGCCGAGATCGCCGCAGTCGCCGTGGTCGTCGACCGCGACACCGGAGCCCGCGAGATCATCGAGGCCGAGGGTGTTCCCTACTTCTTCGCCATCGGACTCGACGACCTGGGCCTGCGCGATGCCTGACGGTCCCGACGAACAGGCCGGAGCCGACGGCGAGCGCGAGCCGGACCCCGAGATCGGCGGCGCGGACTGGCTGCTCGCTCAGCTCTCGGGCGGACGCCGTGCGCGGCGGGATGCCGACGCGCACGCGGAGGAGACCGATGACGTCGTCGAGGTCGACCGAGACGCGGAGACGTCGAACGAGGACATCGCTGACGATGAGCCGATCATCCCCGTCTGGTACGGCGCGCCGGCCGACGACACGGCTTCCGGTCCGTTCGCTGACGACTCCGCCCCTTCCGACCACTTCGCGCCCGCTGACGACTCCGCGTCCGCCGCAGTAGCGCCGTCGGCTGAAGAGACGACGCCGCTGCATCCGACGGGGCCGGTCTTCTCTCACGCCGGTGACGAAACGGATGCAGCCGTCGCATCCGATGCACCCGTGGCTCCGGTCGCATCGGGTGCATCGCCCGACTCCGGCATCGAGACCGACCGCGATCCGGGCGCGACCGCCACGAAGGCAGCGACATCGTCGGCCGTCTGGCACCTCTTCTCGGACTTCGATGACGAGCCCGTTGCGGTTCCGCCCGCGGCGGCCGCCGCCCTTCCCACCCCCGGCGTTCCCGGCGACGAGCTGGAATCCGACGCTGAGAGTCCGGGCGCCGAGGCGAGGACCCCCGCCGAGGACGGTGCCACCGGCGACGCGGCCGAAACAGGATTCCACTGGGGGCTGCGCCCCGGCGAGGACCCGGCGAAGTACGCAGTCGACCCGGAACCGAAGCCCGACGGCGATGACCCCGACGCCGACGACCCCGACGGCGATGTCCCCGAGGACGATGTTCCTCCCGTCATCATGGCTCCGTTCGTCACACCGGTCTTCGGAGCTCCGCCCCCCGAGCCCCTGCGATTCCCCACACCCGTGGCGCCGCCCCAGCCCGCGCCCGAAGCGGGCTCGGAGGGGGAGCAGCCGACCGAGGCCGGTTCCGAGTCGCACGCCGCCACCGCCGCAGGATCGGACTCCGGCGCCGCAGGATCCGCCGATGCCGATGCCGATGCCGATGCCGATGGCAATGGCAATGGCGACTACGCCGACGCCGACACCGCGGCCACAGCGTTGCTCACGACCTCCGCCGCCGAGCGTCAGGCCACGTTCATCGACACGCTCGATGCCAGCCCGGCGCTCAGCGGGCTGTCGCTGCCGCCGGTCTATGCCGCGTCCGTCGCCGACCCCGACGACAACGATGACACACACGACGACGCTGCTGATCCCATCACCGCCGACCCCCGCAATGCCGCGTCGACGGGTGCGCGCGGGTCCGACGGCGGTGCGCCACCGACGGACGGTGCTCCGCCGACGGCGAAGGCCCCCGTAGACCGCCGCCTGCTCTGGATCGCCGGCGGCCTCGTGCTGCTCGTGCTGCTGGTCGGGCTGTACTTCCTCGGAACCCTCCTGCCGAAGATGTTCGCCGGGGCACCGGCGCCGACACCCACGGCGTCGGCGACTCCGACCCCGACGCCCACCCCGACGCCGACCGTCGCCCCTCCGGTGACCGGTCCGGCCGCCGCCGGCGAGCAGCCGTGGGATCGGTTGGGCGGCGGAGAGTGCATCGATCCGTATGCAGGGCCGTGGGCCGAGACCTTCACCGTCGTCGACTGCGCAGCACCCCACGCCGCTCAACTCGTCTACCGCGGAACCTTCGGGGGCGAAGCGACGACGGCGTTCCCCGGCGAGGAGGCGCTGGCCTCGCAGATCAACCTGCTCTGCAGTGCGCCGGGAGTCATCGATCTCGACGCCGCGAGCGGGTTCCCCGACCTGCAGTTGCAGGGCAGCTTCCCCGTGACGGAGGAGCAGTGGACCAGCACCCAGCGCTACTACTACTGCTTCGTCTCGCGCTCGAGCGGCGAACCCATCACTGCGAGCGTCGCCGGCCCCGGCCCGGCGGCCTGAGGCATGACAGGCCGCGTGCTCGTCCTCGGATCCCTCAACGTGGATTCGACGAGCTATGTCGCCGAGTTCCCGGCTCCCGGTGAGACGGTCTCGAGCACGGGCTACGCCGTCGCGCTCGGGGGCAAGGGCACGAACCAGGCCATCGCCGCGCATCTGGCGGGAGCATCAGTCGACCTGGTCGCCCGGGTGGGCACCGACGCTGCGGCGACCTTCGCGCTCGAGACCGTGCGCGGGTTCGGGGTCGCGCTCGACGCGGTCGACCGGGTTCCGGATGCCGCGACCGGCGTCGCGCAGATCACCGTGGCGGCATCGGGCGAGAACACCGTCATCGTCTCGGCCGGGGCGAACGCCACAGTCACGGCCGCCGCTGTCGAGGCCCACCGCTCGGACATCGACGCAGCCGACGTCACGCTCACCCAGGGCGAACTGCCGGCAGAGGCCGTCGAGCGGCTCGCGTCCCTGAGCGCCGAGGTCGGCACCCGCTTCATTCTCAACCTCGCTCCGCCGGTCGCGATCACCGACGAGGCCCTCGCCGTCTGCGACCCACTGGTCGTGAACCAGCACGAGGCCATCGCCCTGGGGATCGGCACCGCCGAGACGAGCGGACTGGACGACTGGCGCGCCATCGCCGAGTCCGTCGCCGGTGAACGCTGCCGGTCGATCGTCGTCACGCTCGGCGCCGAGGGTGCCGTGTCCGCTGCTGGATCGGGCTCAGCCAGCGTCGAGGACTCCGAGAGCCCGCTCGCTTCGCAGTGCCGGGCACCGAAGGTGACCGCCGTCGACAGCACGGGAGCCGGCGACTGCTTCACGGGCACCCTCGCGGCCTTCCTCTCGGAGGGCCGCCCGCTCGGCGAGGCCGTCGCCATCGCCGTGGCGGCCGGTGCCCTCTCGGTCACCTCCCGCGGCACGGTGGGCTCCTATGCGCCCCGAGCCGAGCTGCTGGCCTTCGCCGTGGGATCGGGGCTCGCGTGACCGATCGCATCCCGGTGATCGTCGATTGCGATCCGGGCCACGACGACGTCTTCGCGCTCTGGCTGGCGGCAGGCAGCCCCCTCCTCGACCTGCGGGCCGTCACCGCCGTCGGTGGCAACGGCACCCTGGTCCACACGGAGCGCAACGCCCGCATCGCCCTCGGGGTCGCCGGGGTGACGGATGTGCCGGTGGCTGCCGGTGCCGACCGGCCCCTCGCGCGCGAACTGGCCACGGCCGAGTGGATCCACGGCGAGAACGGGCTCGGCGGCCCCGTGCTGCCGGAGCCCGTCGTGGCTCTCGATCATCGGCCGGCCGTCGACCTCATGGCCGACGTGATCACGGCATCCGTCGATCCCGTGGCGATCATCGCGACCGGGCCCATCACCAACGTCGCCATCCTGCTGCGCGATCGCCCCGACCTGGCTGTCGGCATCCGCGAGATCGTCTGGATGGGCGGATCGACGGGGCGAGGCAATGTGACTCCAGCGGCGGAATTCAACGCCTGGGTCGACCCCGAGGCACTCGCCATCGTGCTCGACAGCGGAGTGCGCTTCACCATGGTGGGGCTGAACGTCACCCACGACGCCCTCGTCACCGCCGAGGTGCGACAGCGACTGGCCGCCATCGGCAACGGCACTGCCGCATTCGGCGCCGAGCTGCTCGACTTCTTCTGCGCCACCAACGACGCCGTGTTCGGTCTGCCGGACGGCCCGCTGCACGATCCGGTGGCCGTCGCCGTGCTGGCTGCTCCGGATGCCGTCGCCACCGTGTTCACCCGGCTCGACGTCGAGGTCGCCGGCGTTCACACGGCGGGCGCGACCCTCGTCGACCTCGACGGCATGCTGGGGCGCGCCGCCAACGCCCATGTCGCCGTCGGCCTCGACGTGCCGCGGTTCTGGGACGCGCTCGAGGACGCGATCACTCGTCTGGCCTGAGCCGGCCGGGACCGGCCCCCACCAACGATCGGGGACGAAGGCTGCGTACGCTGGTGTGATGAGCCAGACTCCAGCCTCCGTCTCCCTCGGCCTCGCCGGTGCCCTCGACCGAGCCGTCATCCAGGAGCTCGCTGTGGCGGCGGAGGCCGCCGGACTGCACGCTCTGTGGCTGAACGACACGCCTGACGGCGATGCCATCGTCGGGCTCGCCGCAGCGGCCGAGGTCACCGATCGCCTGGTGCTGGCGACAGGGGTGCTTCCCTTCGACAGGCGCCCGGCATCCGTCATCGCCGACAGGGTGCGCGAGCTGGCACTGCCGCAGCACCGGCTCGTGCTCGGCGTCGGATCGGGAGGTGCCAGGCGCCCGCTGGCGCTCGTTCGGCCTGAGCTCGACGAGCTGCAGCGCAGCGTCGATGCGCCCGTGCTGCTCGGTGCGCTGGGTCCGAAGATGCGCGAGCTGGCGGCGACCCTCGCCTCGGGCGCGCTGCTCAGCTGGCTGCCGCCGGAGGTTGCCTCTGACACGGCCGCCGCGTTGCGGGAGACGGCGACGGATGCAGCCAGTCCGCGTCCGCGTGCCGTTCTCTACGCGCGCGGCATCGTCGACGCCGACGCCACGGCGGCTCTCGCCGAGGAGTCTGCGCGCTACGCGTCCTACCCGAGCTACTCCGCCAACTTCGAACGGCTTGGGATCAGTGCGCGCGACACCACCATCACGGGGACGACGCCGGAGCGGCTGCAGGAGCGCCTGGACTCGTACAGGTCAGGAGTCGACGAGCTCGTCTTCAGGGCCATCACGGCCGACGGATCGACGCCGGCGTACCGGCGGATCATCGACGCGCTGGCCGTCGCCGCCCGCTGAGGCGCCCGCTCGCCGAGGGCCGAGCGGAGCGACCGCCCGAAGCGCCCATGGTGTTGGCTCGTCCGGCGCGCTTCGAACGCCGACTTCGTCGGGTCCTCAGCGAGCGTGACGCGCTACACCTCGGTCTCGAACGGTTCCTTCTCGACCAGTTCGTGCACACCGCTGAGGATCTCGTCGGGCCGGAACGGGTACCGGTTGATCTCGGCCTCGTCGCTGATGCCCGTCATCACGAGGATGGTGTGCAGGCCGGCCTCGATGCCGGCGACGATGTCGGTGTCCATGCGGTCGCCGATCATCGCCGTGTTCTCGGAGTGCGCGCCGATGCGGTTCATGGCAGAACGGAACATCATCGGGTTCGGCTTTCCGACGACGTACGGGTCCTTCCCGGTCGCCTTGGTGATGAGGGCGGCGATGGCTCCCGTCGCAGGCAGGGGCCCGTCGGCACTCGGGCCTGTGGCATCCGGATTCGTCACGATGAAGCGTGATCCGGCGGCGATGAGCCTGATGGCCTTCGTGATGGCCTCGAAGGAGTAGTTGCGGGTCTCGCCCACCACGACGTAGTCGGGCGCCGTCTCGGTCATGATGAAGCCGGCCTCGTGGAGAGCCGTGGTGATGCCGGCCTCCCCGATCACGAACGCCGATCCGCCGGGGATCTGCGAGGCGCAGAAGTCGGCCGTGGCCAGAGCGCTGGTCCAGATGCGCTCCTCGGGAACGATCAGGCCCGAGGCGCGCAGCCGGGCGCTCAGGTCGCGCGGCGTGAAGATCGAGTTGTTCGTGAGCACGAGGTAGGGGGCGTCCTGATCGCGCCACTGCTGCAGCAGGGCGGCGGCTCCGGGAAGGGGCTCGTTCTCATGCACGAGCACGCCGTCCATGTCGGTCAGCCAGCATTCGATCTCGTCACGACGGTGCATGGCACCCAGCCTAGAGCGTCGCAGTCACCGCGTGATCGCCGCTCGAACGGGCACTCCATAGCGCATCGGGTGGCCCCGCGGGAAAGTTTTCGCCATGTGAAGCACTCTTACGCCGCCCGTCACATTGGACTCCCCTTCTGCCCGACATGCTCCATAACCTTGCGGCACTTCGACCGGCATCCCGTCCGGCACCTCGACAGGGACCGGCCCACTCGGCCGGCCCTTCCCCAGGAGCACTCACCTCATGACCAAGACCCGCATCATCCTCGCGCCAGTGGTGGCCGTCGCCGTGACGGCTGCCATCGCCCTCTCCGGCTGCGCAGCGAACACCGCCACGACGCCGGCCGCAGACGCCCAACCCCTCGAGGGCGGCACGATCGTCTACGGCCACCAGCAGGAACCGGCCTGCGTCTTCGGCGGGTGGATCGAGCAGGCGTACCTCAGCTACAACGTGCTCGACAGTCTGGTCTCCCTCGACGAGGACCATCAGGTGGTGCCGTGGCTGGCCGAGAAGTGGTCCGTCTCCGACGACGGCCTGCACTGGACGTTCGACCTCAAGCCCGACGTGAAGTTCACCGACGGCAGCGACCTGACCGCTGAGGTCGTGGCCTACAACTTCGACTACTGGGTGAACGGCGGCGGGAACAGCACCGCGCTCGCCTGGCTCGGCGGGTATTACGAGGGAGCCGAGGCCGTCGACGACCTCACCGTGCAGATCGACCTGACCCAGCCGTATCCGCGTCTGGCCGACAACCTCACCCAGGGATACTTCGGCATCCAGTCCCAGAAGGCACTGACCGAGCGCACCGCGGAGGAGAACTGCGCGGCGCCGATCGGCACCGGAGCCTTCACCGTGGATCACTGGGACCGCGGCCAGGAGATCGTGCTGAAGCGCAACGACGACTACACCTCGCCCCCGGCCAACGCGGAGCACACGGGTCCGGCACTGGTCGACGAGGTGGAGTGGAAGTTCATCGCCGATGCGACGACACGCGTGGCGGCTCTGAAGAGCGGTGAGCTCGACGCCGTCTACGACGTTCCGGCAGTGCAGTGGAAGCCGACCGGCGACGCCGGATTCACCCTCGAGAAGTACGTCACCCCGGGGCGCCCGCAGGTGCTCACCTTCAATACAGCGCAGGGTCCGTTCACCGACGAAGCGGTGCGCCAGGCGTTCGCCTACGCCGTCGATCGCAAGGAGATCGTCGAGTCGATCGGCCGCGGCGTGATCCCCTACGAGGGCAACGGCGGGGTCAGCCAGACCACGCCGGGTTACAGCCAGAAGGCCGCGGACTGGTACACCCAGGACCTCGACAAGGCATCGAACCTGCTCGACGACGCCGGATGGACCGGTACGGACTCCGACGGCTACCGCACCAAGGACGGCGAGACCCTCGAGGTGACGCTGCCCTACTTCACGGGTTCGATCATCACGGCCGACGGCGTCTCGATCCTGCAGGGAGTGCAGGAGCAGGCCAAGGAGTCCGGCTTCAAGGTCGACCTCATCCCCGTGCCCCAGGCCGAGGCGTTCTCCGGCGCCTACAGCAAGCCCGACGAGCGCGACATCTACCCCGGATACTGGACGGCCGTCACCAGCGGCATCCTGCAGATCAACTGGGGTGCCGGCTCCGGCGGGAACCCGAACAACTGGAACGCCTCTTTCACCGACTACCCCGAGCTGCAGGCTCTCATCCTGAAGGCCAACTCGGAGCCGGACCTCGATACGCAGAACGCGCTGTACGAGCAGGCACAGGAGTACATCGCCGAGCACGCCCTCGCCATCGGCGTCTACGACAGGCTCTCGACGCTGGCCGTCTCGCCGAAGCTCAAAGGCGTCTGGCAGGAGCACGCACAGGGAGGACCGACGTTCTATGACGCGTACTTCGTTCAGTGAGACGGATGCCGAGACGGGCGTCCTCCTCGGGTCCGGCGCTCCGCGCAGGGGGCGGGGAGCACCGCGGCTCGTGATCGGCAAGGTGGTGGGCGCCGCGCTCGTCCTGTTCGGCGCCGCCACCGCCGCCTTCTTCGCCCAGGCGTCGCTTCCGGGCGACAGGGCCACGGTGATCCTCAACATCCGAGCCGGACAGGCCGTCGCCCGCACTCCCGAGGAGCTCGCGCCGATCAACGCCGAGTACCACCTGCACGACCCGCTCGTCGTGCAGTACTTCGCCTACCTGCGCGGTCTCGTGCTCGGCGATCTCGGCAACTCATACCAGCAGCACCGCCCGGTCATCGCGATCATCGCCGACCAGCTGGGCGCGACCATCGTGCTCACTCTCACCGCCCTCGTCTTCGCCTGGATCATCATGGTGGTCTGGGTGACCCTCACGGCCGGCAGGGGCGGGGCGTCTCGCGCCATCGGCGGGTTCTTCGACACCGTGGCCGCAGGGCTGCCGCACTACTGGCTCGGGATCATCCTGCTGCTGGTGTTCGCGCTGTCGCTGGGGTGGTTCCCGGTGATCGGAGGTTCCGGGCCCGTCGGGCTGGTGCTTCCCGCCCTGACCCTCGCGATCCCGTTGGCCGGGTTCCTCGGCCAGGCGACGCGCACGGAGTTCGAGCGGGCCCTGGACTCTCCCTTCGTCCTGACGGCACGGATGCGGGGGATGGGCGACGTCGCGATCCGGCTGCGCCACGTGCTGCGGCACGCCGTCCTTCCAGCGGTCACCCTGTCGGGCTGGGCGCTCGGCGCCACCATCTCGGGAGCCGTCGTGGTCGAGGCCGTGTTCGCACGCCCCGGAATCGGTCAGGTCCTGGTCACGGCCGTGAGCAGCCAGGACATGCCCGTCGTCATCGGGATCGTCATGCTCATCGCAGCCTTCTACGTGCTGGCGAACCTTCTCGTCGACATCGCCTACGCCATCATCGACCCGCGTCTGAGGAGGACGGCATGACCGCGACCATCGCAGGGGCCTCGACCCGACCGGCGGCATCCGCTCGACTGGTGCAGCTGCCCTGGGACCTGTTCGCGGCCATCGCCGCCACGGCCGTGTTCGCCGTCGCAGCGCTGTGGCCGGCTCTCCTCGCGACGCAGGGGCCGTTCGCCATGGACCTGGCCGACACGCTCGCACCGCCGTCGTCCGCCCACTGGTTCGGCACCGACGAGTCCGGCCGCGACCTCTACTCGCGAGTCATCTACGGAACGGCGGCGTCGCTCGGCGTCGGTATCGGGGCTGCGCTCGTCAGCCTGACCCTCGCCGTCATCCTCGGCTCGCTGGCTGCGCTCGGCAACAGGCCGACGCGGGCAGCGGTGGGGTGGCTGCTCGAGGTGGCGTTCGCCTTCCCGGCGCTGCTGCTCTCCCTGCTGCTCATCGCCGTGCTCGGTCCGTCGATCCTCACCCTCATCCTGGCGGTGGGAGTCGGTACGGCTCCTGGCTACGCGCGCATGGTGCGCGGCCAGATCCTCAGTGCCCAGGGCGCTCCCTATGTCGAGGCCGCCGTGGCTCTCGGGCATTCCGGGGGCCGGATCCTGCGCCAGCACATCCTGCCGAACTCGCTCCGGCCTCTCGTTGCGGTGTTCGCGCTCTCCATCGGCCAGTCGATCGTCTGGGCGTCGAGCCTCTCGTTCCTCGGCCTCGGCATCGCGCCACCGGCCCCGGAGTGGGGAGCACTGCTCGATGCCGGACGCAGTTACATCACCGTCGCCGGCTGGCTGACGGTGATCCCGGGCCTGGTGATCGTGGTGCTCGCCCTGACCACGACGACGCTCGGCCGTCACCTCCAGTCGTTCCTCGAGAAGGGTGAGAAGTGATGAGTGCCATCACCACGGATGCCGCGGGCGCAGACCTCGCGGCCGAGATCGACAACCTGGCCGGTTTCCGGCCGCGGTTGCGGGTGCGCGACCTCTCCGTCGCGTTCCAGACCACAGCGGGACTGCGGCCCATCGTGCAGGACGTGTCCTTCGACCTGCATCCGGGCCAGTGCGTCGCCATCGTCGGCGAATCCGGGTCGGGCAAGTCGGTCACCGCACGCACGGTGGTCGGCCTGACCGGCCGGGGCGCGCGCGTCTCGGCCGGCGAGCTCTCGCTGCACGACCGCGACGTGGCCGGTCTGTCCGACCGGCAGTGGCAGGCCATCCGGGGCAAGGAGGTCGGCTTCATCCTCCAGGACGCCCTCGTGTCCCTCGACCCGCTCCGACCCGTCGGCGCCGAGATCGCCGAGAGCCTGCGGCTGCACGGCTGGGGCGACGCCGCAGCGCGCACGCGGAAGGTCATCGAGCTGCTGAGTGCCGTGGGCGTTCCGAGACCGGAGCTGCGCGCCCGGCAACGACCGGACCAGCTCTCGGGCGGGCTCCGCCAGCGGGCCCTGATCGCCTCGGCCCTCGCCCTGGACCCGGATGTCGTCATCGCCGACGAACCGACGACGGCGCTCGACGTCACCGTGCAGGCCCAGGTGCTCGCGCTGCTGGAGGAGTCCAAGCGCCGTGGGGCGTCGATCATCCTCATCAGTCACGACCTCTCCGTGGTCGCGCAGCTGGCCGATCACATCCTCGTGATGAAGGACGGCAGGGTGGTGGAGCAGGGTGCTGCGGCAGAACTGCTGGCCTCGCCGCGCGAGGAGTACACCCGAGCGCTCATCGCCGCCGTGCCCGGGGAGGAGACGCGGGGCGGTGCACTCAGCCCGGCAGGGGCAGCCCTGCTCGCCGAGGCGCCGCCGGCCGCCGTGGTCCTGGACGAGGTCGTGCTCTCCGCCCGCGACGTCACCAAACGGTTCAGGTCGTCCGACGGCTCGGTGACGACCGCCGTCGACTCCGTGTCGTTCGACCTCCACCGCGGGGAGACCCTCGGCATCGTCGGTGAGTCCGGCTCCGGGAAGAGCACGACAGGACGCGTCGCCTTGGCTTTGGAGCAGGCCGACGCCGGCACGGTGACCCTGCTCGGTCAGCCGTGGTCGAGCCTGTCGGAGTCCAAGCGCCGCGGGCTGCGTTCGCGCATCTCCGTCGTCTCCCAGGACCCGCTGTCGAGCTTCGACCCGCGCTGGAACGTGGAGCGCATCCTGCTCGACGCGCTGGAGCGCAACGCCTTCCCCAGCGCGTCGGCCCGTGCGGGGCGCATCCGGGAACTGCTCGACCAGGTCGGCCTGCCGCACGCCGTGCTGCGGCGTTTCCCCCTGCGGCTCTCCGGAGGTCAGCGCCAGCGGATCGCCATCGCCAGGGCCCTGGCCGAAGCACCCGACATCATCGTGCTCGACGAGGCGGTCTCGGCCCTCGACGTGACGATCCAGGCTCAGATCCTCGACCTGCTGGTCGTGCTGCAGCGCCAGCACGGTCTGAGCTACCTCTTCATCTCGCACGACCTCGGTGTCATCGCGCACCTGAGTCACCGTGTGCTCGTCATGAAGGACGGCGTCGTGGTCGAGTCCGGCACGCCTGACGAGATCTTCCACCGTCCGCAGGAGCCGTACACCCGCGAGCTCATCGCATCCATCCCCGTCTTCGATCCCCGACCCGCCCAGGAGCAGACCTCATGACCACGCCGCTGCACTTCAACGCCTTCGTGATGAACACGAACTCCCACATCCACCACGGCCAGTGGCGACGCCCCGACGCGGGTCAGGTCGACTTCAACGACGTCAGGCTGTGGATCGACATGGCCAAGAAGCTCGAGGCCGCCAAGTTCGACGCCCTGTTCTTCGCCGACGTGACCGGCGTCTACGGCGACGCGGACGCCGATTTCGACGTGTACATCCGCGAGGGGCTGCAGATCCCGTCGAACGACCCCATCCCGCTCGTGGCTGCGCTCGCCGTGCACACCGAGAGGATCGGACTCGCGCTCACCTCCAACGTGGCCCAGAGTCATCCGTATCAGTTCGCCAGGCAGGTCTCCACCCTCGACCACATCTCGAACGGCCGTATCGCCTGGAACATCGTCACCGGCCTGCAGGACAACGGGGCACGCAACTTCGGTCACCCGCGTCTGACCGATCACGCCGAACGCTACGCGTGGGCCGAGGAGTACGTCGACGTCACCTACAAGCTCTGGGAGGGCTCGTGGGACGACGGGGCGCTCGTGAAGGACCGTGAGCGCGGGGTGTACGGCGACTCCTCGAAGATCCACAAGATCAACCACGAGTCGGAGCGCTACTCGGTGCAGGGTCCGCACCTGCCGTCCCCGTCGCCGCAGCGCACTCCCGTGCTCTACCAGGCCGGATCGAGTGCATCGGGGCGCGACTTCGCCGCCCGCAATGCCGAGGCCGTGTTCCTCATCTCGCCGAGCCCCGAGCTGGCCCGTCAGCAGATCGAGGCGACCCGGTCGCGCGCCGTGGAGTTCGGACGCCGGGGCGAGGACATCAAGTTCTTCCAGGGCCTCTCCTTCGTCATCGGCGACACCGAGGAGGAGGCCCGCGCGAAGGCCGAGGAGTACGAGAAGTACATCAGCATCGAGGGCTACCTCGCCCACTCCGCCCTCGTCGACTCAGATGGCAGGGTCTACGACCCCCAGACGCCGCTGCGAGACGTCGACACCAACACCGCCAAGGGCTTCGGCGAATGGGTCTCGAAGGCCATCACCGACAGGGAACCGATCGTCGCTGACATCGCCCTGCTCATCTCCCGATCGACGCGGCTCGTCGGAACCCCCGAGCAGATCGCCGACGCGCTCGAGGTATGGCAGGCGGCCGGTGTCGACGGCATCAACGTCATCAACTGGGTCATCCCGGGGTCATTCGAGGAGTTCGCCGACAAGGTCCTGCCCGTTCTCCGCGAGCGCGGCCTGGCCCAGAGCGACTACGGCGACGGAGTGACCCTCCGGGACAGGTTGTTCGGCCAGCCGCGCCTGAACGACCGGCATCCGGCGGCGAGGTACCGCGGTGCCTTCGCGCCGGTCGAGGTCGGGGCGTGAGCAGCGCCACCGCCGTCTCCGCACTGGCGGCGGCGCGCAGCAGGCTCGAGCCCGTGTTCGACCGCATCGCAGCGACGGCGACCGAGCACGAGCATGCCGGCACGCGGCCGCACGCCGAGACTGCAGCGCTCGCCCAGGCCGGGTTCGGTGCCCTGCGCATCCCGGTGGAGGACGGGGGCGCGGGGCTGGGCATCGAGGAGTTCTTCGAGCTGCTCGTCGATCTCGGTGCGGCCGACTCCAACCAGCCGCAGATCTGGCGCAACCACATCGCGTTCGTCGAGGACCGCCTCGTCGGGCGAACCGAGCGAGACCGGGAGTGGCGCCGACGGATCGGCGCCGGAGCCGTCATCGGCGGCGCGTGGTCGGAGCTCGGAACCACCAGCATCCTCGGGGAGACGAGACTCGAACGCGTCGACGGCCGCCTGCTGCTGAACGGCGTGAAGTACTACAGCACCGGCTCGATCTACGCCGACTGGATCGGCGTGCTCGCGCTCGCCGAGGATGGCGCGGCGCGGCTGGTGCTCGTCGACGCCCGCTCCCACGGCGTCGAGCTCGTCGACGACTGGGACGGGTTCGGACAGCGCGCCACGGGCAGCGGCACGACGCGACTCCGCGACGTCTCGATCGCCGAGGAGCACGTGCTGGCGTTCACCGATCGCTTCGTCTCCCAGGAGGCCGTGTACCAGCTCGTGCTGCTCGCCGCCCTCGCCGCGATCACCAGGGCCGTGCGCGACGAAGCCGTCGCGGCAGTGACCGCCCGAGCACGTTCCTATCCCCATGGCCTGGCCGAGCGCCCCCGCGACGACGCCCAGGTGCAGCAGGTGGTCGGCCGCATCGCCGCGCTCGCCTTCGTCGCGGAGGCGGCGGTCGGTCGTGCCGCCGCTGTGCTCGACACCGTCTGGGACCGGATCGACGCCGGTGTCGACCCCACCCCGAGCGCCCGTGCCGCTGCCATCGCGGTGTACGAGGCCCAGATCGGTGTGACGGATGCCGCCCTGGCCGCGTCGACCCTGGTCTTCGATGCCCTGGGCTCGTCGGGTGTCGGGCGGCAGCCGGCCCTCGACAGGCACTGGCGGAACGCCCGCACCATCACCTCGCACAATCCGCGCATCTACAAGGAGCGCGTCGTCGGCGACGTCAGGCTCAACCAGGCGGATCCGTTGAACATCTACGCGGTCCCGTCGGTGGATCCGGATGCGAATCCCGCACCAGCGAACACGGAGGCATCGGCATGACCGAGAAGAAGCAGCTCATCCTCAACCTCTTCGAGATGGCGTGCATCAGTCACATCACGCACGGACTGTGGCCGCTCCCCGGCAACAACCGCCACAGGTTCGACGAGCTCGAGTACTGGACCGAGCTCGCCGGGATCCTGGAGGACGGCGGCTTCGACGCCGTGTTCCTCGCCGACGTGATCGGGGCCTACGACGTCTTCCGCGACGGTCCGGAGACTGCCCTGCGTGAGGGGCTGCAGAGCCCGAACATCGACCCGCTGCTGGTCATCCCGGCGATGGCGGCCGTGACCAAGCGCCTCGGCTTCGGCGCCACCTTCTCGACGACCTACGAACCCCCGTTCGCGTTCGCGCGCCGGGCGTCGACCCTGGACCACCTCACGCGGGGCAGGTTCGGCTGGAACATCGTCACCTCCTACCTGCCGAACGCCGCACGCAACTTCGGGCTCGAGGGGGAGATCCCCCATGACCGCCGCTACGAGCTCGCCGACGAGTACCTTGATGTGCTCTACAAGCTGTGGGAGGGCTCGTGGGACGACGGAGCCGTCGTGTACGACCGTGCCCGCGGCATCGCCACCGATCCGTCGAAGGTGCGCTACATCCACCACGTCGGCGAGGCCCATAAGGTCGCGGGACCCCACATCGTGCATCCGTCGCCGCAGCGCACTCCGGTGCTCTTCCAGGCCACAGGGTCGCCGGCGGGAACGGAGTTCGCCGGACGCCATGCCGAGCTCGTGTTCACCGGCGGGCGAACGGCCGAGGACTTCCGCGACAACGTCGCGGGCATGACCGCCGCAGCCGAGCGGCACGGCCGCACCCGCGACGACATCAAGTTCATCGTGCAGGCCGGCGTGATCGTCGGTCGCACGGAGGAGGAGGCGGCCGACAAGTGGCGGCTCTACCGCGAGCACACCAGCCTCGACGGCATCCTCGCGCACGCCAGCCTGCCTGTCGACATCACGACATCACCTCGCGACATCACCGTCGCTGAGGCGATCCGGCGCTCGGGCAGCACGCTCGATCGGCTGCCGTTCCTTCCGGTCGACAAGACCGTCGGCGAGGTGCTCGACGGGCTGCGCGCCGGCCGGGCCGAGCGCTACTTCGTGGTGGGAACCCCCTCGGTGGTGGCCGACGAGATCGAGCGCTGGCTCGACGTGGACGGCGTCGACGGCATCAACCTCCGCCAGTACCACTCGTTCGACACGGCACGGGACTTCGCCGAACTCGTGGTGCCGGAGCTGCGGCGCCGTGGTCGGCTCCCCGACCCCAGCGAGACCGACGAGCGCTCCACCCTGCGGGAGCGGTTGTTCGGACGCGGACCTCGCCTTCCCGACAATCACATCGCCACTCGATACCGGGGCGGGGCCAACCTCGACGTGCCCGTGCCCTCGCTGCGGTTCCCCGAGCCGGCGCTGGCCTGATCCGCCGCGGGGTCTCAGGCGGCGAGCCAGATAGCTTCCCGATCGTCGCCGTCGACCTCGACGGACGTCCCGTCGGCGGCGGCGAGGGTCGTCTCCGACAGGGTCACGACGACTCCCGGCCGGATGCCGCAGGCGGCCAGGCGGCGAAGCAGCAGCGGGTCGCGGTCGCTGATGCGCACCACCGCGCCGGTGTGTCCATCGCGCGCCTCCGAGAGCAGCACCGTCGGCACGCTCACGATGCTGCCGTCCGCCTGCGGGATCGGGTCGCCGTGCGGGTCGCGCGCCGGCCTGCCCAGGTGCGCGTCGATCGCCTCGAGCAGCCTGTCGCTGATCGCATGCTCCAGCACCTCGGCCTCGTCGTGCACGGAATCCCAGCCGTAGCCCATGTCGCTCACCAGCCAGGTCTCGACGAGCCTGTGCCGGCGCACGACCCCGAGGGCTCTTGCGAGACCGGCATCCGTCAGCCGGATCGCGCCGTACGGCTGATGCCGCACGAGTCCCTGGGCGGCCAGCTTCTTCACCATCTCCGTCACGGACGACGGCGCGACGGCGAGTCGTGTGGCCAGAACCGACGGGGTGATGGGCTCCGGCTGCCACTCGGTGTGCGCGTGGATCGTCTTGAGGTAATCCTCGATCGCCGGGGAGGTGGTCGCCATCGTGTTCACACTCTCCGCGTTCAGCCGGTGAAGACGAGCCAGAGCAGCACGCCGTTGAGGGTGACCAGGAAGACGGATGCCGCCACTCCGGCCGCAGTCGTCGCCCAGTGGTTGCGCCACGGGCCGAGAACGCTGGAGCGGGCGGTCAGGATCACGAGCGGGATGAGCGCGAACGGGATGCCGAACGAGAGCACGACCTGACTGAGCACGAGCGCGAGGGTGGGGTCGAAGCCGAGGGCGAGCACCACGAGGGCGGGCACCAGGGTGACGAGGCGGCGGGTGAGGAGCGGGATGCGGGCGTGCAGCAGGCCGGCCATGATCTCGGCGCCGGCGTAGGCGCCGACCGAGGTCGATGCCAGGCCCGATGCGAGCAGGCCGACGGCGAAGAGGGTGGCGATGATGGGGCCGAGCGACGCTCCGATCGCGTCGTAGGCGCCCTCGAGGCTGTCGGTGCCGTCGATGCCGGCGAGGTTGGCGGCGGCCAGCAGCAGGATGCACAGGTTCACGGTGCCCGCGATCGCCATGGCGATCGACACGTCCCACCGGGTGGCCCGGAGCAGGCGCCTGGTGGTGAAGCCACCGCTCGCCGTGCGGGCCGCGTCCCCGCCGAAGCGATCCCGGGAGAGCGCCGAGTGGGCGTAGATGGCGTGGGGCATGATCGTGGCACCGAGGATCGACGCTGCGAGCAGCACCGAACCCGAGTCCTCGAAGCGGGGAACCAGTCCGCCGAGCACGCTCCCGGCATCCGGCGGCGCCAGGAAGACGCCGACGCAGAAGCCGACGGAGATGATGACGACCAAGCCGATGACGATGAACTCGAAGGTACGCGGGCCCCGCCTGCTGTGCACGGCGAGCAGCACCAGCGAGACGATCCCGGTGATCAGACCGCCGACCACGAGGGGGATGTCGAACAGCAGGTTGAGGGCGACGGCACCGCCGATGACCTCGGCGAGGTCGGTGGCCATGGCGACGGCCTCGGCCTGCAGCCAATAGGCGATTCTGGCCGGACGACGACGGATGCGTCTGCCCAGCACCTGGGGCAGGCTCTCGCCGGTGACGATGCCCAGCTTGGCCGAGAGGTACTGGATGAGCCACGCCATGCCGTTGGCGAGCACGACGACCCAGACGAGCAGGTAGCCGTAGCGGGCGCCGGCGGTCATGTTGCTGGCGACGTTGCCCGGATCGAGGTAGGCGACGCCGGCGACGAGGGCCGGGCCCAGGAGCCAGACCACACGCGTTCCGGCGGCCGACCGCTGGGCGCGCGCCGGCGGTGCAGAGGGTTCATGCGGCGTCGTCGCCACGGCATCTTTCGGCACACCGAAACCCTAGTCCGAATTTAGGCGCACCGAAACCGGGCTGCCGGGCGAGTAGCGCGGTGGTTAGCCTTGGGTGTGCCAGAGAACCCGACCGCAGCGCAGGACCACGCAGAGCAGGACCACGCAGAGCCGAACCACGCAGAGCCGAACCCGACGAACGAGCTCAGCACTCACGGCGTCGGCCCGTGGCCCGGCGGCGAGGAGGAGTGGCCGCAGGACGCGCACTTCGACCCGGAGCTGCTGCGCGATGGCGACACCAGGAACGTCATCGATCGCTATCGGTACTGGCGCATGGACGCCATCGTGGCCGATCTCGACCAGCACCGGCATCCGTTCCACGCGGCCATCGAGAACTGGCAGCACGACATGAACATCGGCTCCATCGTGCGCAGCGCCAACGCCTTCGCCGCCGACACCGTGCACATCGTGGGCCGCCGACGCTGGAACAAGCGCGGCGCCATGGTCACCGACCGCTACCAGCACGTGCTGAACCACCCGGATGTCGCCGACCTCGTGGCGTGGGCGCGCGCCCACGACCTGCCCATCATCGCTGTCGACAACGTGCCGGGCTCGGTCTCGATCGAGACCTTCGACTGGCCGGAGCGCTGCATCCTGCTCTTCGGGCAGGAGGGCCCCGGCATGAGCGTCGAGGCGCTGGCCGCAGCGGATGCCGTCGTCGAGATCACCCAGTACGGGTCGACCCGCTCTCTCAACGCCAGCGCCGCTGCCGCCGTGGCCATGCACTCGTGGGTGCTGCAGTGGGGCAGGCGCTGACCTTCGAGCCTCACGCCATTTCGCGGGGCTGCGCGCCACATCAGTTGGCGCAGCGCCCCCGGAAATGGCGCACCGCTGCAGTGGCGGCGCCGCGCCGGCCCTAGTCGGTGCCGAGGTCGAAGGCCGAGCCCTCGTTGACGGCATCCGTCGCGGCCTCGAGATCGGTCTCGGGAGAGCCGGCCAGGATCTCCGACGCCTCGCCCTCCGTGAGGTCTCCGACGAGTGCCGCGGTCGCACCGCCGACGATGCCGAGGTGCGCGTACTGCTCGAGGCGGGCGCGCGAGTCGGCGATGTCCAGGTTGCGCATGGTCAGCTGGCCGATGCGGTCCTCAGGGCCGAAGGCCGCGTCTCCGACACGCTCCATCGAGAGCTTGTCGGGGTGGTAGCTGAGCGAGGGCCCCGTGGTGTTGAGGATGGTGTAGTCGTCGCCGCGACGAAGGCGCAGGGTCACCTCGCCGGTGACGGCCGACGCGACCCACTTGACGATGGACTCCCGCAGCATGAGCGACTGCGGGTCGAGCCAGCGTCCCTCGTACATGAGTCGGCCGAGGCGGCGGCCCTCGTTGTGGTAGTTCGCGATGGTGTCCTCGTTGTGGATCGCGTTGAGCAGGCGCTCGTAGGCGATGTGCAGCAGGGCCATGCCCGGTGCCTCGTAGATGCCCCGGCTCTTGGCCTCGATGATGCGGTTCTCGATCTGGTCGGAGACACCGAGACCGTGGCGGCCGCCGACGCGGTTGGCCTCGAGCACGAGCGCGACGGCGTCTCCGCCGAAGTCGTCGCCGTTGATGGCGACGGGTCGACCCTGCTCGAAGCGCAGGACCACGTCCTCCGTCGCGATCTCGACCTCGGGATCCCAGGAGGCGACGCCCATGATCGGCTCGACGCTCTCGACACCGGTGTCGAGGTGCTCGAGCGTCTTGGCCTCGTGCGTCGCGCCCCAGATGTTGGAGTCGGTCGAGTAGGCCTTCTCCACGGAGTCGCGGTAGGGAAGGTCGCGCTGACTGAGCCACTCGCTCATCTCGGTGCGTCCGCCGAGCTCGGTGACGAAGTCGCGGTCGAGCCACGGCTTGTAGATGCGCAGGCGCGGGTTGGCCATGAGGCCGTAGCGGTAGAACCGCTCGATGTCGTTGCCCTTGTAGGTCGATCCATCGCCCCAGATGTCGACGCCGTCGTCCATCATGGCGCGCACGAGAAGGGTGCCCGTCACAGCACGGCCGAGCGGAGTCGTGTTGAAGTAGGTCTTGCCACCGGAACGGATGTGGAACGCACCGCACTGCAGTGCGACGAGGCCCTCCTCCACCAGCGCGGCGCGGCAGTCGACCAGCCTGGACAGTTCGGCGCCGTACGCGATGGCGCGCCCGGGGACCGCCTCGACGTCGGGCTCGTCCGGCTGGCCGAGGTCTGCGGTGTAGGTGCAGGGCACCGCGCCCTTCTCTCGCATCCAGGCGACGGCCACGGAGGTGTCGAGCCCTCCTGAGAATGCGATGCCGACGCGCTCGCCGACGGGAAGGGAGGTGAGGACCTTGGACATGCCTACGATTTTAGGGCGTCGTGGTGCCTCGCCCTGACCGCTGAGGAATGAACCCCGGTCAGGGGGCATTTACTCGCCTCGGAGTACCATTTCGGCCCGTGCGGAATTCGTTGCGTTTACGGCGCTTTCGTGCGTGAATTGCGCGTGTGACGACGAATTCCGTCGTCAAACCGGACAATGATGACCGGATACAAAGTGAGTGACCCTCATAGTGGGGGTGTTCACGCGCCCCCGGACGGGGCACACTCTTCTCAGACCCGTTGTCACACCGACAACACCCGGGCGAGGTCGTGAAACCCGAATTCCCGACCTCGCACCGGAGGGTCGTTCTGTGTTTAAGGGAGGCTTGCTCCCGACCCTCCGGGGCGCCGCGAAACCCGTGCGATAAGGTGGAGTGTGACCGGAGACATCCCGCCCTTCGTGGCTTCCGCGCCCGACGTGGACGACTCTGACGAACCCCGCACCCCCGCCTCCGAGGTCGATCGCGACCCGGCGGACGACGGCGCCGACGACGTCTCCGAGGCGGGCTCTCCCGTCGCAGAAGAGCGTGGCGCATCCGTCGTCGTCGCGGATGACGAGGTGGTGCGCACCCTCGTCTCCTCGGTTCACCGCGACGCGCTTCCCGGCTTCGTGCTTGCCCATTCGACCTCGCCGCTGGCCTGGGCCGAGCTCGCCGACATCGCCCATTCGGAGGGGCGCGAGGTCGAGGCCTACGCCTACGCCACCGTCGCGCACCGTCGGGGACTCGAGCTGCCCGAAGCAGCCGGCTGGAGTGACGGCGACGCTGTGAGCTGGACGGATGCTCCCAACCAGGCCGTGCTGCGCGCGGCCTATGCGCTGCGCCGCGCCGCCGCCGCCATCGGCCTGGTGTTCGAGGCCGATGCGCTGGGCGAGTTCCTCGCCTCGGCGGATCCCGACGCCGTCGCGCGCATCGAGTCCGAGCACACGGCGACCCAGTTCATCACCATCATCCCGCCCGGAGCGACTGCCCCGGCCACCATGCCTCCGACGGAATCCTTCGTCATTCGAGGAGAGGACTGACACCCATATGCCAGCCATCGTTCTGATCGGAGCCCAGTGGGGCGACGAGGGCAAGGGGAAGGCGACCGACCTGCTCGGTTCGCGCCTCGACTACGTCGTGAAATTCAACGGCGGCAACAATGCCGGCCACACGGTCGTCATCGGCACGGAGAAGTACGCGCTGCACCTCCTGCCCTCCGGCATCCTCAGCCCGAACGTCATCCCCGTGATCGCCAACGGCGTCGTCGTCGACATCGAGGTGCTGTTCGAGGAGCTCGACGCGCTCATCGCCCGCGGCGTCGACGTGTCGAAGCTCAAGGTGAGCGCCAACGCGCACATCATCACGGCCTACCACCGCACCATCGACAAGGTCACCGAGCGGTTCCTCGGCAAGCGCCAGATCGGCACGACGGGCCGGGGCATCGGGCCCGCCTACGCCGACAAGATCAACCGCGTCGGCATCCGGATGCAGGACCTGTTCGACGAGAACATCCTGCGGCAGAAGGTCGAGGGTGCCCTCGACAGCAAGAACCACCTGCTGGTGAAGATCTACAACCGGCGCGCCATCGAGGTGGAGGAGATCGTGCAGGAGTTGCTCGGCTACGCCGAGCGGCTGCGTCCCATGGTCGCCGATACCGCACTGCTGCTGCACCGCGCTCTAGACGAGGGCAAGACCGTGCTCTTCGAGGGTGGCCAGGCCACCATGCTCGACGTCGATCACGGCACCTACCCGTTCGTGACCTCATCGAACGCCACCTCGGGTGGAGCGGTCACGGGCTCGGGAGTCGCGCCGAACCGCATCGATCGCGTCATCGCCGTCATCAAGGCCTACACGACCCGCGTCGGCGCAGGGCCGTTCCCCACCGAGCTGTTCGACGAGTGGGGCGACTTCCTCACCGAGCGGGGCCACGAGTTCGGCACCACCACGGGACGCAAGCGTCGCACCGGCTGGTACGACGCCCCGATCGCCCGGTACTCGGCGCGCATCAACGGCGTCACCGACTTCGTGCTCACCAAGCTCGACGTGCTCACGGGCCTGAGGACGATTCCCGTCTGCGTCGCCTACGACGTCGACGGCGTGCGCCACGACGAGGTTCCGGTCTCGCAGTCTGACTTCCACCACGCCACTCCCATCTACGAGGAGTTCCCCGGCTGGACCGAGGACATCACGACGGCGCGCTCCTTCGAGGACCTGCCGAAGAACGCGCAGGAGTACGTGCTGGCCCTCGAGGCCATGAGCGGTTCACGCATCTCGGTGATCGGCGTCGGCCCCGGCCGCGACGAGATCATCGTGCGTCACGACCTCATCGACTGATCGCCCCGCGCACTCTCCTCGTGAACGGATGCTGATCGCGCTGCCGCTCGCCGTGCTGGCGCTCGGCGGCCTGCTCGCCATCTGGGCGGCTCGGCGCGCTCTGAAGCGCCGCCGTCGGCCTAGCCGATGAGGCTCGGACGGAGATCCCGCAACGTGCGGTGATGCGTCATCCGGGTCACTCCGATCGCGGCGAGAGTGAACGCCCCCACCAGCCAGAGCAGCAGAACGCCGACGTCGCTCCAGGCCGCAGCCGGGTTTCCGCCGTACATCGCCTGTCGCAGGGCGTCGACGACGAAGCCCATCGGCAGAACGTGATGGAGCCCGGCCAGCGGGCTGGGCAGGGTCTGCCAAGGGAAGGTCCCCCCTGCGGTGACCAGCTGCAGCACCATGAGCACGAGACCGAGGAACTGGCCGACACTGCCGAGCCAGACGTTCAGCGCCAGCACGATGGCCGCGAAGGTCGCCGACGCGAGCAGCATGATCCCGAGCATGCCGGCTGGGTTCTCGATCCTGAAGCCCAGCGCCCAGGACAGCACGAGGTAGAGCGACGACATCTGCACGGCGCCGAGCAGAGTCGGCGTGAGCCATCCGGCCAGAGTCACCCGGATCGGCGAGTGCAGGGCGGTGACGGCGCGGCGCGAGACCGGCTTGACGATGAGGAACAGCGCGTAGATGCCGATCCATCCGGCGAGGGCCGCAAAGAACGGCGCGAGACCGGCGCCGTAGCTTCCGGCGCTCGTGACGGCGCCCGTCTCGAGCGTGACGGGGTCGGCGATGTTCGCGGCCTGGGCGGTGCGCGTCGCCTGCGAGCTGTCGGGGATCTGGTCGCGCCCGGCGAGAAGGCCGTCGCGCAGCTCCGCGGCGCCGGACTCGAGGGCCGGCAGCTTGTCGGCGAGCTCGGTGGCGCCCGTGCTCAGCTTCGCGGCGCTGTCGGATGCCGTGGCCGCTCCCGACGCCAGCTGGGCGGCGCCGGACGCCGCCTCGGCGGTCTTGCTCGCGAGCGTCGACGTGCCGTCGGCGAGAGTGCTCGCGCCCGATGCGAGCTGGGCGGAGCCGTCGGCCACCTGCTGGGTTCCGGCCGCGACCTGAGCGGCCCCGGCTGAGAGCTGGTCGATCTGCCCGACGGCACCCTGCACGGTGGCGTTCGCGTCCTGGATCCTGCCGTCGAGCGGATCGAGCAGCGCGAGGGCCTCATCGACCGTCGCCGGGTCTGCTCCGGCGTCGATCAGGCGCTGACGGATGTCGGCCCTGGTCTGCGGCAGGGCCGCGGCGGCGTCTCCCACCGCCGAACCGATCGCGTCGGCCCGTGCGGCGAGCGCGGCGTTGCCGTCGGCCACCTGTGCTGCGCCCGCGGCGGTCTGCGCGGCGCCATCCGAGAGGGTCGCCGACCCCGTCGACAGCTGTGCTGCTCCATCGGCGGCGCTGCCGGCGCCGGCCGAGAGCTGGGCGAGACCGCTCGAGAGGGTGGCCGAACCCGTCGCGAGGGTCGCAGTTCCGGTGGCGAGGGCTGACGCTCCAGCGGCGAGTTGCCCACTTCCGTCCACGGCCGGGGCTGCGCCGTCCGCCAGCTGCGACGCACCGTCGGCAGCCTCGGCGAGCTTGCCCCGGATCTCGGAGAGGGAGTCGAGGAAGGTGATCGCCGCGTTCTTGCCGACTGTCCTCACGATCTGGGTCTGGATCGTCTTCACCGCCTGCTCGCCGATGGTGCTGGCCAGGTAGCTGTTGGCGTCGTTGGTGCTGAGCACCACCTCGGCCTTGCGCGGTTCATCCGTCGACGATGACTCGAGGTCGGTGGTGAAGTCCGCCGGGAAGGTGACGCTGAAGTCGTAGGTGCCGTTCGCGACCCCGGCCTCTGCGGCCTGGCTGGAGACCTCGTGCCAGTCGAAGGTGCCGGCCTCGATGAGGTTGTCGGCCACGTCGTCGCCCTTGTTGCCGTCAGCGGCGCCGGTGTCGTCGACGACGAGGGCCACGGGCACCTCTGAGAGCTTGGCATAGGGGTCCTGATTGGCCCAGAGGTACAGGCCGCCGTAGATGACGGGAACGCACACCAAGGCGATCAGGGCGATGACGGACATGCGCGATGAGGTGAGGCGCCGGAGTTCGGCTGCGATCATCTGCGGAACCTTCATGCCGCACCTCCTTCTGTCGGTCGTGATTCTGTCGGTCGTGACTCCGGTGTCGGGGAATCGGATGTCGGGGATCCGGCTGTCGGGGACTCAGGCACCCGCGGCTCGGATGGCGGTGGTTCGATCGGCTGGGCTTCGCTCTCGAGCCTGGCGAGCAGACCCTCGGCGCCGATCGCGGCCGCTGAGGCGTCACCGGCGATGACCAGCACCGCGTAGCCCCGAGCGGCGAGGGCCCGAGCGATGCGCCACCACTCGAGCGGATCGCCGCCGTGCCGGTCCGGTGCTGCGATCACGAGGCCCTCGACTCCGTCGCGCAGGACGGCGAGCTCGGTGAGCAGTCGCACGCGCACGGAGGGGGGCAGGTCGGCCATGCTCGTCCTGGCGTAGTCGCCGAGCTCGAGTTGCGCGAGGGTGAGCATCGCATCCCGGCGGCTTCCAGGAAGCCCGGCGAACATCAGTTCCTCCATGACGACGCCCGTCACGGTGACGTCGGCTGCTGGGTCGCTCACGTCGGGGGCATCGACCAGCGCCACCCTTGTCCGCAGTGCTGCATTGTCGGCGACGCCGTCGATGAGCACGCGCCCGGTGTCCGGCCGCATCCGCCCAGAGGCCATGAGGCCGAGCACCGTGGGGCGACGCTCCGTCTCGGCGCGGGCGAGAGTGGCGACGTCGGTCTCGAATCGCACGGTGGTCTCGGGCAATGACGAGCCGTTGCGGCCCTTGCTCACGCCGATGAGCTCGATCTTCATGCTTGCGCGTCCTCGGGGAGGGGGTGGTGGAGTTCCGGGGTTGAATCGATGAGCTGGTTCGCCTCGCGCGCCGACAATCCGGCCGTCGACAGGGCGATGAGCATGACGACCCGATGACCGTCGTCACGGGTGAAGCCGCTCTCCGTCGCCTCGACGAGCACGGCGATGGCGGCCTGCTCGATCAGGCGGCTGAGGGAAGCCGGCGGGATGTCGTCGCGGATGCTCCCGGATGCCGCCCCCGCTGTCACGATCGCCAAGAGCCGGGATCGCACCGGCGCGAGAGCCTCGCCCACGACGGCGAGCGACGGGCCACGCACCGCGAGGCTCGCCAGCACGCGCACCTGCTCGACGGCGTCCCAGAGGCGTGCGCCGAGCAGGGCGAGTGCGACCCGGGCGTCGGCCCTGTCGACATCCATCGTCGCGGCGGCCAGGCGCACGGCTCCGCGCTCGACGGACGCCGCCACGAGTTCCTCGCGGTTGGCGAAGTGGCCGTAGACGGCGCGCCTGCTGAGACCCGCTGCAGCAGCGATGGCCTCGAGCGACGCATCGGGATCGGAGCCCAGGACGGTCGTCGCTGCATCGAGCAGGGCGGAGCGATTCTCTTCGGCGTCTCGCCGGGGAGCCCGGCGGGCGCCCACAGCGGCGGAGGTCATGGCTCCAGTGTAATAACTTGCACAACGGTGTGCAAGTTATTGAGAGTCAGCTGGGAGCGCGGCGATCAGTCGGTGCCGACCGCCTTGTCGGCCGCGTCCTTCGCGCCGTCGATCTGCGACTCGAACTTGCCACCGGTGACCTTGTTGGCGGCATCCGCCACCCCTGAGAGGAGCTTGTCGCTGATGTCCTCGGCCTGTTCGCTCTTCAATGCGCCCTTCACCTGATCACTGTTCAGGAACTCCTGGGCTTTCTTCGTCACGTCATCGAGTCCGGACATCGGTGTCTCCATTCATCGTCGAGGGCTTCTGACGTTCACGTTAGCCCTCGGATGCGGGCCGGGACAGGGCAGCCGGAAGGCCCGGCGCCGCGCACGGGGCGCACCGACTGCGAGAATCGATGGATGACCGCCGTTCTTCCCCCGTTCGAACCGCTCGTCGGACGATTCATCGCGATCGAACCCCTGACCAGGGCGCACCTCCCCGAGCTCTACGACGCCCTCGCCCATCCCGAGGTCTTCGCCGGCGGATTCGGTGGCGGTCCGGCCGGCTTCCGTGCGGATCGGGTGGGATTCCTGGCATGGGCCGAGCAGGGGTACAGGTTCGACAGCGAGCTCGCCCAGCCCTACGCCATCCGCCTCGTCGGTGGCCATGACGACGGCCGACTGGTCGGGTCGAGCACCCTGGCCGATTTCGATCTGCCCTTGGAGTCGACGCACATCGGATGGACGGCCTACGATCCACGCGTGTGGGGAACGGCCGTGAACCCCGAGACGAAGCTCCTGCTGCTCGGCCGTGCCTTCGACAGCGGGTTCGGGCGTGTGAAGATCCAGGCGGATGCGCTCAACGACCGCTCCCGCGCGGCCATTCTCAAGCTCGGCGCGCAGTTCGAGGGCATCGTACGCCGCGAGCGTCCTCGCGCCGACGGCAGTTGGCGCGACACCGCGGTCTACTCGATCCTCGTGGACGAGTGGCCAGCGGTGCGCGCCGGGCTGCTCGCACGCCTGGAGGCAGGGAGCGGCGACCCTGTGGTCCTTCGCCCTTACTCCGCTCGCTGACGACTCCGCTCGCCAACGACTCCGCTCGGAGACGACTCCGCTCGCAGAGGGCCGAGCGCAGCGACCGCCCGAAGCGCACCGAGGCGGCGCTTCGACCGCGGACTGCGTCCGGGCCTCAGCGAGCAGAGGGAGGCCGCTCCGGCACGTGCAGGCGCGCCAGCAGGTGGTCGACACCGCGCGGAACGCGGCCCCGGTCGAGCAGCGACACCAGTACCGTCACGCCGACGGCCAGAGGCACGGTCCACGCTGCGGGCAGCTCCAGCACCGTCCGGAGTGCCGGCACCGCCTGAGCGATCGCCGGGCCCGCGAGGATCGCCGCTCCGCACAGCAGTGCACCAGAGGTCATGCCCGCGATGGCGCCCCGCGCCGTCAGCCCGCGCCACCAGATGCCGAGCAGAAGCACAGGGCAGAGCGTCGACGCCGTGAAGGCGAACACCAGGCCGACGCTTCCCGCCAGTCCCGACGACGCCGTCATCAGCGCGACCGCCAGGGGAACCAGCGAACACGCGATCGCCGCGATCCTGAACCCGCGCACGCTCCCTCCCAGGAGCTCCTGGCTGATCACGCCGGCGAGGGAGACCACGAGTCCTGAGCTCGTCGACAGGAACGCCCCGAACGCTCCGGCGATGACGAGGGCCGTGACGGCGTCGCCGAGCAGTCCCGGAAGCATCCGACCGGGAAGGAGCAGCACGAGGGCGTCGGCGGTTCCCGCGTCGGCGATGTCGGGCGCGAAGGCCCGGCCGAGCATGCCGATGATCACCGGGAAGAGGTAGAACACCGACAGCAGCCCGAGCACGATGAGGGTTGTCGTGCGCGCGGCGTCGCCATCGGGGTTCGTGTAGAACCGCACGAGCACGTGCGGCAGCCCCATCGTGCCGAGCAGCAGCGCGACGAGCAGCGAGATCGTGCGGTAGGCATCGAGCGATTGCGGGCCGACGGATGCCGGGAAGGCCGTGCCGGCATCGAGTGAGCTCGGGGTTCCATCGGTGACCGCCAGAAGCACGAAGACCACGGGCACGGCGATGGCGACGAGCTTGAGCCAGAACTGGAACGCCTGAACGAAGGTGATCGAGCGCATGCCGCCCGCCGCGACGACGATGCCCACGATGACGGCGACGGCCACGGATCCCACCCACGGCGGCAGGCCCGTCGTGATGTTCACGGTGAGAGCGGCTCCCTGCAGTTGCGGCACGATGTAGAACCAGCCGACCACGATGACGATCACGCTGGTGAGACGCCGGGCGGTGCGCGACTCGAGCCTCGCCTCCACGAAATCGGGGATCGTGTAGGCGCCGGATCGCCGCAGCGGAGCCGCCACGAACAGCAGGAGCATGAGGTATCCGGCGGTGTAGCCGATGGGGAAGAGCAACCCTCCCGAGCCCGAGAGCAGGATGAGTCCGGCGATTCCGAGGAAGCTCGCCGCCGAGAGGTACTCGCCGCCGATGGCGGAGGCGTTCCACCACGGGCGGACGGTACGCGACGCCACGTAGAAGTCGCTCGTCGTGCGCGAGACGCGGAGGCCGTAGAACCCGATCAGTGCTGTGGCCAGCGCCACGATGGCGATGGAGGCGTAGCCGAGGGCGGCGTTCACGAGTCGTCGGCCAGCGAGCTGTAGCCGCTCTCGTTCCGACGCGACGCCCGCCGGTAGAGCACCGCGATGACGAGGACGACGGGGTAGGCGCCGAATCCGAGCAGCAGCCAGGGGAGCGGGACACCGGCCCAGGCGGCACCGGCGAGCGGCGGCAGAGCCGAGACGATGATGATGGCGGCGAGCGCGACGATGAAACCGAGCGCGCAGACGACGGCGAGCCGCAGTTGGGAGCGGATGAGCGAGCGCACGTACAGCCTGTCGGCCTCCGAGGGCTGCTGTCGGATGGCCGGTGTCGAGCCCGTTCCGGTGGACGGGCCGATGGCTCCGATGGCGCTTCTCGACGCCGACGTCTGCGGCGCGGTCACCCGCACCCGCGGAAGGGGCGGCGGTGGCGGAACCGGCCCGCGGTCGGGTCCGGTCATGGCGTCGGGCGGATGCGGCGGGCCTCGAGGGTCTCGCGCAGGGTCGGCAGGAGGCGGCGGCTCACCGGCAGCTCGGCGCCGTCGACGGTGACCGTGGGTGGCACGGCCCCGAGGCGGATGCGCGTGACATGGGCGAGCGCCACCAGGTAGGAGCGGTGGATGCGCACGAAACCGGCATCCGCCCACTGCCGTTCGAGGTCGGCCATCGGGATGCGCACCAGGTAGCTCGCCTCGGCCGTGTGCAGCCTGGCGTAGTCGCCCTGGGCCTGTACGTAGCGGATGTCGTCGCGTCGCACGATGCGGGTGGTGCCACCGAGGCTGACCGAGATCATCGCCTCCTCGGGCTGGGGCGGCAGGTGCCCAGAGACGGATGCCGCGCGCAGCGCGTCCAGCACCCTGGTGACCGAACGCTCCAGACGCTCGGGGCGCAAGGGCTTCAGCAGATAGTCGACGGCAGCGAGGTCGAACGCCTCGACGGCGCCCTCCTCGTCCGCCGTCACGAAGACGAGCGCGGGCCTGTGTTCGAAACGCGCGAGTGCCCGCGCGAGGTCGAAGCCCGACAGGCCGGGCATGTGGATGTCGAGGAAGGCGGCGTCGATGCGTTCGGTGGACAGCAGGCGCAGTGCCTCGGCACCCGATGATGCGAGGTGGATCGAGCCGATCCTGACGTCGCGGCGCAGCAGGAACGCCAGCTCGTCGAGGGCCGGACGCTCGTCGTCGGCGATGAGCACGCTCATGTGGCGGCCCGTCATCGGATGCCACCTCCTGCGATCTCGTGGTGGGGCTGGGACTTCGGCACCCGCATCCGCACCAGCATCCCGCTGCCGACGTTGGTCTCGACCACCAGGCCGTACTCGTCGCCGTAGACCTGGCGCAGGCGCGAATCGACGTTGCGCAGGCCGACGTGCTCGCTCGCGCCTCCGGCCAGTACCTCGGCGACGACGGCGGGATCGATTCCGACACCGTCGTCCTCGACGCTGATCTCGGCGAAGCCGCCGGCATCGTCGGCGCTGATGGTGATGCGTCCTCCGGTCTCCCGGGACTCGAGTCCGTGACGTACCGCGTTCTCCACCAGGGGCTGCACGCTGAGGAACGGGATCACCGTCGAGAGCACCTCTGGAGCGATCTGCAGGGTCACCGACAGGCGCTCGCCGAACCGGGCCCGCTCGAGCTGGAGATAGCTGTGGATGCTGCGCAGTTCCTCGGCGACGGTGGTGAAGTCGCCCTGCCGTCGGAACGAGTAGCGGGTGAAGTCGGCGAACTCGAGCACGAGTTCGCGCGCCTTGGCCGGATCCGTGTTGATGAAGGAGGCGATCGCGTTCAGTGCGTTGTAGATGAAGTGCGGGCTGATCTGGGCGCGCAGCGCTCGCAGTTCCAGTTCTGCCAGGGCCGTGCGCGATGCGTCGAGTTCGCCGAGCTCGAGCTGTGCCGAGACCCAGTCGGCTACCTCGCCCGTGGCCCGGACGAGGCCGGCACGGGCGCGCGGGGCGAATGCGATGACGGATCCCGTCACGACGCCGCCGCGGGTCACCGGGGCGACCACGGCGTCGAGGTGCGTGCGTCCCGACGCGATGGAGTCGCGCAGCAATTGCGCGCGGCGCCCTGAGACCGCGCCCGAGACGCCGGCAGCCAGTCGTCCAGCTTCGGCGCGCACAGCGTCGTCTCCGCCATCGAGCGCGACGACCACGGTTCCGGCCGTGATCGCGAGAGCCTCGCAGCCCAGCAGGATGCGCAGCGGGCGTGCCGCCTTGGCCGCATCGCCGGCGTCGAACCCGCCGCGCAGGTGCGAAGCGGCGCGTGAGGCCAGGTGCAGCGTCGTGTACGTGGCGCGTTCGGCATCGGTGCCGAGCTCGCGCGATCCGCGCACCAGCCGCCGAGCGATCGCGAAGGCAGCGGCGATCGCGACGCCGAGGAGGATTCCCGCAGCGCCGATCATCACCACTGACTCCGGCATCGCTTCACGACCCTATCCGCTCGGCCCGCATCGTTCACCGGCCGACGGCATCCGCTCGTCGCACGGTGCCCTCCGCTCGGCGACGACGAACGGATGCCCCTCCTCATGCGGCACCGACCGCAGCAGAGTGGGCACGAACCGCAGCGGCGCGGCGCGGAAGCGTCGTCGCTCCCCCACTCTCGAAGGAGAACGCCATGGGCAACGACGCCCCCGGTGCTGAGACGACGGAATCGACCGTCGACTTCCGCGCCGTTCAGCAATCACCGGAGTTCCAGAAACTGCGCAGTCGGCACCGCCGCTTCGTCTTCCCCGTCACGATCGCCTGCCTGCTCTGGTACCTGGCCTACGTGCTGCTCGCCGGTTACGCGCATGACTTCATGTCGACGCCGGTGTTCGGGGCCATCAACATCGGCCTGCTGCTCGGCATCGCCCAGATCATCACGACCTTCGCCGTGACCATGTGGTATGTCAGCTTCGCGAACCGCCGCCTCGACCCGCTCTCAGCCGAACTCCGCGCCGAGCTCGAGCCCGCGACGGGGGTGACCCGCTGATGCTGCACCTCGAGACCAGCGCATCGCCGGGCGAGCCGTGGATCAACATCTGCATCTTCGGCGCCTTCGTCGCGATCACGCTCATCATCGTGTTCCGAGCCAGCCGCAACAACAAGACTGCGGCCGACTACTACGCGGCCGGACGCTCGTTCACCGGTGGACAGAACGGATCGGCGATCGCCGGTGACTACCTGTCGGCGGCATCCTTCCTCGGCATCGTCGGGGCGATCGCCATCACCGGCTACGACGGCTTCCTCTACTCCATCGGCTTCCTCGTGGCGTGGCTGGTGGCCCTCCTTCTCGTCGCCGAGCTGCTGCGCAACACCGGCCGCTACACGATGGCCGACGTGCTGTCGTTCAGGCTCAAGCAGCGACCCGTGCGCATCGCGGCCGCCATCACGACCCTCGCCGTGTGCTTCTTCTACCTGCTCGCCCAGATGGCTGGTGCCGGAGGACTCGTCTCCCTGCTCCTCGGCATCAGCGATGGAGTCGGCCAGGCCGTCGTCATCACCGTCGTCGGCGCGCTCATGATCCTGTACGTGCTCATCGGCGGCATGAAGGGCACGACCTGGGTGCAGATCATCAAGGCCGTGCTGCTCATCGCCGGTGCCGGCGTGATGACGGTGTGGGTGCTGGCCCTGCACGGCTTCAGCCTGTCGTCGCTGCTCGAGCACGCCGTCGCCACGGCCGGCACTCCGGCCATCCTGGAACCCGGACTCAAGTACGGCGTGAGCGAGATCTCCAAGCTCGACTTCCTCTCGCTGGGCCTGGCGCTGGTTCTCGGAACCGCAGCGCTGCCCCACGTGCTGATGCGCTTCTACACGGTGCCGACGGCCAAGGAGGCGCGCAAGAGCGTGGTCTGGGCCATCTGGCTGATCGGCATCTTCTATGTCTTCACCCTCGTGCTCGGCTACGGCGCGGCTGCCCTCATCGGCGCCGACGTCATCGCCGCTGCTCCCGGAGGCGCCAACTCGGCGGCGCCGCTGCTCGCCTTCGAGCTGGGCGGCCCCATCCTGCTCGGCCTGATCTCGGCCATCGCCTTCGCGACGATCCTCGCTGTGGTCGCCGGTCTCACCATCACGGCTGCCGCGTCGTTCGCGCATGACATCTACGCGAGCGTCATCAAGAAGGGCAAGGCCGAACCCGGGTCGGAGGTGAAGGTGGCCCGGCGCACTGTCGTGGTCATCGGCATCGTCGCCATCATCGGCGGCATCGGGGCCAACGGGCAGAACGTCGCGTTCCTCGTCGCGCTGGCGTTCGCCATCGCGGCATCCGCGAACCTGCCCACCATCCTGTACTCGCTGTTCTGGAAGCGCTTCACGACGCGGGGCGCCGTCTGGAGCATGTACGGGGGCCTCATCTCGGCGATCGTGCTCATCATCTTCTCCCCGGTGGTGTCGGGCAACGAGACGGCCATGATCAAGGGAGCCGACTTCGACATCTTCCCGTTGTCGAACCCCGGTATCGTCTCGATCCCGTTGGCGTTCTTCCTCGGCTGGCTCGGAACCGTGCTCGACAAGCGTCTCGAGTCTCCCGAGAAGCAGGCCGAGATGGAGGTGCGCTCGCTCACCGGCATCGGAGCCGAGAAGGCGACCGAGCACTAGGGAACGTGCGCAGGCAGCCATCCTTCGGCGGATTCCGGACAGCGTGTTCGCGCGCGTCGTCCGGGGTCCGCCGTCGGCCGTAGTGTCTGGGGAGTGAACACACGCGGCACCCTCGGCATCTGGCTCCAGTTCCTCGGCATGGGCGTCGTCTGGGGGGCGAGCTTCCTCTTCATGAAGGTCGCGCTCGAGGGCGTCGGCTTCGGACAGATCGCGTGGTCCCGACTGGTGCTCGGTGCCCTGGTGCTCGGCGTCATCGTCCTCGTCACCCGCCCGCGGGTCGACGGGGGTCCTGTCCTGCCCCGCGAACCGGCGGTCTGGCTGCACTTCGTCGTCATCGCCATCAGCGGATGCGTCGTGCCCTACCTCCTCTACGCCTGGGCCGAGCAGTACGTCTCGTCGAGCCTGGCGTCCATCTACAACGCCGTCACCCCGATCACCACGGCCATCATGGCGACGGCGGTGTTCAGGGTGGAGAAGCTCGTGCGCGACCAGGTGCTGGGCGTGGTCGTCGGCATCGTCGGCGTGGTCGTCATCATCGGCCCGTGGGGCTACGCCGCCATCACGGGCGATCTCTGGGGCCAGTTCGCCTGCCTCGGCTCCGCGCTCAGCTACGGCTTCACGTTCGGGTACACCCGACGCTTCCTCAGCGGACGACCCATCGCCGGGGCGACTTTCGCCTTCCTCAACATCGGCATCGCCGGAGCTCTCATGCTGCTGCTGACGCCGATCGTGGCCGCAGGTCCCGTCGAGCTGGACTGGCCCATCACACTCAGCCTGATCGCGCTCGGCGCGCTCGGCACCGGTGTCGTCTACATCTGGAACATCAACGTGCTGAGGGCGTGGGGGCCCACCAACGCATCGACCGTCACGTACGTGACGCCGGTGGTGGGGGTCGTCCTCGGGGTACTCGTGCTCGGCGAGACCTTCTCCTGGCACGAGCCCGTCGGCGCGCTGCTCGTGCTCCTCGGCATCCTGCTGACGCAGAAGCGGCTGCGCGTCTTCGCCCGACCGGTGCCAGCGCCGGTCGGCTGAACTCCGGCCGGTGACCGGGCGCGCCTCGCACGGTGATGATCTCGTTCCCCATGCGCAGTCGGCATCCGACAGACTGGTGCCGGATGGGAGCGAGCATGACCGAGGAGCCGCAGCCGGCGTCGCAGTCGCAGCCGACGAAGCGGTTCCCGCGACTCCGCAGCAGCTTCGCTCGCAAGAGCATCGGCCGCGATGCCATGGCCGGGCTGGTTCTCGGTGTCGAGAGCGTCCCGGACGGGCTGGCGGCCGGACTGCTCGCCGGGCTCAACCCGGTCTCGGGCCTCTACGCCTACCTCTTCGGCATGATGGGCGCGGCTCTCTTCACCAGCAGTTCCTTCATGGCCGTGCAGGCGACAGGGGCCATGTCGCTCGTGGTCGCCGATGCCGCGATCCTCTCGCGACCCGATCCCGCCGGAGCCCTCGTCACTCTCGGCCTGCTCACCGGAGTCATCATGGTGGGAGTCGGCCTCCTCAAGGGTGGACGACTCCTGCGCTTCGTCCCGACCGCCGTCATGACCGGATTCATCACCGCTGTCGGCGTCAACATCGTGCTGGGCCAGCTCGGCAACTTCACGGGCTATGCGGCCAGGGGTGACGGCCGGATCCAGCGCACCTTCGACCTGCTGCTGAACATCGGCGGCATCAGCTGGCCCACCCTGCTCGTCGGTGTGCTGACGATCGCCGGCATCGTCCTGCTGCAGCGCACGCCCCTCAGGGCGATGGGGATGGTTGTGGCCGTCATCCTCGGGTCGGCGCTCGCCGTGCTGTTCGCCGATGTGCTCGGCCTTCCCGTCGCCCTCGTGCGCGACATCACCGAGGTTCCGGCAGGCCTTCCCGGCCCGGTGCTTCCCGATCTCGGCGAGGTGGTTCCGCTGTTCGTGCCGGCTCTCTCCCTCGCCCTCGTCGGCCTCGTGCAGGGTGCGGCGGTCTCCGGCGCCTTCCGCAACGTCGACGGCCGCACGGCCGATGCCTCACGCGACTTCATCGGGCAGGGCGCGGGAAACATCCTCTCCGGGCTGTTCCAGGGTGCGCCCGTCGGCGGATCGATGTCGGGCTCGGCCCTGATCGTCGCTGCCGGCGCGCGCTCCCGGCTGGCGTTCTTCTTCGCGGGCGGAGTGATGGCGCTCATCGTCCTCACGCTGTCCGGGATCGTCGGCTTCGTCGCGATGCCGGCGCTCGCCGCACTGCTCATCGTGGTGGGCGTCACCACGGTGAAGCCGGCCAAGATCGCCTCGGTGGCGCGCACCGGACCCGTGCAGACCGTCGTCATGGCGACGACGTTCGTGCTCACCCTCATCATTCCGCTGCAGTTCGCCGTGCTGTTCGGAGTGGGCCTCGGCATCATCCTGTACGTCGCGTCGCAGTCGAATCGCCTGCGCCTGGTTCGGCTGGAGTTCACCGAGGGGCGACGGATGCGCGAGACCCAGCCGCCCGGCACCCTTCCGGGCGCCGAGGTCGTGGTGCTCCAGCCCTACGGCAGCCTGTTCTTCGCGAGCGCACCCACGTTCTCCACGGGACTGCCCATGGTGACGGCCGAGAGTGCCGGATCGGTCGTCGTCATCAGGCTGCGCGGCGTCGACGAGATCGGGCTCTCGCTCATCGACGTGCTGCGCGGCTATGCCACCAGGCTCCAGGCGAGAGGTTCGCTCCTCAAGCTGGTGGTGAGCAACGACCACGTCTTGAGCCAGCTGAAGCACGAGAAGGTCGAGAGCCTGATCGGCCCAGAGAACGTCTACCGCAGCACCGAGTGGGTCGGAGACACCGTTCTGCGCGCCGTCGCCGACGCCGAGGCCTACGTGGCCGCTCAGCGGCCGGGCGGTGTCGCGGCCGACGATGGACAGCGGTGAGTCGTATTAGGGTCGAGACATGCCTGATGCCACGACGCCGGACGCCCACCGCGAGGCGGCTCTCGCCGAGCTGGGCGGCATCCGTCAGTCCATCGACAACATCGATGCAGCCCTCGTGCACCTCCTGGCGGAGCGCTTCAAGTTCACCCAGCAGGTGGGACGCCTGAAGGCGGCGCACGAGTTGCCCGCGGCGGATCCCGAGCGCGAGAAGCGTCAGATCGCACGACTGCGCGCCCTGGCCGTCGACGCGAACCTCGATCCGGCCTTCGCCGAGAAGTGGTTCAACTTCGTGGTGGCCGAGGTCATCCACCACCACGAGCGTCTCGCCAGCGACGCCGCGACCCCCGAAGCATCCGGCGACGCCCAGTGAGCTGGGACCCGCGCCACCTCCCCTCCCAGGTCGGCAGGACCTTCGTGGTCACCGGAGCCAACGCCGGCGTCGGCTTCTTCGCCGCTGCGCAACTCGCCGTCGCCGGAGCCTCGGTCATCCTCGCCTGTCGGAACGACGAGCGAGCGGATGCGGCGGCAATGGCCATCCGCACGCGCGCGCCTCGGTCGACGGTCGGCACGCTTCACCTCGACGTGTCGGACCTGTCCTCCGTCGCCGCTGCTGCCGACGCCATCGCGGCCCTTCCGAGGCTCGATGGCCTCATCGCGAACGCCGGGATCGTGCATCCGCCCCGCGATCGCGAGGTCAGCCTCGACGGCAACGAGCTCGTCTTCGCCACCAACTACCTGGGGCACTTCGCCCTCGTGAACCGGCTGCTGCCGACGCTCGAGAGCACGCCCGGCGCCCGTGTCGTCCTGCTCGGCTCGCTCGCGGCCAGGCTCACCCGTTCGGCGCTCGACGACCTGCAGCTCGCAGGCGCCTACGACTCCTGGACGGCCTATGCCCAGTCGAAGCTCGAGGTCGAGTCCTTCGGGTTCGAACTCGATCGGCGGCTGCGAGCGGCAGGCAGCACCACCCGGGCTCTCGTCGTCCAGCCCGGGTACTCGATCGGCGGTCTGAGCCCGCGCGTTCCCGGGGTCAATGAGCCCAGCCGGGCGAAGCGCTTCGGTGACGCGCTCCAGGGCCTCTGGGCGCAGGGCAAGGACCGGGGTGCGTGGCCGGTCGTGCGGGCGGCGACGGATCCGGCTGCCCAGGGCGGCTGGTACTTCGGGCCGAGTCTGCTCACGCAGGGAGCCCCGGTGCGTCGCCGACCGATCCGGGCGTCCACCGATCCGGCCATCGGCACGCGGCTCTGGGAACGGACCGAGGCGATCCTCGCCGGGTGACCTGTTCCGGGCCGTCGCTCACACCGGCTTGACCCAGCGGCCCCACTCGTCCTGCCGGACGTAGCCGGCGGCGCTCCAGATGCGCTGGCCCAGCTCGTTGCCGTCGAGCACCATGGCGTCGATGCGGCTCGCCCCGAGCGCGATCAGGCGCTTCTCGGCGGCATCCAGCAGCGCGCGTCCGATCCCGTGGCGCCGAAGCGCCGGATCGACCGCGAGGCGATAGAGATGGAACCGCCAGCCGTCCCAACCGGAGATGATCGACCCGACGATGCTGCTTCCGATGGTCGCGACCACGAGGGCTTCCGGATCGCGGGCGATGAGGCCGCGGATGGCGTCGGCACTGTCGGCCGGCCGGGCGTCGTTCTCGGCGGCGCGCGCCCAGAACGCCAACAGGGCGTCGACGTCGGCTTCGGTTGCGGCACGCAGGGGATACGGATCCACGGCACGATCCTGTCAGACTGCCGACGATTCGGGTGTCACCCGGGCGGCGCCCTATCGCGCGTCGCAGGGCTCGGGCACGATGGGGGGATGATCTCCCGAGAGCTCGCCGCCGAACTGCGCACCGCCGGCCTGGTGTGGCGGCCGGAGTCCGGAGACAGGTTCCAGATCGACATCCCCGATCTCGACGACGACATCTTCACCGTCAGCGAGATGACCATCGAGGCCCAGCACCACCCGACGGGCACGGTGCTGGGGTTCAACGGCACGACGGAGTGGGCCCTCGACTCCCTGCCGCTGACGGATGCCGTCTGGCTGCCGCGCGAGGACCAGTTGCGCGAACTGCTCCGCTCGAGGTTCCGCGCGCTGCGCCGACTCCCCGACAGCTTCGAGGTGACGATCGAGCTCGACGGCGCCGAGATGGCGTTCGAGCATCCGGAGCCGGCCGAGGCCTATGGCCAGGCGCTGCTCGTGGTCATCGCCCGAGCCACGGAGTGACGTCCGCCGCGTCGGCCGAGGCCAGGACGACGTCCGCGGGTGCAGCGCGCGCTCAGAACCCGAACGCCGTCACCGGCTCCAGCGCCCCGTCGCGGAGAGCCTCGAGGACGGCCAGCTCGTGCGGCACGACCGGCTCAGGGAGGGCGTCGAGCGCGAACCACCTCAGGTCGCTGGCCTTGTCCTCCTGCAACGCGGGCTCGCCCGTCCAGCGGGTGCAGGAGAAGAACACGTCGAGCCGCTCGTCGATGGCGGCTCCAGTTCCCCCGGTGCGGTGCATCACAGTGAGCGTCTCGAGGTCGCGCACCTCGACGAGCACCCCGAGCTCCTCCACCGCCTCCCGGGCAGCGGCGGCGAGCACCGACTCGCCCTGCTCGACGTGTCCGGCGGCTCCGGCGGCCCAGTACCCGTCGTAGTAGCCCGTGCCCGCGCGTCGCTGCAGCAGCACCTCATCACCGCGGCGCAGCACGACGTAGGCCGCCGGAATCAGGGCGAACCGCCCGTGTTCGCCCGCGTAGGCCTCGCTGTAGTCCTCGACCGCAGCCATGATCAGCCGGCGGCGAGAGGCGCGACGATACCGAGCTTGCCCTCTGCGGTGGCGATGGCGGTGCGCACGTCGGTTCCGGCGGAGCACTGGCCGCTCACGCCGACGGCGGCGTCAACCGAACTGAACACCCGGAGGAGCACGAACCAGGCGGAGCCGTCCTGGCCGCCGGAGCTCAGGAGCAGTGCCTCGGTCGGGTCGTCCCCTCCAGCGAACTGGTGAACCTGCGCGTTGTCCTCGACCACCTGGGGGTCCTCCTGCAGCACGGCCGCGAGGTAGGCGCGGGTCGCGTCGAGGTCATCCGTCCGCCCGGTCAGCTCCTCGGGAAGCAGCACCTGGCTCAATGTGAGAGTGCAGGCCTCATCACTCGAGGTGTACCCCCACGAGCCGGTGCCGTCGTCGGGGCTCGAGAGCGTCCAGCGCGGGTCGGAGACGAGCCCGTCTGCGATCTGCGGGAGTTTGTCGCCCTCGAAGCGCGGATTCGCGGCGAAGGAGAGCGGTGAGTCCGAGGCGTCGACGACGCCGCCGTCAGCCGGAGACGGCGTGGCCGGTGGCGTGGTCGATGCACCACCCGCGTCGGACGCCGGCGTGCAGGCCGAGAGCAGGATGACGACGGCGAGAGCCGCCGTGCCGGCGATGCCCGCCCGGCGCATCAGTAGCCGACGACAGGACCGAACGCGTCGGCGAGCGGCGCGCGGTTCGTCGTGCGCAACTCGTCGATCGGCACAGTGAAGGCATCCTGCACCTCGAGAGCGCCGAGTTCGGCATCCGTCACGCCGATGCGCAGCACCGGGTAGTCCCGGCCCTCGCACAGGCCACGGAACTTCACGTCGTCCTCACGCGGCACCGTCACGATCACGCGGCCGGCCGACTCGGAGAACAGTGCCGTCGCCGCGTCGACCCCGTCGCGCTCGATGATCTCGCCGAGCCAGACCCGGGCGCCCAGGCCGAAGCGCAGCACGCTCTCCGAGAGGGCGACGCCGAGGCCGCCATCGGAGAGGTCGTGGGCGCTGTCGATGAGGCCCTCGACAGCGGCTGCACGCAGCAGCTCGCCGAGTCGCTTCTCGCCGGCCAGGTCGACCTGCGGCGGCAGTCCGCCGAGGTGACCGTGCACGACATCGGCCCAGGCCGAGCCGTCGAGCTCCTCGCGCGTCGTTCCGAGGAGGTAGATGTTGTGACCCTCGTCCTGCCAGCCCGACGGGATGCGTCGGGCGACGTCGTCGATCACGCCGAGAACGGCCACGACGGGGGTGGGGTGGATCGGCACGTCACCGGTCTGGTTGTAGAACGAGACGTTGCCACCGGTCACGGGGATCTCGAGCTCGAGGCATCCGTCGGCCAGGCCCGTCACTGCCTCGGAGAACTGCCACATGACCTCGGGGTTCTCGGGGGAGCCGAAGTTCAGGCAGTCCGAGATGGCCACGGGGACGGCACCGGATGCCGCGACATTGCGGTACGCCTCGGCCAGGGCGAGTCGAGCTCCCTGGCGCGGGTCGAGCTGGCAGTAGCGGCCGTTGGCGTCCGTCGCCACCGAGAAGCCGAGTCCCGACTCCTCGTCGACGCGCACCATGCCCGCGTCGTCCGGGTAGCTGAGCGCCGTGTTGCCGAGCACGTACTTGTCGTACTGGCTCGTGATCCACGAGGCGTCGGCCAGGTTGGCGCTGCCCATCAGCTGCAGCAGCTGGGCACGCAGGGCCGGGCCGTCGGAGCTGCGGGGAAGGGCGGATGCCGAGTCGGCCTGCAGCGCGTCGATCCAGCTGGGGTACGCGACCGGGCGGTCGTAGACGGGCCCGTCGACGGCCACGGTGCGCGGGTCGACGTCGACGATCACGCCGCCCTGCCACTCGATGATGAGTCGGCCGGTGTCCGTGACCTCGCCGAGCACGCTGGTCTCGACGTCCCACTTGGAGGTGACGGCGAGGAAGCCCTCGAGCTTGTCGGGGTGCACGATGGCCATCATGCGCTCCTGGCTCTCCGACATGAGGATCTCCTCGGCGTTCAGCGACGGGTCGCGCAGCAGAACGTTGTCGAGGGTGATGTGCATGCCGCCGTCGCCGTTCGAGGCCAGCTCTGAGGTGGCGCAGCTGATGCCGGCGGCGCCCAGATCCTGGATGCCCTCGACGAGCTCGCCGCGGTAGAGCTCAAGACAGCACTCGATGAGCACCTTCTCGGCGAACGGGTCGCCCACCTGGACCGCTGGCCGCTTGGTCGGGCCGCCCTCTGCGAAGGTGTCGGAGGCGAGGATGGATGCTCCGCCGATGCCGTCGCCACCGGTGCGGGCGCCGAACAGCACGACCTTGTTGCCGACGCCGCGGGCGTTGGCGAGGTGCAGGTCCTCGTGTCGCAGCACGCCGACCGCGAGGGCGTTGACCAGCGGGTTGGCCTGGTAGACGGAATCGAACCAGGTCTCGCCGCCGATGTTCGGAAGGCCGAGGCAGTTGCCGTAGAACGAGATGCCGGACACCACGCCGTGAACGACCCTGGCGGTGTCCGGGTGGTCGATCGCGCCGAAGCGGAGCGCATCCATCACGGCGACGGGGCGTGCGCCCATCGAGATGATGTCGCGGACGATTCCGCCGACGCCCGTCGCGGCACCCTGGAAGGGCTCGATGTAAGAGGGGTGGTTGTGCGACTCGATCTTGAAGGTGACGGCCCAGCCCTCGCCGACGTCGACGACGCCGGCGTTCTCGCCCATGCCCACCATGAGGTTCTTCTTCATGGCGGGGGAGACCTTCTGGCCGAACTGGCGCAGGTAGTTCTTCGAGCTCTTGTAGGAGCAGTGCTCGCTCCACATCACCGAGTACATGGCGAGCTCGCCGCTGGTCGGGCGGCGGCCCAGGATGTCGCGGATGCTCTGGTACTCATCGGGCTTCAGCCCGAGAGCCGCATACGGCTGCTCCTTCTCGGGAGTGGCTGCAGCGTTCTCGATGGTGTCGAGCACGGGCACGGTGGGAGTGGAAGTGGTCACGGGTGGCGAACTCCAGAAGAAGGGGGGCGCTTCGACGGGCCCGGCGCGAAGCGCGGGCGATCTCAGCGGGACAGCCTGACCGGCTCAGTCTACCGTCGGCCGATGGCGCCCGGTCCGTCGTCCCTGCCTCGGTCGGAGGGCCGAGCGGCCGGCGCTCTTCGGAACGGTGCCCGGGATAGCCTGACTGCGTGAGCAACCCGACTGCAGCTGAACAGGTGTCCGCACGGATCCACGTGATCCCCGACTTCCCGGAAGCGGGCATCCAGTTCCAGGACCTGACGCCGGTGTTCGCTGATGCCGCTGCCTTCAGGGTGATGTGCGAGGCGCTGGTGGCGCCGTTCGCCGGCACCTTCGACATCCTCGGCGGGCTCGAGGCGCGCGGCTTCATCATCGCGGGTGGCGCCTCGATCCTGACCGGTGCGGGTGTGCTGCCGGTCCGCAAAGCGGGCAAGCTCCCCCGTCGCGTCATCACTGAGACGTACGAGCTGGAGTACGGAGTCGCGAGCCTCGAAGTCCACGAAGACGAACTGCCCGCTGGCTCCCGCGTGCTCGTCATCGACGACGTCCTCGCCACGGGTGGCACGGCGCAGGCGGCCTGCCGCCTCATCGAACGTGCCGGCTGGGCTGTCGCCGGCGTCGCGGTCACGCTCGAGCTCGAGGGCCTGGGCGGCCGCGAGCAGCTCGCCGAATACGAGGTGTTCAGCCTCCTGCAGGCCTGAAACCGACCGACACGCCCGGGCTGCTCCCCGAATTTGCGACGAGCGTTCCGGCCACGTAACTTATTACTCATCACCCCAAAGGTGCGGCAGAGCGCCAAGGTTCATCAGAATCGTGCTCGCCGGCCTCAAGTGGGGATCACCCCCTGGAACACACAGACGAAAAGTCTTCGGACTACATCTGCGCCAGGGGTTCACCCGCTCTCGTGCAAGCGTCAAGCTTCGAGTCGCGTACGTCGAGTCAGTCCCAATGAGGATGCTCGGTCAGGCGCGAAACACTCGATTTGACAGCGAGAACGAGACGGGTAATATAGAGAAGTTGCCTCGGAGTTGATCACCTTTATGGGTGTGAAGTCGGGAGCGTCCGATCCTTGAGAACTCAACAGCGTGCACAATGTCAAATGCCAAAAACCTCGTGTGTGTGTGATCCGTTTCTAGCG